>NZ_JANZKV010000099.1:14892-67695 GCF_025060895.1 Stieleria sedimenti | reverse complement strand
CAACCCGCCTAGGAATCACCCTGGTCTGCGATGCGGCGAAGGTGCTTGGTGCCCTCCACCGGCCCGCGTCGCCGGAGGGGCGTTTGAACCGAGCGGTTGTCGTCCAACACCCATTCGGACATCGCAGCAATGCCTCAAAAAACCTCGGTCCTGAGTGATTAGCCATTAAAATCCGCGAAGAACCCCCAGAGGGAGAGAATCTAAATCGGTTGCCAAATCCTGCAGTAAAAGAAGCGACGTCCCGCAGGGAGGGTCGATCGCAGCGAGGATGACGTCCAACCCGGAACCGGCGTCTGCGCGAACCGGCGGGTGTCCTGCCAGTGTCGCTGGGGCTTGTTCGTTTGCCTGCCCCGCCCACTGTCAGGCCGGCGATAATTTCGTACCGTGTGGTCTTCCACCTGACTTCTTCGCCGCGTTTTCTGTTCCCCTGCTCCATGAATTTCAAACCTTCCAGCCCTCGATTGGAGCCTCAGCCCGAGCCCGACGAGGCGACCTCGGCATCGTCGGGTGGTGACGAGGGCGACGTTGCCCGACCGGAAGCGTCCGCGAAAGCCCCCGCGTCTGAATCCCCGACCCAGCTCGACGCCGCCGACATTCCCCACGACCAACTGGTGATCGAGTACGCGATGCGGGCCGACCAGTTTCGGCTCCGCCGCCAACAAAAGCGTCTTTCCAACGAAGAATTTGAATCGCGTTTGGCCAAATCGATCGCCCGACGCCGACAACGCGAATCGTACACACCGCGGCTGGACTACCCGGCCGAATTGCCGATCACCGGCTACAAGGATCAGATCATCGAACTGATTCATTCGCGTCAAGTGATCGTGGTGTGTGGCGAAACCGGCAGCGGCAAAAGCACCCAATTGCCCAAGTTCTGTTTGGAAGCCGGTCGCGGTCGCGCCGCGATGATCGGTCACACCCAACCGCGACGGCTGGCCGCCCGCAGCATCGCCACGCGGTTGTGCGAGGAGATGCAATGTCCACTCGGACAGCAGGTCGGTTACCAAGTTCGCTTCGGCGACCAGACCGGTCCCGAAACGATGATCAAACTGATGACCGACGGCATTCTGCTGGCGGAAACCGGTTCGGATCGATTCCTGGATCAATACGACACGATCATCATCGACGAAGCTCACGAACGCTCGCTGAACATCGATTTCTTGCTCGCGTACCTGCGGGGGCTGCAACAAAAACGCGCGGATCTGAAAATCATCATCACCTCGGCAACGATCGACGCCGAACGGTTCGCCGAACATTTTGGTGACGAACAAGGGCCGGCACCGATTTTGACCATCGAAGGCCGCGGTTATCCCGTCGAGATGCGGTATCTTCCTTGGGAAGACGTCGCCGACGAGAACCGTTCGTATGACCTGGCGCACCATGTGATCGCTGGGATCAAAGATCTGTCGCGCGGTCACAGCGGCGGCGGTGACACGCTGATCTTTCTGCCCACCGAACGTGACATCCGTTTGGTGTCGCATCGCGTGGCCGGTCACTACAAACGTCTGGGACTGGAGGGACGTGTCGAGATCTTGCCGTTGTACGCGCGGTTGCCGCAAAAAGATCAACAGCGGATCTTTCATCCCAGCGGCCAGAAACAACGGTTGATCTTTGCGACCAACGTCGCGGAAAGCTCGCTGACCGTGCCCGGCATTCGCTCGGTGATCGACACGGGCACCGCACGCATCAGCCGCTACAGCCCACGCAGCAAACTGCAACGATTGCCGATCGAACCGGTCAGCCGTGCGAGTGCGGATCAACGCGCCGGTCGCTGCGGCCGCGTCGGTCCCGGCGTCTGCGTGCGTCTGTATTCACCCATGGACTTTGAGTCCCGTGATGCCTTCACGACACCCGAGATACGTCGGACCAACTTGGCTTCGGTCGTGCTGCAAAGCAAGATGCTGGGATTCGGATCGCTGGACTCGTTGCCGCTGTTGGATGTGCCGCGACCGGAATCGATCCGCGAAGGCGTGCAGACGTTGCTGGAACTCGGTGCGATCGACGAACAGCAAGAATTGACGGTGATCGGAAAGTCACTCGGCCGCATGCCGGTCGATCCGCGGATTGGACGCATCATCCTCGCTGCGGATGAACTGGGTGTGCTGCCGGAAATCTTGCCGATCGCGGCGGCGATGGAAATCCCCGATCCCCGACAACGTCCGCAAGACCAGCAGCAGGCGGCCGACCAGGCGCACGCGGAATTCCGCGATGCCGAAAGCGATTTCCTTTCGTTCCTCAGGCTGTGGCGGTACTACGAACAGGCCCGCGCCGATTGCTCACGGGCCAAGCTCACACGACAACTGCGTCGGCGTTTCCTGTCACCGACACGCATGCGGGAATGGGCCGATACCTACCGGCAACTCCGCGAAATCGCCTCCGACCTGAACCGCTCGCGGGTCGCGGCCACGTCGTCCCCGCGACGGCGAATCGGTGCGATTGAGTTCGCCGACGATCAAACCAAACACACGATCGACAAAGAACGCTATGCAGCGGTCCACCAGGCGCTGCTGAGCGGTTTCCTGTCCGGCGTCGCCATGGCCGGCGAAAAAAACGTCTACCTGGGTCCACGCAATTTAAAGCTGTTCCTGTGGCCGGGCAGCGGCGTGTTCGATTCCAAACCGAAGTGGATCGTCGCCGCCGAACTGGTTGAAACCAGCAAACAATATGCCCGCACCGTAGCGAAGATTCAGCCGCAATGGGTCGAAGCCGTCGCTGCCCACCTGCTCAAGTCGTCGTACAGCGATCCACACTGGAGTCAGAAGTCCGGCGGTGCGTTTTGTTACCAACGTCAATCCTTGTTCGGACTGCCGATCGTCGTCCGCCGCCGCGTGCCGCTGCCTCCGGTCGATCCGGCCACGGCACGCGACCTGCTGATCCAGCACGGGCTGGTCGAACAGCAATTGCAAACCAATGCCAGATTTGTGCGACACAACCGATCACTCCGAGAATCGTTCGAAGTGCTGGCGGCCAAGACGCGACGACGCGACATGGTCGTCGATGACTTTGTTGTCGCGCAGTTCTACCAACAACGCTTACCGGCCGAGGTTTGTGACAAGGGACGTCTGGAGAAACTGGCCAAAACGATGCCGGTGCCCGATTGGGCCCGCCGGCTCACCGATTCGTCGGCGCTGTCGGCCTGGTTGCATGACCGGCCGGACGTGCCAGACGACGAGACCACGTTGTTCATGATGCCGTCCGATTTGATCGACATCACGACGGATGAAATCTCCGGTGACGCGTTTCCCGACCAGCTGACCGTCGGTAAAACCGAACTGCCGCTGCAGTATCGGTACGAACCCGGCGCCGAAGATGATGGTGTCAGCTTGCGGATCCACCAAGCGGCGGTCTCGCAAATCAGCGACGATCGACTCGGTTGGCTCGTCCCGGGCCTGCTGCCGGGCAAGATCATCGCGATGATCAAATCGCTGCCCAAGCGGATTCGTCGCAACCTGGTTCCGGCGGCCGACGTCGCCCAGCAACTCTACGAAGAACTGTTGCCCCAATACGGCCAAGTCCCCTTCATGCCCGCGCTGTGCAGTGCGATGTCACGCCATGCGGAAATGACGATCAGCGAATCTGATTTTCAAGACGAAAAACTGGACGATCATCTGCGGTTCCTGATCTCGGTCGTCGATGACGAGGGCAAGCTGATCGCGCAAGGTCGATCGGTCGATCCGCTGGCCAGGCAATTCGGAGGCAGTGGTGGCGAAGCATCCAACGACGCCGGCGGCCCGGTGGATGCCGATTTGCCGAGCGAGCCGATGCGTTCCTTCGATCTGGATCATTTGCCGGTCGATGTCACGCGGCAGCGCGGCGGGGTGCGGGTCGCGCAGTATCCAGCACTCGTCGACCAGGGGGATCATGTCACCATCGGATTGTTCCCCGACCAAGCCACCGCCGATTCCATCATGCGGCAAGGCCTGACCCGACTGTACGCGATCAGCGAACGCGCAGAACTGAGACGCCAAGTCCGTTGGTTGCCGGAATTGAACGAAACCAAAATCCGACTCGCCGGCGCGGTTCCAGCGGCCCAGTTCGAACCGTCGTTGATCGACCTGCTGGCACGGATCGCGTTTGTGGAAAACCAAGACCTGGTGCGGAGCCGCGAGGCATTCGAAGCGCGCAGGATCGATCGCGTGGAACGCATTTCCGTCGCCGTTCAAGAAGTCGCCAAATGGCTGACCCCGTTCGGCCAGTCGTACTTGAACATGCGGAGCGAAATCGAATCGCTTTCCAACTCGCGGTTCTCCGCCGCCGGCAAGGACGTGCAGCAACAGCTCCGCTGGCTGGTTCATCCTGACTTCTTCTCTGTCACACCCTGGCGGTGGCTTCAGCACTACCCACGCTATCTGTCGGCGATCACCTATCGGCTGGACAAACTGCGTAGCGGTGCCGGATCACGCGATCAATCCGGTGCGGAAACCATCGGGGAGCTCTGGCAGCAATGGATCGCACGTTTTGCCGATTCGGAACAGCATCCCAAAGCCCGCTCCGCGGACGAATTTCGCTGGATGATCGAAGAATTGCGAGTCAGCCTGTTTGCCCAGCCGCTAGGCACCTCGATCAAAATTTCCGCCAAACGCTGCGAAAAATGGCTGGCGAAACAGTGACCGTGACCCCTACCGCTTCATTGACCCTGGTAATCCGAGTGCTAAATCGGCCAAAAAAATATTTAAAGTCGCAACGGGCTCCTTTATCAGACGATAACGGAGTATTCTATGGCAGTGCGGTCTCTTTGAGCAATCGGAGGCGTCCGCTGCATGAAGAAGTGGCAGTTTTGAAACAAACCGTCGCCAGAACGACACACCCCTGGTTGCATCGGAATCGGTTCGAGATTGCCAAAAATAAATTTTCGAGTTGTTTTGCGAGTGAAAAGAGGATGAATTCCACGGTCAGTCCCCAAGAAGGGCGCGGCAACGCCGAAAAAAGGCATGCGGCTTGCTGCGACTGAAACAACATTCCCCAAAGAACCTTTGTTATTACGATGAACCCCGAGCTTGGTGGGCGCGTCTAACTGGCAGAGACGAGGTGGGACTGAGATTCAGTTTCCAGATTTGATCACATCATAACCACCCCCAACCGGAGGGTTTCGATATGTCGACATCCAGCGACAAACAAACGCCAAGTTTGAAGAGCGAATCGGCCAAGCAGGTGATCACGACCAATTGGGATCAGTTCACCGCGCTGGTCGAAGGCGTCTCGCGGGCGGAGTTTGCCACGTGGCTCGACGAAGAGCTGATCCAACTGGAAAAGGATCTGGATCGGTTCGTGACCAGCAACTCCCGGTACAGCGGTCGTCGGTAGGCGTTGATGATCGATGCGCCCGCGCGTCTTGGCGGGCCCATCGCGCAATGGCATGCGCGACTCGTTTTTTAGCGGCAGGGCGCAAGCGGGCTGTCGTTTTTGTGAGCCGCGACGCGTCAGCGGCCGGGCATTCCGACGCTGCCCGAGGCCTTACGGCCAGTGGCTCACCATTGACTCAACCGATCCCGATGAAGTCGACAGACCGCTCGCGCCCTTCCGCTCACGAAGGCTTCGCAACATTGCCTCACAAGGCCAAGATTTCCGTCGGTTCTTCGGACAAATAGGTTTTGGCGACCTCGGCGATCGCGGCCTGATCGACCGACCGAATGTTGGTCAGGGATTGATCCAGGTCGACGTATTCGTTGTGGATCAACCAGCGGCTGCCGATGCTAAACAATCGATTGCTCGGTCGTTCGCTCTGCATGATGTAGCCGGCCGCCGTCTTGTTGACCGCTTGCTCGAGCTCTTCTTTGGTGACGCCTTTCTCGACGACGCTGTGGATGATTTCGCGCATGAAGCGTTGGTTGCTTTCCAAATCGTCGGGCACGCAAACCAGGTAATTGAACCAGGCGCCGCAATCACTGAATTCCTGTGGCCAGCACGTCGCCACTTCGGCACGCCCGGTGTCGATCAAATCCCAGAAGAACCGGCTGCCGCCTTCGTCGCCCAGGATGGTTGCCAGCAACCGCGCCGCATGCCGCTGGCTGCTGCCTGAGGAGGGGCCGTTGCCGATCTGGATGCAGTAGGCCTGCACCGCATCGGGTGTCACGACTCGATGGGACAACTCGATTCCTTCGGGGATCGAATCGGCGTCATCGGCGGGGAGCGTTTCCGCGGCCACTCGGTCCGCCCACGATGCCGTGCGTTTATCGATCTCACCGACCAGAGCGTCAAAGTCGACGTTGCCGGAGGCGGCCAGCACGATGTTCTCGGGGCGATAGCGTTGCTTGAAATAGTCACGCATCCGTTCGGCCGTCATCGCTTCGATCGATTCGCTGGTGCCGAGCACCCGTCGTCCCAGCCCACGCGGCGAAAAGTAGATTTCCATCGCGCGTTCGAATCCACCGAAGGGAGGCTGATCTTCGTACTTGGCGATCTCTTCCAAGATGACGTTGCGTTCGGTCTCGAATTCGTCTCCATCGAGAATCGGCGACATCATGTCGGTCAACAAGTCGACGATTCGGTCCTGGAACTTGGGCAGCACGGTCGCGTAGTACACCGTTTGTTCTTCGGACGTGTAGGCGTTGGATTGGCCGCCGAGTTCGTCGAGTTCGCGGTTGACGTCTTCGGCACTCCGCCGCTGCGTCCCCTTGAACATCATGTGTTCAAGAAAGTGGCTGAGCCCGGATTGTGGGTCGAGTTCGTTTCGCGATCCGGCCTGGACGAAGTACCCCAAGGACATCGAGTAATTTCGCGGATCCGTTTCGGCAACGATGCGCAGTCCGTTGGCGAGGGTGGCTTGCTGGAACTTGGGCATTTGAAATTCAGACGAGGGGTGTCGTTCGGTGGTGTTTGGGGGCGGACCGGCCTTCGGTCGCGGGCCGACGGGCGATCGGCCTTTCAACCCGACGCGCAAAGCGAAAGCGTCGCAGCGGGTTAAACGTTGAGCTTCTCGGGTCCGAGGGTGACGATCCGATAGTCCGACGGCGGGTGTTTTTCCCAATAACCCTTCACGTCATCGAGCGTCAACGCTTCGATGATCTCACTCAGTTCGGCCGTCGGCATCGCCCTGCCGATCTGATAGAAATCGCTGGCCAGGGAACTGGCCCGCGAAGCACTGGATTCCTGTTCCATGATCAGCCCGCTTTCGATGCGAACCTTCCAACGGTCCAACTCGCTTTGCTCCAAGTCGCTGGGCAGATTCCGGATCTCTCCCAGCGTGACATCCAACGTTTCTTGGGCGCGGGCGGGCGTGGTTCCGGCGTAGCCGAACACACCGCCGGCATTGATCAGCGAATGGCAACTCGCCGAGACGGTGTAACACAGCCCGCGTTTTTCGCGGACGCGATCGAACAGCCGGCTGCTCATTCCGTCGCTCAGGATGCCGATGCCCGCACGCATGGCGAAATAGTCCGGGTGACCGTAAGGGATGCTCGGGAACGCGAACGCGATGTGGGTTTGGCTGCTGGCCGCTTGGATGTGTTCATACACCGGTGCGCCGCTGGGCAACGGGGCGTCGTCAACGTCCTCCGTTCGCCAGTCTCCGAATGCTTCCTGGGCGAGCTGCACCACCGTGTCGGCTTCGACGCGCCCCGCAACGGTCAGGATCGCACCACCGGCGTGATAGGTGGCTTGATAAAACTGTCGAATGTCATCGCTATTGATCGCGGCCAACGACTCCATCGTTCCTTGGTTGCCGCGTCCCAGTCGAGAGCCATAGTGCAGCTCGCGGACACGCTTCATCACCCGCTGTGTCGGCTCGTCTTCGATCGCACGCAGCTCCTGGATCATCATCATCCGGGCATCTTCGATTTGATCCGCCGGCAGATGCGGCCGCCGCACGATGTCCGCGTACAGGTTCAACGCTTCACCGAACGATTCGGCCGGCATCGCGGCACCAAACGATGACGTCGCTGTCGAAACACCGCTGTTGCGATCCATGCCCAGATTGTCCTGCATCGCGACCAGGTCACGGCTGCTGAAGCTGCCGGCCCCGCGCTGGACCATCTCGCAGACCATCGACGCCAGACCGGCTCGGTTCTCCGGCTCGGTCTGAATGCCGCTGCGGAGCGAGAGGGTGAAGGCCGCGGTTCGTAGCCAAGGCATCGGTTGAACCAGGACCGTCATTCCGCACGGCAGCGGATGCGTCGTGATCTCGCTCTGGGAGGATGGGTCCGCCGAGGATTGGGTAGAAGTGGACATAGGTATGTTTTGTAGGGGAGAGTGCCCGGATTGTCACGAATGCGGGCGGCGAAGCACAGGGGGCAACGGCGAGCAGCACGACGCCCGGGGACCCTGCGGGAAAACCGTCATCGATCGTGTCCCGGTTGCCCCGGCCGGTGGGTCGCAAGGGTGATTTCTCACCCTCACCTTCCGTTTTTTGTTAGCGGCAGGGCGCGAGCCCCTTTGGTTTTTCAAAGTGTTTTCAGGCTGAAACCGGACGGTTTGCGGGCTGTCGGTTTTGTGAGCCGTGACGCGTAAGCGGCCGGGCAATCGGGCGCCCGCCCGAGGCCTTACGGCCAGCGGCTCACCATCAACTCAGCAGATCTCGATTAAATCGACCGGACGGCTGGCGCCGCTCACTGCACTGTGCCGCACGAGCTACCCGCTACATCCCGATCGAGACGACGTCGACGGTTTTGACTCGGCCGATCAAGGTGTGGCTGCTGACGTCGTCGACATGGATGTCCAGCAACTGTCCCGCCTGGCGACGATTGCCGTCGAACACGACGATGCGATCACAGGGGGTCCGCCCGGTCATTTGAACGACGGGGCTGTCTGCATCGGCGTCGGCGGCTTTCTTGCTGGGGCCTTCGACCAACACCTGAACCTCGCGGCCGATCATTGTGGCGTTTTCTTCTTTCGCGATCCGGTTCTGGACCTCCAGCAAGCGATGGTTCCGCTCGGCTTTGACCTCCCGCGGCACGTCGTCTTCCAATCGTTCGGCGGCTTTGGTGCCGGGCCGGACGCTGTATTGGAAGATGAAGCTGTTCTTGAAGCGGCAACGTTCGACCAGCGCGACGGATTTTTCAAAGTCCTCGTCCGTCTCGCCGCAGAACCCGACGATGAAGTCGCTGCTGACGGCGGCCTCGGGCAAGATCCGCTCGATCCGCTCGAACATCTCCATGTAGTCGGCGATCGTGTAGCCGCGTTTCATGCGTTTGAGCACGTCGTCGCTGCCGCTCTGGGCGGGCACGTGCAAATACGGCGAGACCTTCGGCAAGTCGCGGACGGCCACCAGCAACCGTTCGGTCATGTCTTTGGGGTAATTGGTGACGAACTTGATCCGCTCGATCCCATCGACATCGTGCAGCATTTCCAACAGCGACGTCATGTCCGTCGTTTCGCCATCGGCGGAATACTGGTAGCTGTTGACGGTTTGACCGAGCAACGTGATTTCGCGGCATCCCTGTTCGGCCAGCACCTGCGCCTCGGAGACGATTTGCCGGGGCGGACGACCTTGCTCGGGACCGCGCGTGTTGGGGACGACACAGTAGGTGCAAAACTTATCGCAACCGATCTGGATCCGCAGGTACGCCTGGAACGGGGTCGGCCGCATCGTGGGGTCACGGAGCGGGTCGAACGTCTCGTGGCTCCGCGCGACGACGGCTTGTTTGTCGTCCTTGCGGCCCAGCGAGATCGCCATCTGGCGGCCTTCGCCGTTTCGCAGTTTGGTCAGCAGATCTGGGATCGTGTGCAGTTGCCCCGGGCCGACGACCATGTCGACGTACGGCGCACGTTTGAAAATGATCTCCTGATCCTTCTGGGCCATGCAGCCCATCACGCCGATCAATTTGTCCGGATGATCCTTCTTGGATTCACGGATCTTGCCCAACGCGCTGTAGACCTTTTCCTCGGCATGCTCGCGGACGCTGCAGGTGTTGTACAGCACGCAGTCCGCTTCTTCGTGCGAGTCCACGACGGTGTAGCCGTGACGTTTCAAGTCAGCGATGACCATTTCGCTGTCCAGCACGTTCATCTGGCAGCCGACGGTTTTGATGTAGACGCGTTGTGTCATGGATCAACCCACTGACGCAGGTTTTCGTTTGGGTTTGAAAATTTCGGTGGCGGTGCCGAAGTGCACTTCACCGGCATTCATCAACGTTTCACTGAGCGTCGGGTGCGGGTGCACGCTTTCGGTCACGTCATGGACTTCGCATCCCATCTCGATCGCCAAGACGGCTTCGGCGATCAATTCACCGGCCCCCGATCCGACGATCCCACAACCGATCACGCGTCCGGAGTCCGGATCGACGAGCCACTTGGTCAACCCTTCGGTGATCCCCAGAGCCTGAGCCCGTCCGCTCGCCGCCCAGGGATAGACCTCCACCGCGACCTTCACGCCGTCTCGCTTGGCTTCGGTTTCGGTGATGCCCGCCCAAGCGATCTCGGGATCGGTGAACACCACCGCCGGGATTGCTTTCTTGTCAAAGCTGGCGGCTTTACCGGCCAGGACTTCGGCGGCCACCCGGCCTTCGTGCGTCGCTTTGTGGGCGAGCATCGGATCCCCGGCGACGTCACCGATGGCCAGGATGTGTGGATCGGCCGTGCGTTGCCGGTCGTCGCATTCGACGAAGCCCCGCTCGTTGACGACGACGGAGGTGTTTTCCAGTCCCAGGCCGCGGGTGACCGGACGCCGACCGATGCTGATCAGCACACGATCAAATTGCTCGTGCCCGAAATGGGCCGGCCCTTCAAACGTCACTTCGATCTTGTCGCCGACTTCGGTCAACGAGCCGACCTTGGTGTTCGTCAGCACGCGGCCTTCGCAAAGTTTGTCAATGCGTTTGGCGAGCGGTTTGACCAGATCACGGTCCGCTCCAGGCAACAAGCCCTCGGCCAATTCGACGACCGTGACCTTGGAACCCAGATGGGCGTACACGCTGCCCATTTCCAGTCCGATGTATCCGCCGCCGACGACCAGCATCGATTCGGGGATATCCGCGAGCGCCAGTGCACCGGTACTGTCCATCACGCGGTCGCTGCCGATGTTGAACGCCGGCGGCATCGCGGGGACGCTGCCGGTGGCCAGGATGCAGTGGTCGAACGTCAGTTGTCCGCCGACGGGGATCGATTCGTGGTCGCCTTCCAATTGCAACGTGGTCGAGTTGACAAAGCTGCCGCGGGCTTGGATCACGGTGACGTTGCGACGCTTGGCCAGATTGCCGAGTCCGCCGGTCAGGTTGGAAATCACCTGGTCCTTGCGGGCCCGCACCTTGTCGATGTCGATCGTCGGTTTGCCGGGGTATTCCACGCCCCAATTGGCTCTCAAGTCGTCCACTTCGTGGATCACTTTGGCGACGTGCAACAGCGCCTTGCTGGGGATACATCCGCGCAACAAGCAGGTCCCGCCGAGCCGGGGTTCCGCTTCGACAATGGTGACGTCCAATCCTTCATCGGCGGCCAAAAACGCGGCCGCATAACCACCGGGACCACCGCCCAAGACAACAACGGGACAATGCATTTTTCTCTATTCGATTGGCGAGGAAGACTGTTGGTTTGGGAGACCACCGTCGGAGCAAAAAAGAACGGACGCCGAGGCGTCCGCGACGGAAGCTGAATTGTACTGTCAAACCGCAACTTGGCGTATGCTTCCAGCCTGCGAAACCCCGTGAAGGCAAGCTGGACGCCACACCGATTCGATTAACGAGACAGGAATTCGACGACGGAGTTCGCGTCGACCGGCAAGCTGATGTCGCTCGCACCGGGCATCCCCAGCATCGTCGCCTTCAAGCTCTCGCTGTCAAACGCGACCCAGTCCAGTGCATCGGGGGCCGCGTTGGCGATCACACCCCGGTACAGGTTCTTCAGGTTCTCGCGGTTGCGGACTTCGACAATGTCGCCCGGACGCAGGATGTAGCTGGGCTTGTCGACCTTCACGCCGTTGACCAGAAAGTGGCCGTGCGCGACGCCTTGACGGGCCTGGGGACGGGTCTTGGTAAATCCGACTCGGCGAACCACGTTGTCCAGCCGACGCTCGCACATCAGCAACAACAGCTCACCGGTGTTGCCCGACTTGCGACCGACGGCGTCAAAGTAGCGACGCAGCTGGCGTTCGCCCAACCCGTAATAGTGCTTGATCTTTTGCTTTTCTTGCAATGCCGCACCGTAGTTACTCGGGCGACGGCCGCGGACATGCATCCCGGGCGGCGTGTTGCGACGGTCGAGCGCACGAGCGGCACCCGCGGTTTCATAAATCAGGGTGCCGAGTCGACGGTTGACGCGTGCTTTAGGGCCGGTGTAACGAGCCATAGACGGTGATTCTCCTGGGTGTCCGCAATCAGCCCCACTGACGGATCGGCAAAAAACCAAGCCGCGGGTGGACCGCTACAGATCAATAAAGGGGGGCGGGCTGCGGGACGAACGGTTTATCCAAACCGATCGAAACGCTGCCGGCGCGATCCGCTGTTTTCACCCGGAGAGACGATTCTCCGAGGGCGGTCGCGCGTCGGTTTTGGGAAGCGGCAGAGTGTCGCCGCTCAGCTCGGGATTTTCAAGGCCAACGGGACATTTTGAATCGCTTTGATGTTTCCCGCGATCGCAGTGCTTCCCCAGCGGGCCGCCAGCATCACGCTGTTGATCCCCGACCCGATCCCCAACATCGCTACCCGGTCCCCCCCGGTTAGGTCGCCTTGCTCGGCCGCCGACGCGACCGTCAGGGGCAGCGCAACCGAGCCCGTGTTGCCGAGTTGGGGGAATGAAACGCTGTCCCGCTCGGTGGAAAGCCCCATCGATTCCAGCATCGCCACCCGATGACGCGTCCCGACCTGGTGGCAAACCGTTCGCTCGATCGAACTGCGGTCCCAGCCGCTTTCGGCCAACAGTTTTTCAAAGGCCGCAGCCCCTGTGGCGATCCCCTCGGCCATCAGCTTCTCCGAATCCGTCTCCATCAGCGGCTGCATCGCCGCGCCGGCCGAGTCGCTGTCGCTGACGCACAGATCGTGAAATCGGGTGCGGGCCTCGGCGATGCCGACTTCGATCGAGGTCGCCTCGGGCGCCAAACGCTCGTGGGTCAGCAGCCAGGCACAACTGCCCGATCCGATCGTCAGCGACGCAAACGCGCCCTTGATGTCCTTGCGCCGCAGCGACGTGTCCCCGTTGAGGGCCTGGATCGTCGATTCGAGCAGCATCCGGCTGTTTTCGGTGCCCACCACCATCCCGGCGTCGATCGCGCCGCTCTGGATCATCATCGCGATCTGAATCGCGCCGTTGATCAGGCCCAGGCAGGCATTGGAAACGTCATAGACCCAGCAATCCGAGGACAGCCCGATCCCGTGGTGCACCCGCGATGCCGTCGCCGGCTCCAGAAAATCACGACACACGCTGGCGTGAATCAGGCAGCCGATCGATTCGACGCCCACCCCGGCAGCCTGGACGGCCAGCTTCCCCGCTTCGATGCTGGGCCCACTGGGGACAGTCCCCGCCGGCCAGACGCGGCGCCGGGCGATTCCCGACATCAGCTCCAATCGGCCTTCGGGCAACTTCAGACGCTGGTAGAGCGGTTGCAGACGCTGTTCGATCTGATCGCTCGACCAAACCTCGTCGGGGACCAACGCACCGATGGCCGCCAGTCGAACGTTTTCAAATTTCACGGACGCGTTTCCTTGTCGGTTGAATTTTTGTCGGTTGAATTTTCAGGACTGATTCTCTGCCTGATTCTCTGACGCTCTGTTTCAGCTGAGTTGCGGTAGTCTACCCCGGCAGCATTCTCAGGGAGAGGCGTCGCGGAGGCCGTCGGTGGCCTGGCGATGGAATCCAGATCACACGTGGGATTAGCCGTATCGCGCTAGCGTACGGGCCACAGCCCGATACCGCTAAATCGAGATTTAGCGCCGCGCGGACGCTGCCGTTCTCCTTTGACACCAAACGCAGTGATGCTTGTGAGCGGCAGGGTTCTGCGCTTGTCAAAACCTTGTCGATTGAGCGGTATTGGGCGCGAGCCGTCCGGCTTCAGCTTGGAAACACCGTGAAAGACCGGAGGGCTCGCGCCCTACCGCTAACAAAAAACACCCCGGTTGGTGTCAAAGTATGTGGCATTGGGCGCGACGCTACGGGCCAAACCCGAGGAAACGATGTTCAAGGTAGCATTCCGGTCGCGTTCCGGGTTGATTCCGGGTTGATGCCGGTAGCCATCGGCATCCAAACGCCGCATTGATAGCAAAAAAGCGTATTGCTAGCACTGTCTGTCGTGCTAGCACACGCCAGTTTGCACAAGATGTAGAGATTGTTTGGAACCGATGAAAATTGCCGCTACTTTTCGCACCGCTCGGAGAGACTTGCGTAACGTCGCCGGTCTCTGACCCAGAGCCGACACCGCCGGGGCGGTCCTGATTAAGGACGATCACTATGGATTCCAAGATGGATTCTTATCGCTCTTCTATTCATCGAGTTCAGCGGGCTCACCCCGACTCGGCAGTTCGGTTTGGCAATCCCGGTTCACTCGCAACCGCTTTGCTGCTGCGTTTTCCTGCTTCCCGTCACCTCCGACCGACGCATGGTTTGCGTCGAGCCGAAGTGGTGGGGCGTTCTTCCAGGTAACCGTGCACCCCTTTTTTGACGCAGCACGCGGCTGCGTTGTCATTCTTGGATTTTGCGACTTTTATGAGGAAACGTCGGATGTCAAACGAAGCTCTGGTTAGCAAGCCGATCATTGGTATCAACTGTGATTTCAAAGCTGCTGATCGCAGTAAACCCGGGTTCGCCTATCTGGCGGCGGGCTACTTTCAGTCGATCCTTTCGGCCGGTGGCATTCCGGTCGTCGTGCCTCCGATGGACGACCCTGAATCGATCGCCCGGGTACTGGATCACGTTGAAGGCTTCATGATGATCGGTGGCGGAGACTTGGATCCGCGCAACGACGGCTTCATGTTGCATTCGAGCGTTCGCCCGATGGATCCGGTGCGTGAAACCAGCGACCGTCACTTGGTCGCAGAAATCGCCGAGCGTCGCATCCCGTTGCTGGCGATCGGAGCCGGCATGCAACTGTTGAACATTCAACAGGGCGGCAACCTGTTCCTGCACATCAAAGAAGACTTGCCGGCGGCGGTTCCGCACCTGGACCCCCATGACCCCAATCACCGACACACCCTGGAAGTCGAAAGCGATTCGCTGGTCGGCCGCGTCTTCGGCGACGGTGAGATTCGTGTCAGCAGCCGTCACCACATGGCGATCGACGAGGTCGCACCGGGCTTCCGCGTGACCGCCCGCTGCCCCGATGGTGTGATCGAAGCCATCGAAAGTGAAATGATGGATTGGTTCGTGGTCGGAACCCAGTTCCACCCCGAATGTGCCGCCGCCTCGGCGCTGGACGTCCGCATCTTCGAAGAGTTCATCGAAGGCATCTGCGCGGCCAAAGAGCAGGAAGCCGAGAAACTCCGTCTGGTTGCCTGACGCCAGACGATTCTAGTATCCCGGAGGGATGCCAGCGGGTAGCCGGAGGTCAGCGTCGCGCCACCTCCGGGGAAGTCGCCGCGGCATTCCCATCAACTCCTTTAAGTTTTAGCGGCAGGGCGCGAGCCCTCCGGTCCTTCATCTTTTCCAAGACGCCGGAGGGCTCGCGGGCTGTCGATTTAGTCGGGATCTGCTGACTCCATGGTGAGCCGTTGGCCGTAAGGCCTCGGTCGGGCGCCGGAATGCCCGGCCGCTCACGCGTCACGGCTCACTAAATCGACTGCGGTGCTAGCGGCACCATGGTGAGCCGTTGGCCGTAAGGCCTCGGGCGGGCGCCGGAATGCCCGGCCGCTCACGCGTCACGGCTCACTAAATCGACTGCGGTGCTAGCGGCACAATGGTGAGCCGTTGGCCGTGAGGCCTCGGTCGGGCGCCGGAATGCCCGGCCGCTCACGCGTCACGGCTCACTAAATCGACAACCCGCTCGCGGCCTGCCGCTAAACGATGCTTCAGCGGGTTGTCTCGCCGGTCGCTTGCGTGCCGCTGCGGTTCTGGTAAAGTCTATAGACCTCTACAAATCAGAGTGTCTCCCGTGACTTCCACCCACGCCCAACTGGCCTACCGGAACCTCCGCTCGCGGCTGATCGCCGGTGAGTTCGCTCCGGGCAGCCGGATTCGCTATGGACCGATCGGACAGGAACTCGGGATCAGCGCCACGCCGGTCCGCGAGGCGATGGGATTGTTGGCCAACGAAGGATTCGTCGAACTGGTCCCGCAGCTCGGGGCGGTCGTTCGCACGATCAGTCCCGACGAGTTGGTCGAACTGTACGAAATGCGTGAAGCCATCGAGCCGTACGCGGCGGCCAAGGCGGCCGAACGCGCCAGTGAGGCTCAGATCGCCGCGATCGAGCGGGCGCTGGGGCGGATGCGGACGATCGCCGCCAAGGTCGCAAAAACGAACAACCGACAAGCGGGCAAACGCGACACGGCTGATTTTGAACGCGCTGACCTCGGATTCCATATGTTGATCATCGACGCGACCGGCAACCAAACGATGGTTCGATCGAGCGAAAGTTCCAACGCACTGGTCCGTGTCTTCGCCGCCGATCGGCACGCCTACGACGCCGCGATCATGGAGTCCACGTGCGACGATCATGCGGCGATCTTTGACGGGATCCGATCCAGGGACCCCGAGCGCGCCCGCGATGCGATGCAGCGTCACATCGCAGCGGGGCTTCAGTTGACGCTGCAGGAAATTGAATCCAGGGAAACCAATCGATGGGAAGTGTCGTGACAGATCATGCAAGTGGACAAGCGGTTCCGGGCTCCAGCCGCATTTCGCTTCAGGGGATCGTGCCACCATTGGTCACGCCGCTGGCGGCCCGAGACGAGTTGGACCGCGCCGGGTTGCAGCGTTTGTTGGACCACGTGATCGACGGCGGCGTGGCCGCGGTGTTCATTCTGGGGACCACCGGGGAGGCACCGAGTTTAAGTTACCGGTTGCGACGCGAGATGATCGCCGAATCGGTTCGCCTCGTCGGCGGGCGCGTGCCGGTGCTGGTCGGAGTGACCGACACCGCCTACATGGAAACCGTCACCCTGGCGGAGTATGCCGCCCAATGCGGTGCCGATGCCGCAGTGCTGACGACCCCTTATTACTTTCCCGCCGGACAGACTGAACTGACGCGCTATGTGCAGAGTATCGCGCCGGATATTCCGCTGCCGTTGATGCTCTACAACATGCCGGGGCTGACGAAGGTTTGGTTTGAAATCGACACGCTGAAACGACTGTCCGAAATCCCCTCGATCATCGGCGTCAAGGACAGCAGCGGGGACCTGGAGTATTTCGGGAAACTGTGTCAATTGAAATCGATTCGCACGGATTGGCAGGTCTTGATCGGCCCGGAAGCCCTGTTGCCCCAGGCGATCGCGTTGGGAGGCGATGGCGGTGTCAACGGTGGCGCCAATGTCATGCCCAGCGTCTTTGTCGATTGCTACCAGGCGCTCATCGCCGGTGACACCGAAGCGACCGATGCCGCCTTGGCAACGATCTTGAAATTCCAAGAGATCTATGAGGTCGGCAAGTATGCTTCACGGCACATCAAGGCGACCAAATCCGCACTCTCGTTGATCGGCATTTGCGAAGACCTGCCCGCCGATCCTTTCAACCGGTTCCTCGACCCACAACGCGAACAAGTCGCGGAAGTGCTGAGAGAGATCGGGGTGTTGGAGAAGTCGGAATGATGGGGGCAAAACGATGGTAAATCTGAAATCTGAGAACTGAAATCTGAGAACTGAGAACTGAGAACTGAAAAACTTCCCCCATGATTCGAACGATATTCATCTTATGGTTGACGTTGGCGATCACGTCAGATGCTTTTGCAGACGATCGTCCCAACGTGCTGTTCATTGCGGCGGATGACTTGCGCTGTGATTTGGGTTGCTATGGTCACCCGTTGGTCAAGACGCCGCATCTGGATCGTTTGGCCGCGCGGGGCACTCGATTCGATCGAGCGTATTGCGCTCAAGCACTCTGCAATCCCTCGCGCAGCAGTTTGCTCACCGGTCGGCGGCCGAACACCCTGGCCCAGTACAACTTGACCAAGCATTTTCGCGACGCGATTCCCGACGTCGTGACGCTGCCGCAGTATTTCAAACAGAACGGCTATTTCGCCCAGGACATCGGCAAGATCTTTCACAATTGGGCCACGGACATTCAGGGCGATCCGGAATCGTGGAGCGTGCCGGCGGTGATGCATTTTGATTCGCACCGACACGATGTGCCTCAAGTTGAAGGGCAGCTTCCGCGCGATTTCGCCGAAGCGATTCGGTGCGAATGCCGTGACGTGCCCGATGACGCCTATTTCGATGGCCGGATCACCACGCTGGCACTCGCTGCGCTGCGGGAGCGCGCGGCGTCGCAACAGCCGTTCTTTCTGGCGGTCGGATTTTGGAAGCCCCATTTGCCGTTCAACGCGCCCAAGAAGTATTGGGACCTGTACGATCGCGACGAGATCACCGGGCCCGATTGTCCACAATGGCCGGTCGGGACGCCGCGGATCGCTTGGCACAATAGTCAGGAACTGTTGGGCAAAAGCAAACCGGCGACGTTGAGTAAGGACGACGAGCAAGAGCTGCGTCACGGTTACCTTGCCGCGATCAGCTACATGGACGCACAAGTCGGTCGGCTGCTCAGTGAATTGGATCAATTGGGTTTGACCGAGCAAACACTGGTCGTGTTCTGGTCCGACCACGGGTTCCAGCTTGGCGATCACACGCTGTGGTGCAAGACGTCCAATTTTGAACTCGACGCCCGCGTGCCCCTGATCATCGCGCCGCCGAAAGCTGTGGCGGTGAAACAGACCGATGCGATCGTGGAATTGCTGGATCTCTACCCGACGATCGCCGACCTCTGCGGTTTGGACGAGCCGAGTGGAATCGAAGGAGTCAGTCTTCGGCCGTTGATCGATGGTGACGCCGTGCAGGTCAAGCAGGCCGCACTGACTCAACATCCCCGTCCGTCCTACTACGGCAATTCGATGAAAGCGATGGGCCACAGCATCCGGACTCCGCGATTTCGATACACCGAGTGGCATTCCAGCGAAGACGGATCGCCGGCCGGTGGCGAACTGGTCGGAGTGGAGTTGTATGATCACGACGTGGATCCATCCGAATCGGTCAACCGTGCCGACGACGGCGACTACCAGAAACATCGTTCGGAGTTGCGAGCGGTGTTGAATTCAATGGCGGGGGAGCCGAAAGGACAGTGATGATCGCAGCGACATTTTTCACGGGCATCGACTGGCTCGTGCTCATCGTCTACTTCGTCGGCATTCTGGCGATCGGCTTGGTGTTTTGGCGGCGCAACAAATCGGCCGACGACTTCACCGCGGGCGGGCGGTCGTTGCCGGGATGGCTGTGCGGCATGTCGATCTTTGCGACCTATCTGAGCAGCATCAGCTACCTGGCGTTGCCGGGCAAGGCGTTTGTGGACAATTGGAATGCGTTTGCCTTTTCACTCGCCCTGCCTCCGGCCGCCTGGATTGCGGTGCGGTACTTTTTGCCGATGTACCGGGCGTCTGGCGAAGTCAGCGCGTATTCCTTGTTGGAACACCGGTTCGGGTTGTGGGCCCGTTTGTTTGCCAGTGCGTTTTACCTGTTGTTTCAGGTCGCCCGCATCGGCGTCGTGATGTACTTGATGGCCTTGCCGATGGCGATCCTGTTCGGCTGGGACATCCGCACGCTGATCTTGGTGACCGGCGTGATCGTGACGGCGTATTCCTTCATCGGCGGCATCACGGCGGTCATCTGGGCCGATGCGATCCAGGCCTTCGTGTTGCTCGGTGGTGCCTTGCTGGCGCTGGCGATCCTGTTGATGGGAATGCCCGAAGGTCCGGGGCAGGTGTTTGACGTCGCAGCGGCCGAAGGCAAGTTTTCGCTGGGCAGCCGATCGTTGACGGAGTGGGACACTCCGACCTTGTGGATTGTGTTGGCCTACGGGTTGTTCGAAAACCTTAAAAACTTTGGCATCGACCAGAGTTACGTCCAACGTTACATCGCCTCCAGCAGCGATCGGGAAGCCGCAAAAAGCATCTGGTTGGGGGCGCTGTTGTACGTTCCCGTCAGCGCGTTATTCCTGTTCATCGGAACGGCGTTGTACGCCCACTATCAAAATCATCCTAAAGACATGGACGCGGTGCGAAACATCGTGGCCAGTCAAAAGCTGATGCAAGCCGGTGTCGATCCGGAATCCGCCGATTATCAAGATCGATTGCAAACCACGGCAGACGGGTTGTCGCAAACCGACTTGGGCGATCGCGTTTTTCCCCATTTTATCGCGGCGAATTTGCCTGTGGGAGCGCGCGGGTTACTGATCGCGGCCGTGTTCGCCGCGGCGATGAGCACCGTGTCGACCGGACTCAACTCTTCGGCAACGTTGGTGATGAGCGACTTTTACAAGCGGCTGTTGCGGCCCGATTCCAGCGATCAGGCCAGCATGCTCGTGTTGCGATCGGCGACGTTGGTCTGGGGGACCCTCGGGACGATCGTGGCGTTGATTCTGGTGCGTTTGACCAATAGCGTTTTGGATATCTGGTGGACGCTATCGGGAGTGCTCGGCGCGGCGATCATCGGACTGTTTTTGCTGGGAACCACCTCGCCGAGACTGCGGGAACGCCCGGCGATTCTGATTCTCACCGCCGGCGTCGTCTTGATCGCTTGGATGACGTTCTCCAAAACCTTCTACTGGCCGGTGGCGCTCGAGTCGATCGCCAGTCCGTTCCATCCGTTCCTGGTGATCGTCTTCGGTCCCGCGGTGATGATGATGCTTGGTTTCCTGGTTTCACGAGGGAGAGCGGTGCAATGATGCAACGACGATGGGAGAAGCCGGGGCAACTGCTGCTGGTTCTGATGCTGTTGGTAACGGGATCGACGCGTTGCTTTGCCGAGGCGGCGGATCGGCCCAACATTCTGTTCATTCTGGCTGACGATTTGGCCTGGGCAGACTTGGGATGCTACGGGCATCCCTGGCATCAAACCCCCAATCTTGATCGATTGGCCAGCCAAGGCATACGGCTCAATCACGGCTACGCGTCGGCGCCGATCTGCAGCGCATCGCGAGCGAGTTTGCTAACGGGCAAGACGACGGCTCGACTGGGGTTTGAATTTGTCACCAAGGACCAACCGGGGTTTCAGAAGATCGAGGGGAAGACGATGCTGCAAGCACCGCCGTTGACCTTGAATCTGCCGCTGGAGGAAACCTCGATCGCCGAGCATTTGAGCGGACTCGGTTACGAAACCGCGTTCTTCGGAAAATGGCACCTCAATCAGCATCACGGCGGTTACCTCGGCTGGAGCCCGACACACGGTCCGGCGGCGCAGGGATTCGAGATTGCCGTCGAGGACTTTGGTGCGCACCCGTATTCATGGAAGCGGTCTCCCGTGGGGAGCATCGAGCGAGAAGGTGAGTACGCATCCGATTCGATGATCGACCAAGTTTGCGACTACCTGGTCGAGAAACGGGACCGACCGTTTTTCGCAATGGCATCGTCGTTTTATGTGCACACACCCGTCAAAACGCCTTGTAAGTGGCTGGTCGACCGATTCGATCGAGTCATCCCGCAAGGTCTCCCCAATCGTGACCGACGCGTCATCTACGCCGCGTTCCTGCAGACACTGGACCATCACGTCGGTCAAATGCTCGATGCCCTGGACGCTTCGGGGCAAGCCGATCAAACCTTGGTGGTGTTCATGTCGGATAACGGTGGTCATCCCGAATACGTGTCCAACGCACCGTTGCGGGGCTCGAAATGGAACCTCTACGAGGGCGGAATCCGTGTGCCGATGATCGCCAGGTGGCCGGGCAACATCGATGCGGGGAGCGAGTCGGATGTGCCGGTGGTTGGCTATGACTTGTTGCCGACGTTCGTCGACGTCGCTGGCGGCACGGTGGACCACGTCGACGGTGCATCGATTCGGGGCGTATTCAAAGGGGAATCACAGCGGGCCGATCGCAGTCTGGTCTGGCACTTTCCTTACTACCATCCCGAACGCGGGTACAAGGATGCGAAACAGTCGATCGGAATCGACGATTTCTGTGTCAGTCAAACCCGGCCCCAATCCGCACTCCGCCGCGATCAATACAAACTGCTGTGGTTCGCCGAAGACGATCGCGTCGAGCTCTACGATTTAAAATCCGACCCCGGCGAACAACACGATCTTTCCCAATCGTCTGTGGAGCTAGCCGAAACGTTGCGCCGCGAGTTGCAAAGGAAACTGAAATCCATGAAGGCGCGGATGGCGACACGGCGCGGAAGAAAAGTGGCAGAATGATACGGGGCAGAATCATGGCCATGCCCGATCACACTGTCATCCATCATTCTGCCCCGTATCATTCTGCCTTCCCTCCGATCCCTCCCTTCGATCCTTCCCATCGTCTTGCCCCCATCGTTTTGCCCACCTCCCATCCACCCGCCTTCCATCGTTCTGCCACTCTCCCCACGACAAAACCATGAATCGCCACACCCACCCTCTATTGCTACTTGGACTCGTCCTGGTCACCGGTTCCCTTCACGCCGCCGACCCGGATTGGAAGCTTCAACCGCTCGAGTACAACCACCCCGGATTGGAAGTCGATCTCGGCGTCGGGCTTTGGGCTTGGCCGATGCCGATGGATTACGACGGCGACGGCGACATCGACTTGCTGGTTGCCTGTCCGGACAAGCCCTCCGGAGGCGTCTACTACTTTGAGAACCCGACCCAGGATCCGACCATCAAGATGCCGGTATTCAAACCCGGCGTTCGGCTCGGTAAAGCCGGCCACAACTTGCAGGTCAGTTACGTCGATGGGCAGCCGAGGATTTTGCAACCGGGAAGCGAATTTCCGCGGGACGCATCGACCGCCGCGTTTGATTTTGACAAGCCTGAGAAGATCTACCCCAAGTCCAACGTTCATGCCAATCGCGTGCGTGGCAACATGTGGCGTTACGTCGATTTCGATGGCGACGGCGATCAAGACATCGCCGTCGGCACCGGAGACTGGACGGACTACGGTTGGGACCACGCCTATGACGCGGCCGGGCGATGGCGAAACGGTCCGCTGCATGGAAACGTCTACATCATCGATAACGAAGGGTCGGACGAGCAACCGAGTTATTCTTCGACACCCCAACGTCTCACCGCGGCCGGCGGCGACATCGATGTTTACGGTTGGCCTTCGCCGAACTTCGCGGACTTTGATGGCGACGGAGACTTGGACCTGTTGTGCGGCGAGTTCTTGGACGGGTTCACGTACTTCGAAAACATCGGGTCACGCACCGGGCCGGTTTACGCCGCCGGCGTCAAGCTCAATAACAATCTGGGCGAGCCATTGGTGATGCATTTGCAGATGATCACCCCCACCGCTATCGACTGGGACGGCGACGGCGACATGGACTTGATCGTCGGTGACGAAGACGGTCGCGTGGCATTGATCGAGAACACCGGCAAGTTGCAAGAGCGTCAACCGGTCTTTTTGGCGCCTCGTTACTTCCGACAGGAAGCCGACACGTTGAAATTCGGTGCGCTCGCCACGCCCTATGTCTATGATTGGGACGGCGACGGCGACGAAGACATTTTGTGTGGGAATACCGCCGGCAACATCGCGTACTTTGAAAACCTGGGCGCCGGCAGCAACGGATTGCCGAAGTGGTCGGCACCCTCGCTGGTGGAAGTGCAATCGGCCGATGGACGAACCAGTGCGCCGTTTCGCGTGATGGCCGGCCCCAGTGGTTCGATTCAGGGACCTTGTGAAGCGAAATGGGGATACACGACGCTTTCGGTCGCCGACGTGGACGACGATGGTGATCCCGACATCGTTTACAACTCCATCCTTTCCCGCCTTCAGTGGTTGCGAAACGACGGCGGCGTGATGGTCGAAGCAGAGACCGCGGGAACGCCCACGGAGGCTCCGCCGGCGTGGTACTGGTGGCAAACCAAGAGCCAGTCGGCGCTCACCCAGTGGCGGACCACACCGTTGGTCGTCGATTTTGATGCCGACGATAAACTGGACTTGGTGATGCTGGATCAAGAAGGCTATTTGACGCTCCGATCCGATGCCGGCGAAGCGCAACGCGTGTTTGTCGATGAACAGTTGCAACCGATTCGATTGAACGAGAAATCGTGCGGCGGATCGGGTCGCTACAAGCTTGCCGTGGTCGATTGGGACGGCGACAAGCGGCTGGATGTGTTGGTCAATTCCGAGAACGCGATCTGGTATCGAAATTGTGACACTGTCGACGGCAAGGTCGTCTTGAAGCGGATCGGCAATCTGGCCCGCCGCAACGTCGCCGGACACACCTCCAGCCCGTCGGCTTGCGACTTAGATCAGGACGGCAAGCCCGATTTGATGGTCGGCGCGGAAAACGGACGGATCTACTACATCGCCCATGACGACTGCATTGAGTATTCCGACGAGCAGATCGACGCAGACATCGTCAATGAAGCGGAGACGCCACGCATGCCCGGTTTGGTGAGCGAAGAGTTCATCTATAATAAATTGCCGACGAAACAATGCCACGCCTCGACGATCTGTCGGACGACCCGTGGTTTGGTCGCGGCCTGGTTTGGCGGAACGAAAGAGAAGCACAAGGATGTCGGGATCTGGACCAGCTATCACGATGGAAGCCGTTGGTCGTCGCCGTCGCAAGTGGCGACCGGCGTTCAGCATGATGGCTTGCGTCATCCGTGCTGGAATCCGGTGCTGTTTCAACCACCCGGCGATGCTCCGACGCTGTTGTTTTTCAAAGTCGGCCCCGACCCGCAGAGTTGGTGGGGCGAGATGATGGTCAGCTATGACCGCGGGCGAACATTTCGCGATCGCGTCCGATTGCCCGAAGGCATCGACGGTCCGGTGCGGTGTAAACCGATCTTGACCGATGACGGGCGTCTGTTGTGTGGATCGTCGACCGAATACGACGGTTGGCGAGTCCATTTCGAGAAAGTGGATCTTCTCGGTGGTCAGCCCGCAGGGACGTGGAATCGAATCGGCCCGATCAACGACGCGTCCAAATTCAACGCGATTCAACCGACCCTGCTGCAACATGCCGACGGCACGCTTCAAGCCTTGTGCCGAAGCAAAGAAGGGGTGATCGTCAGCGCTCGGTCGAGCGACGGCGGAACCACTTGGTCGGCGCTAAAAGCCATCGATCTGCCCAATCCCAATTCGGGCATCGAAGTCGTCTCGTTAGCCGACGGCCGTCACTTGCTGATCTACAACCATCTGGGCAGTGGGAGCACCGGTTGGGGACGACGCGGGATGTTGAACTTGGCGATTTCCGAAGACGGGGATCACTGGACCCGTGTCGGGACCCTGGAACAGGAAAAGAACGCCGAATTCAGTTACCCGGCGATCATCCAGACCGACGACGGCATGGTCCACGCGACCTACACTTGGAAGCGACAAAAGGTCAAACACGTCGTGATCGATCCGAGTAAGTTGGTCGAGGAGAAGTGATACCCAGACGGGAATCGTGCGTAGGGCATGCTGTGCATGCCAACGGGCTCACTCCACCGGCTCCAACGTGATCCGGTTCAGTCGCATCAATTCGTCGCCCGGGCACTCGGCGACTTCGGCGACCAGTTCAACGCGGCCTTGTTGCAGATGCAGCACGCCGGCCGCGTGGCTTTCGAATTGGTCCGCGGTGGCGCTGGCCAGGACGACGTGGCGGAGGATGTCATCACCGCTGCGTAAGATCAATTCGCCACCGGCGTCGAGGGGACGGCACCCGTAGGTCAGGCGAACGCGGTAGGGGCCGGCGTGCCCGACGTCCAATTTCCAACTCGCTTGTTCACCGGGTTCCTTCCAGCCCTGGATCGTGTCCCAGTCGTAACCGTCGAACACGTACTGGATCTGCTCGCCGGTCCAGGTCGCCCAACTCGGTTCGATGTCGACGCTGACGTCACCGACAGGGACGGGAACCGGCGTATAAGATTGGCCCGCGGTGACGTCATTGAACCAGCGGACGAATTCGGTTCGCAACCGATCCACCTGGTCGGGATGCTGTTGGGCGACGTTCTTTGTTTCGCCCGGATCGGCCTGCAGATCGAACAATCGCCAGTTTGATCTCGACGGCGTCGTCGAGCTACCGACTTGGCACAATAGTTTCCATCGGTCGTCGCTGATGGACCAGCGTTTTTCGGCGTTGGGTTGGTAGCGATCCCAGGTGTGGTAGACGTACTGATGATGATGTGTCTTGTCGTTTCCGCGGGTCAACAAATCGACCAGACTGACCCCGTCGATCGTTCGGTCTTGTGGGACGTCGATACCGGCCAAGTCACAAAACGTCGGCAGCCAGTCGACGTGTGAGGTTTGAGCCTGAACGGTTTGGCCCGGTTGGATTCGTTTCGGCCAGCGAACAAAACAGGGTGCCCGGACGCCGCCTTCGTAAACCCCCGCCTTGTTCCCGTTCATCCCGCCTTTCCAAAACTTGCTGACGCCGCCGTTGTCGCTGGTGAACACGACCAGCGTGTTTTCCGCGGCGCCGAACCGTTCGATCGCTTCAAGCAACCGTCCGATGTTTTGGTCGACTCGGTCGATCAATCCATAGATCCGAGCTTCGCGGATCGGAAGCCCGCGATCGAGGTATTTCTTCAGCGTCTGGTCGCCTTCGGGTTGTGCATAGTGCGACGTGTCCAACAAGAACGGCGAATGCGGTGCGTTGAACATCAACGCACAATAAAACGGTCCGTCCTGTGATTCGACGGAGTGTTGGATGAAGTCGATGGAGGCATCGGTGAAGACATCGCTGACGTAACCGCGTGCTTCGACCGGTCGTCCGTTGTGATAGACCTGGTTCGGAAATTGGTAGCGTTCGATGTGCCCGTGGTAGTGTCCAAAGAACTCGTCAAAGCCGCGCTCTTGCGGTTGATAGCCGGGGTATTTTCCCAGGTGCCATTTACCGAATAGCCCGGTTCGATAGCCCGCTTGCTTGAGCAGTTGGGCGACGGTGATTTCGCCCAAGCCCATCGAGTCGCCGCCGAAGCGTGTGTTGTACAAACCGGTTCGCAGGTAGTACCGTCCGGTCATCAATCCGGCTCGCGTGGGGGCGCAAACCGGCGCCGCATAGTAGCGATCCAACTGGATGCCCTGGTCGGCGATCGCGTTCATGTTCGGCGTGTCGATGTGCGGATTTCCGGTCGCCCCGGTGTCCCAGTACCCTTGATCGTCGGTCATCACGAATACGATGTTGGGCCGTGGCGGCGACTGGGCTTTCACCGCGGGCATGTCGAGGGTTGGCGTCAACAGGCCTGCCGCCGCAAGTCCGACGAGTGTCGCGATTGGATAGAACCATCGACGTGGGAGTGGTCGTCGGCAACGGGCCTGTGCCGAGGCGAGAAATTGAATCATCTTGAATCCCATTTTGCACCGGTATCGGCCGCCGGTGCGCAGTGAAAGGGTCGAAACTCGCTCCGGTCGCTGGCACCTCCGCGTCCAAGCGGCTTCGGTTCGAGCTGGCGGTTGGTCCAACCTCTGGACTGAAGGGGCCCGCGATCGATAGGACCAATAGGACAGATGGGACCCATACGTCCAATGGGTCCCATTGCACGATCGTTGCCCCGGCGGGAAAGCATCAAGCAACATCGCGGGCGCTCCGGTTTCATCGACCGGAGCGGCAACGTTCAGGTGGCCATCTCCAGCAGATCAACCGAACCGCGTGAATGACCGGCACTGTTGTCGCAGTCGGCGACTACTTCTTGACATTGTAGCAGTAGATCTGGTCGCCTTCGCGGAGATAGAGTTTGCCGCCGACGACGACGGGGTGTGCCCAACTGGGACGCTCTCCGCTGCCGGGGATTTTGAAGCTGCCTTGCTCTTCGTATTCGTCCGGTGATGCGGGGACGAGCGCGACGGTGCCGTCACTGAAGCGGATGAAAAGCTTGCCGTCGGCGGCGGTCATGCTGGCCGATTTCTTTCCGGACCCACGCGATTTCCATTGCGTCTCGCCGGTCATCAATTCGGCACAGAACGGGACGCCCTGGTCTTCCGAGTCGCCGTACAGGTAGTCGCCGACGAGCACGATCCCGCCGTGTTTGTTTCCCAGTTTGGGATTCGGAGGATAGATCTCGTCTACGCTCACGCCGTCCCCGTCGGGGACTTGGCGGAGCAGGCCGCCGCCGGTGCCATAGCCGGCGGAAAAGGACACCAGGTCGTCTTTGACGATCGGCGTGGGGATCACGGCGGTGGTGCGTTTGATCTCGTAGGACCACAACAGCTTTCCGTCATCGGCGCGAACGCCCATGGGGCCGCTGCCGGTCGTTTGGACATACACGTTCGTGTCGCCGATCTTTGACAGGACGACCGATGCATGTCCGGCACCACGGTCCTCTTTGCGGACGCAGGTCCACAGGATTTCACCGGTGATCTTATCGAGAGCGGCCATCGTGCATTCCGGACCGCCGGGGGTGCAGATTAATTTCGCTCCGTCGATCAAAACGGATTCGCTGTAGCCCCAGCCGTCAGCCTTTTTGCCGCCGAGATCGTCTTTCAGATGGCGTCTCCATCGTTCGTGTCCCGTCGTGCTGAAGCAGATCAATTCACCGTACGCGGTGAGGACATAGACGCGATCGCCATCGACGGTCGGCGTGCTGCGAGAGCTTTGCCAGGATTCTTGTCCGCTGGTCCACGGGGCGCCTGTCGCACTGTGCCACAGGGGTTGGCCGGTTTTTTGATCAAAGCAGATCAGGTATTCGTCTTCGTCATCGGCGATGGAAAGTCCGTCACCGAGTGTGAACAGCTTGCCTCCCGAGATCGCGACGCTGGCGTAGCCACGTCCGGCACCTTCGGCCGTCCAAATCAATTCGGGGCCGTCGCTGGGCCAGTGGTCCAACAGACCGGTGTCACTGGAAACCCCGGATCGGTCGGCCCCACGAAAAGTCGGCCAGCTGTCTTCACCCTGGGAAGCAGACGGAAGCGACAGGCCGGCGAGGATCGCAGTGCAAATCAGAGGACGCATCATGTTCATGGTGTTCTTTTCAGAAAAAGGGATCTGAACGGATTGCCCCCTGCATTGACCGCATACCGTCTGGTCCGTCACATCAGGTTGACATCACCGCGGATCGGGCAGGGACATCTGGCGGATCGATTCACGACCGTTTGATCGCGAATGACGTTTGGTGGCAGGGGGCGCAAGCTCTCAGCATATCGTCAATGTCTTCGCCATGTTCCTGCTGCAGCGATTTTTTCAACCCGGATCGGGCGCGCTGAACCAGGGATTTGAGGGCCATCTCTGACAGCATCAATTCCTTCGCCGCGGCCAGATAACTGTAGCCATGAAAATGGACCAGGCGGAGGGCCTGTTGCTGCCGCTGTCCCAGTCGAGTCATGGCGCGTTGCACCGCCAGTCGGCATTCGCTGCGGACCAGATTGTGGGCCGGATCCGAGTTGACCGATATCTCAAATGGGGTCTGAAACTCGATCTTGGCGTCGGACACTCCTTGGATGGAGACTTCACGACGCCTGGCCAGTTGCCGATTGGTGTTGGAGACGACGTTGCGGGTGATCGTGTACAGCCAGCTGGAAAACTTGGCCGTCGCTTGGTAGGTGTGCCGCGATTTGTAAACCCGCAGAAATACCTGTTGGGTCAGGTCCTCCGGGTCGACCACGCTGGGGGCCTGGAAATGCCGGATGAAACGCAGCACCGTCGCACGATTGCGTCGCACCAACCGGTCAAAAACATCGCTCTCGCCGTTTTTAATCCTTAACATCAATTGGGCATCGATATCATCCGGATGGTGAAAGTGGCTGGGGGCGATCATAGCATCGGTCGACGAGGTAGGCGAAAACACGAGAGTTGCTAAATCGTCTAAACGGCATCGAGTCCGTCACTTACACTCACGCCCAGGAAAATAGTGCGGCAAATCGGCAAAGCGGCCGAACTGGGCCGCTTCTCCAACGGCAAGGACGGTCGGCGATGCCGACATTGCGTCCGATCGCGAAAGTATTACGGTGCTGGCATCCCCCCAATGTCACGGGTTTTTTCGTGCCGTTTTCGGGATTTACCCTCCTGGAAATCGTCGGCATCAGCCGGTTCGCGCCGGCGTCCGGGCGATTGATTTGGTGTTCGCCGCCACCCTTTCTGAAACGAACCAGCTAAGATCTATGGCGACGGATATCGTCGAGGACGAACACCGGCCACTGCTTTTTTCCGAATAGCGGAAACGAAATTCGATGCGACGACTGCGATTATTACTGTTAGGACTTCTTGCTTGCACCGCGACGATCGGATGGTGCGAGGGGCCGAAGTACCAGGTCCTTTTCAATGGCGAGGATCTTTCCCAGTGGAAGGGATTGGCTGCCTTTTGGTCGGCTCGTGATGGGGCGATTGTCGGGGAATCAACGAAAAAAAACCCGGTTCCCACCAATACCTTCCTGATTTGGCAGGGCGGCGAGGTCAGCGATTTTGAGTTTCGCTGCCTGGTGCGTTTCGAAGGAAATAATTCCGGCGTCCAATATCGCAGTGCGCTGGTAGACGAAAAACAGTTGGCGCTGCGTGGCTACCAGGCCGACCTGCATCCCAAGCCCGAATACATGGGCATGATGTATGGCGAAAAAACGGGGCGTGGGATCATCGCCACCGGAGGTCAGCGGGTGACGGTCTCGTCGGACGGCAAGTCCGACGTGACCGCGGCCTTGACGCCGCTTCGTGGGATCGTGACCGAGCAGTGGAATGAACTGGTCATCGTCGCCGTGGGCAACCGGATGATTCATCAAGTCAATGGCGTCACCACCGTCGATGTCACGGACAATCACCCGGATGCCCAGCGGTCCGGATTGTTGGGGCTGCAACTTCATCAAGGTCCGGCGATGAAGGCGGAGTTCCGCAATCTGTTGCTGCGTCCGCTCAAGGGTTCCGAGGCACAACAGGTCTTGCAGGCTGCGATTGATTCGACATCATCCGCCGGCGCAGCGACCGAGCGTGGTGCGGACGAAGCGGCCGCCAAACCGAACGCCGAAACCTGGCTCAAGCAATCACCCATGCCCCAATGGATCTGGGCCGACAAGCCGGCGGGGAATCAAAAGGTCTGGTTTCGAAAATCGTTTCAAGTCGCATCGGCGGTAAAAAACGCCCGCTTGTACGCCACATGCGACAACCGCATGACCGTCTTTCTCAACGGAAAGCAGGTCGCCAAGAGCGACGCTTGGGAGTCGCCGATTGATCAGGATGTTGCCAAGCAGCTTCAGCCCGGACGCAACGTGATCGCGATCGCCGGCCAGAACGAAGGCGGTGTGGCGGCGTTGGTCGCCAAGTTGTCGCTGGACGATTCCGACGGCAAATCCACCTCCATCGTGACCGACCAGACGTGGAAGCGTTCCGAAACGCAAGCCGGCGATTGGAATGCCGTTGGATTCGACGATTCGACTTGGGCGGGTGTCAAAACCATCGCCGCGATCGGTGCGGGGCCTTGGGGGATTCCGACGTCCGAGGGTGCGGATGCCGGCGGCCGGGCGACCCTTCGTCCCCAACAGATCTATGCGCCGGCGGGGTTTGTCGTCGAACAGGTTTATGAGGTGCCGAAGGAACAAGGCAGTTGGGTGTCGCTGGCGACCGATCCCCAAGGTCGTTTGTATGCCTGTGACCAAGCCGGCGCCGGGCTGTACCGGGTGACGCTGCGACCGGGAGAGTCACCATCGGTCGAAAAGGTTTCCGAGGGGCCGTTGGCCGGTGTCTCTGGGGCGCAGGGCTTGCACTGGGCGTTCGAAAGTCTGTGGTTCCATCGCAACGGTGGGAACCTGATGCGGCTGAGTGATTCCGACGGTGACGACGTCTTGGACGTGGCGGAAACCTATCCGGGAACCACCGGCGGCGGCGAGCATGGCAATCATGCCGTGTTACCGATGCCCGACGGAAAGGGACTTTATTTGGACGGAGGCAACGCGGCACCCTTGGCCAGTCACAGTCGCAGTCGCGTGCCGACCTGGTACGAAGGCCATCTGTTGCCGCGAATGTGGGATGCCAACGGCCACGCCCGCGGTCGCTTGGCGCCCGGCGGCTGGGTCACGGAATTAGACGTCGCGTCGAAGCAACAAGTCGTTCGCACGATCGGATTTCGAAATCAGTATGACATCGCACTGAACCGTCACGGTGATCTGTTCGCTTATGACGCCGACATGGAGTGGGATCTCGGTTTGCCGTGGTATCGGCCGACGCGAATTTGTTTGGCGGCCAGCGGCGCGGATTACGGTTGGCGAAGCGGGTCGGGAAAGTGGCCGACCTACTACGAAGATTCACTGCCGCCGGTGGTTGAAATCGGACCGGGATCACCGACCGGCATGGTCTCGGGATTGGAAGCCGATTTTCCGACACGCTATCGCGACGCCCTGTTCGCGTGTGATTGGACCTTCGGCACGATGTATGCGATTCACTTCAAGCCCGACGGAGCCGGATACCGTGGCGAGGCCGAGCCGTTTCTTTACGGTTCACCGCTGCCGTTGACCGACGCCGTGATCGGTCATGACGGCGCGCTCTACTTCGCCGTCGGCGGACGGGGCACGCAATCGGGACTGTATCGCGTCCGCTATGTCGGTGACGCGTCTCGGGCAGAACCGACCGCGACCGATCCCGCAGCGGAGGCCGCGCGGCAACAGCGTCGATCGCTGGAAACGTATCATGGCATCGTGTCACCCGATGCGATCCAGGCCGCTTGGCCGTTGCTTTCCAGCGACGATCGTTTCCTTCGTCATGCCGCCCGAATCGCGGTCGAAAGTCAGCCCCTGGAAACTTGGGCCGAGCGCGCGGTCCTCGAATCGGATCCCCAAGCACACATCACGGCGACGGTCGCGCTGGCACGGATGGGCAACGACCACCATCGCGCCGGTGCCCTGGCCGGCTTGCTGCAGTTGCCGCTCGACTCGCTCAACACGCCGCAAATGCTGGGCATGCTCCGTGCCTATGCGTTGGTCTTTGAGCGGCTCGGCAAACCGACCGACCTGGAATCCCAACAAGTCATCGCCAAGCTCGATCCGCTGTTGCCCAGCGACGACGACGACGTGAACACCGAACTGATTCGTGTGTTGACTTATCTGCGAAGTGAGTCGGTGATCGCCAAGACGATGGCGTTGATCGAAAACCGCGGGCCGACGGAGCCTCCGCAGTGGTCCGAGCTTGCCAGTCGTAACAAGGGCTACGGGCGGGCGATCGACAACATGATCCAGTCGATGCCGCCGTCGCGTGAGATCTTGTACGCGTTCATGTTACGGAATTTGAGAAAGGGTTGGACCCTCGACCAGCGACGCAGCTACTTTGCGTTTCTCAATCAAGCCGCCAAGGCATCCGGCGGAGCGAGCTATGCCGGCTACCTGACTCGCATCCGCGATGAAGCTCTGGCTAATTGTTCGTCCGAGCAACGCGTGGCGCTACAGGAAATCACCGGCGAAGACTTTAACCCGCAGCCCGATTTTCCGATCATCGAGCCCCAAGGTCCTGGCCAGAAGTGGACCGTCGATGCGGCGTTGGCCGCCAACCGTGGCCCCAAAAACTTTGAGCGGGGACGGTCGTTGTTCTTCAGCGCCAAGTGTGCCGCGTGTCATCGCTTGGCAGGACTGGGTGGTGCGATCGGGCCAGATTTGACCAGCATCCCCAACAAATTCGACGAACGTTATTTGGTCGAAGCCATTGTCCATCCCAGCAAAGACATCTCGGACCAATATGGATCCTCCCGCGTGCTGACCGACGACGGCCAAGTGCTGATCGGGTTGGTGGTCGAGAAAGAAGACGGAGACTTGACCGTCTATCCGATCGACGAAAACGCGAAAGCGGTGGACATCGACGCCGACAGTGTGGAGCTGATCGAAGCTTCCAAGGTCTCTCAGATGCCGGAGAATTTGTTGGACCGGCTGTCGGCCGGGGAAGTTCGCGACTTGCTGACTTACTTGATGACCGCCGGCAATCCCAACGACAAACGCTGGGGGCGGTGAGTAACTTTGGAACAATAAGTGACGGGAATTGAGTGTGGGATAGGCTTCCAGCCTGTCGTTTTCAGCATGACAGGCTGGAAGCCTATCCCCACATATTTCGCTTGTCCCCAGGCTCCGCCTCCAGATCGCGCCGGCGAAGCCGGCCGGGGTGGCAAGCAGGATGCTTACCCCACTTTGCCTTGTCCCCAGGTGAAGCCTGTGAACGAGTCACGACGCCCTACCGGGGCAACGCGTGACATCGATCGATCGGGCGACGGTTACTCCGCCTTCAGTTCACCGCTGTCGGCGATGACGATCGGCAGTCGGGTCGCGCCGCTTCGCGATCCGAGCGACTCGATTCGCTTGACGACATCCATCCCTTCAATCACGCGGCCGAAGATGACGTGCTTGCCGTCCAACCACGGCGTCTTGACGGTGGTGATGAAGAATTGCGAGCCGTTGGTGTTCGGGCCGGCGTTGGCCATGCTCAGCAATCCGACTTCGTCGTGCGGGAAGGCGAATTTCTCGTCGGCAAACTTTTCACCGTAAATGCTCTCACCACCGGTTCCGTTTCCCGCCGTGAAGTCACCGCCTTGCAACATGAACTCGGTGATCACGCGGTGAAACTTGCTGCCTTTATAATGCAAGGGTTTGCCCATCTTTCCGACACCTTTTTCGCCGGTGCAGAGGGCGCGGAAGTTTTCGGCGGTTTTCGGGACGTCTTCGCCGAACAGGCCCATCACGATCCGGCCGGCGGGCTCGCCGTTGATCTCAATGTCGAAATAGACTTTGTGGGTGACTTCTGCTTCGGAGGCGGATTTAGCGGATGCTTCGTTGGTCATGGTCAGGAAGGTGGCTGCGAGAGCCAATGCGGTTAGGGTTCGTAGCATGGGGAGTTCCGATGGCGGGGAGTCTACAGGCAAGACGGGGAACGAACTAGCGGATCGGCCGACAGGGCCGCTCCTTTGAGTCCACATTATCGTCATGCCGCCAGGTTTGGCCAGAGGCGAAACGGTGCCCCCCAAGTGTCCCTCCGGCCGGGAAATATCGGCCCATCCTGCGAGTGGCCTGTCGGAGCAGAAAAGGACGCAGGCACGAATGGCACGGGCATTAGTAAAACGAGATTCAGCAACCGTTGGTGTNNGCCTGCACACCAACGCTTATGCCGTGCCAATCGGGTCAGGTGCCAAAAACCAAATGGCCCGCAGGGTGCTTCGCATTTTTGGTACCTGACCCTTTTCCGCGGCACCCATCGACAGGCCGCTACGCCACGATGCCGTCGACGAGCTTGCCGTGGACGTCGGTCAGCCGAAAATCGCGTCCGGCGTAGCGATACGTCAGCTGTTTGTGATCGATCCCCATCAGATACAGAATCGTGGCGTGCAGGTCGTGCATGTGGACCCGGTTTTCGCGGGCATAGTAGCCGAACTCATCGGTTTGGCCGTAGGCAAACCCGCCCCGCACCCCGCCGCCGGACAGCACCACGGAGAAACCTTGCGGGTTGTGGTCGCGGCCGTTGGATCCCTGCACGACAGGTGTCCGCCCGAATTCGCCGCCCCAGACGATCAAGGTGTCGTCCCAGAGGCCGCGTTGCTTGAGGTCGGTAATCAACGCTGCGATCGGTTTGTCGGTCGCCAACGCGTTTTTCTCATGTCCCTTTTGTAAATTGCTGTGTTGGTCCCAGACCTGTCCGCTGGACACCGTGATGAACCGCACGCCACTTTCGGCCAATCGTCGCGCCAACAGGCAACTTCGGCCGAATTCACGGGTCGCTGTTTCGTCGATTCCATATGCCTGTTCGGTGGCTTGGGTTTCGGAGTCCAAGTTAAAAACATCCGGTGCGGCCGAACGCATCCGTCGGGCCAGATCGACCGCCTGGATGGCACCCTCGATTTCACGATCCGGACCGCTGTGGGACAGATGGTTTGCGTTCAGAGCGGTGAGCATCTCGATCCGCCGGTCCACGCGATCCGAATCCAGGGTTCCGGTGAGATGGGGGATCTTGGCGGATCCCGGTTTGCCGTTGCTGCCGATCGCGGTCGCTTGGTGCATCGCCGGCAAAAAAGCGGCACCGTAGTTTCGCGGTCCGCCGTGCGCGGTGGCAGGGCCGATCGCAATGTGTGCCGGCAGATCGGGATGCCCGCTGCCGAGCGCGTAACTGAGCCACGCTCCGACGCTCGGCCGGACCAGGTTGTCGCTGCCGGTGTTGATCATCCCGACGGCCTGGCCGTGGGATTGTCCGCGCGTGTGCATGCTGCGGATCACGCACAGCGAATCGGCCAGTGTGGCCATGTGGGGTAACAGTTCACTGACCCATAAACCCGACTGCCCGCGGCGCGCGAATTCCCACGGCCCCTTCATCAGCTTGGGGACGGCGTCCAGGTTTGGTGGCAGGTCAAACGGCAGCGGCTTGCCGTCGTCGATCGCCAGTCGCGGCTTGTAGTCAAACGTGTCGACGTGGCTCGGTCCGCCGTGCATGAACAGAAAGATGACGCGTTTGGCGCGAGGCTTCGGATGCAATCCGGCGTTCAGGTCGATCGCACCGGTCGCCCGTGCTCCGATCGGCGTCAGTGCGGAAACGGCCAGCGACCCGATCGCAAAACCGGCTTGTGCGAGCAGGCTGCGGCGGCCGAGTTGGAGCGGCGGGGTGGAGGAATCAGTCATCTTAATCCAGCATTCGAAATTCGGTCGAGGCAAAGATCGCGGCGACAAAGTCTGCGAAGCGGTGCTTGAGTTGGTCGTCGCTCAGTGACTGGGAAAGCCCGACGTAGTGTTCGGCCATGTCCAAGTCGTTGGGGGAGGGGTGTCGGGAAAGACAGAGGCGATAGGCCGCCCGCAACCGGGCTTCCCAAGTCGACTCGGATTGGAGAACCCGGTCGGCCGTTTGTTGCGCCCAGCGGATCACATCGTCGCTGTTGATCAGCACCAATGCCTGGCCGGGCACGTTCGTCGTCGGACGTTTGCCGACCAGCAAGTCGGGGTCGGCCGCATCGAGCGCGGTCATCAGCGGAGGGAGGTAGCCGCGGATCACGGGCAGGTAAATCGAACGAACGGGTTGGTCGATGCCGGAGGCGACGGCTTTGGTGACCGCATTGTTGGCCGTCACCAAGACGCCTTTGTCGGCGACCGGTTCGGTGCGTTCCTCTTGGGTCAGCGCGCCGGCGGCGAGCACCATGGTGTCACGAATCGATTCGGCCGACAGTCGTTTGCGATGCGCCCGCCAAAGCAGTCGATTCTCTGGATCGGTGGCGTAAGCCTGTTGGTCGAACTCGCTGCTGCGCGCGTAGGCTTGGGAAAGAACGATCCGCCGCAGCAGGGGTTTCAGTTGCCAGCCTTGTCGCATGAAGTCGATCGCCAAGGCATCGAGCAATTCGGGGTGCGAGGGGCGATCGCCGCGGGTGCCGAAGTTGTCGACCGTGCGAACGATGCCTTCGCCGAACAGGTGCATCCAGATTCGATTGACCAGCACGCGGGCGACCAGCGGGTTGTCGGGATCGGTCAACCACTGGGCCAGTTCGACCCGACCGCTGCCGGTGGGCGTTTCGATCGTCGCGTCGCCGGGGCCACAGACCTGCAAGAAACCGCGTGGGACCACATCGCCGACGTTGTTGACTTCGCCACGGATATGAACAGGGCTGTCGGCGATCTTGCCGGTGGGCAGATCTCGCGGTGCCATCGCGACCGGCAGCGGCGGCGGTGCGTTCTTCTTGGCGGCATCGAGTTGCTTCTTCCGTTCGTCCAGATGTTTCTGGGCGGCAGCGATTCGCTCGGCCGCCTGACGCGACTCGCCCGACTTCTCCGCCTGTTCGGCGGAGACGAATGCGACGGCGTCGGCGATCACATAGCCGTCGGTCCCGTCGTTGCGGATCGTCACCACCGCATCTTGGTCGGCGGAAAACTGGAACGTCCCCAACTCATTCCAAGGCGGCGTGTCCGACCGTTTCCGCTGGTCGACGATCAGCGATTCGCTTCCATCGGCGGTGACGATGGTGACCGGAACTTTCGCGGCCCGACTGTCGTTGCTGCTGAAGGCAAATCGCACGGCGTAGCGTCCGCTGGTCGGCAGACGTTTGCGAAACTCGATCGACAGCGATCCCTTGTTGGTGTTGTTGTCGTGAACGTACCCCGAACCGATGAAACCTTTCGTGTACGTGGATCCCACCCAGTCGCCGATCTTGGTCGCTTCGCGGTCGTCGACGACGATTCCATTGGTTTCGCTTTCCTTCGCCAGCTGCAACGCCTGTGTCGATTCCTTCACTTGGCTTTCCAGGGACGCGACCGTTGTGCGGTGCTGGTCGAGTGCCTGCCGGTGTTCGTCCGTGGTCGGCAATTCAACGCGATTCCAAGTGCTGACGTATTTTTGCGATTCGCCGTTGAGGGTTTGAGTGCTTTTGAAAATCCCAGCCAACGCGTAGTAATCTTCGGTGGGGATCGGATCGAACTTGTGATCGTGGCAACGGGCGCATCCGAGCGTCATGCCTAAGAACGCGCGGCCGACCGTGTCGATCTGTTCGTCGACCACGTCCAAGATCAATTTGTCTTTCGCCCGCTCGCTGAGCATCTTGGGGCCGAGCATCAGAAACGTCGTCGCGACGACGTTGTCATGGCGTTGCTGGTCGGTCGCGGCGGGCAACAGGTCGCCGGCGACTTGCTGGCGGATCATTTCGTCCAGCGGCCGATCGCTATCAAACGAATCGATCAAGTAGTCACGGTAGCGCCAGGCTTCGTGGAAGGTCGCGTTGAAGTCGCTGCCGTTGCTGTCGGCGTAACGGGCGACGTCCATCCAGTGTCGCGCCCAGTGCTGGGCGAAGCCGCGGGAGCCGAGCAATTCGTCGACAATTTGGACCCACGTTTCTTCAGTCGCGGATTCCGCCCAGCGAAGCTGGATGGATTCCGACGGCGGCAAGCCGGTCAGGTCAAAGGCCAAACGCCGCAACCGAACCTCGGCAGGCGCGGTGCCGACCGGCTCGATTCCGTGTTCGGCCAGTTGTGCGTCGAGCTGGTAGTCAATCACGTTTTCGCCGATCGCCGCTTTGGATGCCGGCGAAAGCGGTTTGCGGAAATCGGTCAGGGGGCGAAAGGCCCAGAACCGACGTCCCTGCTGCAAATCAATATCATCAGCCGCTGGACGGGGCGACACGCTGGCGGTGTTTGTTCGCGGGTCGATCGCGCCGGCGTTGATCCAGCGGACGAAATCGTCAACCACCGCGGGCGGAAGCGGTGCGGCCGGTGGCATTTCACTGGATTCGTAGCGGATCGCGGAAATCAGCAAGCTCGCGTCGGCATCACCGGGGCGGATCGCCGGTCCACTTTCCCCGCCATCACGCATCGCCGCGGCGCTGTCCAACCACAACGCTCCGCCGATGGTTTCGGATTCACCGGAGTGGCATTCGTAGCAGTGTTTGACGAGAACCGGGCGGATCTTGGTTTCAAAGAATGCTTCGGAGTCAGCGTCGATCGCCCTCGCGGTCCCCGCGATGGAGCACAGCAAGGCAAGCAGCGGCAAGGCCACAAGGCGGGAGAGGGGGCGGCAAGCGGAAGTGGAAAATCGCATCGGGACGGGCTATCGGGGAGACGGCGATGCAAAAGGAAGGTCCCGTAGCGTAACAGGAATCCCCCCGCGAAGCCAATTTTCCCACCGGGGACAGACCCCGGATGATCGGGGGGCCATGGGGTGAATGGGACCAATGGGACAGATCGGACCTATGTGTCTCATTGGTCCTATTGGTCCTATCTCGCGACCGATCGAAACCACTACCCCGAATTTCCCCGGGGACAGACCCCGAATTTCCCACCGGGGACAGACCCCGGGTTTTTTGCGCACCGGGGACAGACCCCGGAATTTCCCACCGGGGACAGACCCCGGGTTTTTTGCGGCCGGGGCCAGACCCCGGGTTTCCCACCGGGTTTTTTGTTGGGGATGCCATGGGGTGAATGGGACCAAGGGGACAGATAGGACCTATGTGTCCTATTTGTCCTATTGGTCCCATCTCGCGACCGATCGAAACAACGTCTCGGCGGGGACAGACCCCGGGGGGGCTGGTGATAAAAACCTTGCCGGCAAGCCGCGGACTTCGTCGTGCTGTGGTTGAGCGAATTTGCCCAGATCACTATTTTGTGGCTGCGGAAAACATTGAGTTTTCCGAATCGGCTGACATTACCGCTGCCGATACCCATCCAAACTCAAGCGTGAAGGTCTCAACAGCCGATGGCTGGAGAGAGTGAAAACGCGTGTAGGGCTCACAATCGCATCGAGATGGCAAGACGCCATGCCTACTGATTCTTCGCCCACTGATTCTTGGTTTACCATTGCCGTTTCATGAAGTATCGCCAACTCGACCGCATCGTCAGCCTGGATCCCGGACAACGGATCGTGGCTGAACGCACCTTGCGAGCGGACGAGGAATATTTGAAAGATCACTTTCCGCGATTTCCCGTGATGCCGGGTGTGATGATGCTCGAAGCCTTGCATCAAGCCGCGGTTTGGATGATCCGGACGGGAGACGATTTTGCCTCGCCACTGGTGCTGCTGCGTGAAGTCCGCAACGTGAAATTCGGCGACTTCCTGTCGCCCGATGAAACGCTTCAGGTCACCGCCGAGCGTGTCAAAGAGGCGGACGGGCTGATCACGGTCAAAGCGAATGCCGAAAAACAGGGGCGGGTGACCGTCTCGGCGCGGCTGATTTTGGAGCGTTCGGGTAGCAACGAGCCGCCCGAGACTGGTACAGACGCGGACATTATTCGGCGGGCAAAAAAGCAATTCAAAGAGTTGTTCGGTGACGTTTCGATCACCCCCAATCCAACCACCTAGTTTCATCTGCAGGTCCAGTTTTGAACCGGGGGACAGACCCCCTGGGCGGGACGTGCAGAAAAGCATTTGCAAAGGAAAACACGAGATGGCTCTGACAGAAGACGAAATTTTTGCGAAGGTTCAATCGGCACTCGAAGACGCATTGGGCGTCGACGATGACGAGGTCACGATGGACGCCACCCTGGTCGGTGACCTGGGCGCCGAGTCGATCGACTTCCTGGACATCGTTTTTAAGCTGGAAAAGGCGTTTGATATCCAGATCCCGCGGGAGGAGCTGTCTCCCGAGGACATCCTGACCAACAGCCAATACGTTCAAGACGGTGTGGTCACCGCCGACGGCCTGGCGGAACTGAAAAAACGCATGCCCTGGGCTGACTTGAGCGACTTCGAAGCCGACCCGAAGGTGCAGAACTTCGGCAATCTGCTGACCGTCGGTGATCTGTGCCGTTACGTCGGTGCCAAGGTCAACGACTGATGCGATGGCTCTGGGTCGATCGGTTTACCGAATTTGTCTCTGGCTCGCACGCCAAGGGCATCAAGAACGTCAGCTTGGTTGAAGAGGCCGTCGACAACTATTGCCCGGGATACCCGTTTTTGCCGCCGACCCTGATCATTGAGGGGATGGCGCAGCTGGGCGGGATCCTGGTGGCGGAGCATTTTTTGTTCGACAAACGCGTCGTTCTGGCCAAGGTCGGGCGCGCAAAGTTTTATGCGCCCGCGCTCAACGGCACCACGCTGCGGTATGAAGTCAAAATGGACGCCGTTCAGGACAATGGCGGCACCGTCACCAGTACCAGCCACTGCGACGGAGAGATTCAAGCGGAGATCGATTTGATGTTCGCGTTCCTCGAAGATGGCTATTTGATCGACGGTCCGTTGTTCGAGCCGGACGATCTGAAGGTAATGCTGCGGATCATGAAGTTTTTTTCGGTGGCGGTCGACGCCAACGGAAATCGATTCCCGACTTACGAAAAACTCAATTAGTTTCCAGCGCCGAGAAGTCAGCATGCAGCGTGATCACAAAGACCGCCGTCGCGTCGTCGTCACCGGGATCGGCATGGTCAACCCGATGGGGCACGACGTCGATTCGGTTTGGGCCGGGCTTCAAGCGGGCAAAAGCGGCGTCGCCTACACCACCCTGTTCGACGCCAGCGGGTTTCCGACCAAGATCAGTGCCGAGGTCAAGGATTGGGAGCTGGCCGAAGAAGATCTGCCCCCCGGTCGTCCCAAGACCTTGGGCCGCCACACCAAATTCGCCATCGGGGCCGCCCGACAGGCGATGGCCGACAGCGGGATCTTGGAAACGATCACCGATCCGACCCGCTTCGGCGTTTACCTGGGTAGCGGCGAAGGGAACCAGGATTTCAACACCTTCAGCCAGATGATGACGGCGGCGATTGCCGGCGGGGCATTTGATGCGTCGAAGTTCATCGCCCGCGGGCTGGAACTGCTCGATCCGGCCAGCGAGCTGGAGCAGGAACCGAACATGCCGGCGGCGCACCTGGCGACGCTGTTCAATGCGCAAGGCCCCAACATGAACTGTCTGACCGCCTGTGCGGCCAGCAGCCAAGCGGTCGGCGAAGCCACCGAAATGATCCGCCGCGGCGACTCCGACGTGATGCTGGCCGGTGGAACGCACAGCATGATCCACCCCTTCGGTGTGACGGGCTTCAACCTGCTGACCGCGCTGAGCGAAAGCAACGACGAGCCCACCAAGGCCAGCCGTCCGTTCGACCGGCTCCGCAACGGATTTGTGCTCGGCGAGGGGGCGGCGATGGTGATTCTGGAAGACCTCGACCGCGCAAAGGCCCGCGGGGCGACGATTTATGGAGAAATCGCAGGTTATGGAACGACCGCCGATGCCTATCGGATCACCGATATTCCGCCCGACGGCCACGGAGGGATCGCGGCGATGCGGATGGCGATCGCCGACGCCGGCCTGAAACCCGCCGACATCTGTTACGTCAACGCCCACGGCACCAGCACCACGGTTAACGACAAAGTCGAATCATTGGCCTGCCATGAAGTTTTTGGCGAGGATGCGGCCAAGGTTCCCGTCAGCAGCACGAAGAGCATGATGGGGCACCTGATTGCCGCCGCCGGAGTGACCGAGATGATCGTTTGCCTGTTGGCGATGCGAAATTCGGTGCTGCCGCCGACGATCAATTACGAAAACCCCGATCCCGCTTGTGATCTGGACTACGTTCCCAACGAAGCGCGACCGGCGGACGTGAAGTACGCTTTGAACAACAGCTTTGGCTTCGGAGGCCAAAACGTCACCCTGTGCCTCAGTCGCGACGTCTAGCGATGCCCGAATTCACCGATGCCGAACTGGTCGCGTTCCTCGACGAGGCGCTCTCTGATGAGCGGTCCACGGCACTGGAGGGGCAATTGCGAGAGGACGCGGAGTTGCGGCAGCGGTTAATCGCCGTGCGTGGCCGCGAGAACGCCGGGCTGCACACGCTGGGTGCGATCTGGCGACGCGGACGGCTGTCCTGTCCCTCGCGAGAGGAGCTGGGCCAGTTCTTGCTGGAGACGTTGTCGGACGAGCAATCGGACTACATCCGCTTCCATCTGGAGACCGCGGAGTGCCGGTACTGCCAAGCCAATCTGGCCGATCTGGTCGCCGCGTCCGATGCCGACCGGCATGTCGTCCGGCGTCGAAAGTATTTCCAAACGAGCGCCGGTTACTTGAAAAAGTGAACGTGCCCCCCGGTGGCGAAAATTCGCGGCTCAGCCTTGCGGATTCCGGCCCCAGGCATTAACCTTCGCGGCTCGAAACCACTTCAAAACACCCCATTTCCCTCCCCCGAGGAAGCTACCATGACGCTCGATCGCAGCCTGAAGGTAAAAGCTGGGGCGATCAAAGCGCGGAACGTGCTGACCCGAGCCGAGCGGATCGCCCAGTTGCAACGACTTGATAAATTCAACGAAGACGAAGCTATCTTGGGCATGCCCAAGGTGCGTGTGGTGAAGGTCTCGCTGAAGAAGAAGAAGAAGGTCAAGAAAGCCGACGACGACAAGAAGTAGTCGAGCCGAGTTGTCGCGCACGTTCAGCTGCCGCTGTGCGTTGCCGCACGAACGATCAAGCCGTGAGCGAATTCTTTCGCCCGCGGCTTTTTTCTTCGCCGTTTGGCCTGCCGGAATGCCCCGGCGTTCGCGTACAACTAAGGTCTTCGGAAACGTTTGCCCCTGCATCCCCCGCCGCCTACCGGCGAATGTCGTGGCGCAATCGCTTCGGCCGTCCGGGACGACGGCGTGGCCGAGTCGAGTTGGGGTGCATGTGGGGCTTTTTTGGCATGCGGGCAGCATCCGCCACTCGCCAACTCCCTCAACCCGGCCTTTTGATGTCCACTGCCGACGCAACCGCAAAGACTGTCGCGGAAACCGACCCCACCGAGTCAGGCTCGACCGCGGAGACCGAGATGGTCACTGAGGCGGCCAGCGATCCCGCCAGTGATCCGACTGCAGCGATCGATCCCCAGCGTCTTCCCCACCCCGAGCAAACGCGGCCGACGCGGATTCTGTGGGAGTACGTCGCCGTGCTCACCGCCGTCCATCTGGTTGCCCTGCTGGCCTTCGTCCCTTGGCTGTTCACCTGGTCGGGGCTGGTGATTGCGATCGCCGGTCACTTTGTGTTCGGAATGTTGGGGATCACGATCGGCTACCATCGGTTGCTCACGCACCGGGGATTCACGTGTCCTAAATGGCTGGAGCACGGTTTGGCGATTCTGGGGATGTGTAATTTGCAAGACTCGCCGGCTCGCTGGGTCGCGATCCACCGCATGCACCACCAACACAGCGACGACCAGCCCGATCCGCACTCGCCGCTGGTCAGCTTTCTATGGGGCCACATGGGCTGGGTCGTGGTTCGCAATCGAGACCTCGATCGGACGTCCCACTACGAGCGCTACGTCCGCGACTTGCTGCGTGATCCGTTCTATTTGCGGCTGGAGCGAAAAGGCGGCTGGTTCTTTGTCTTCCTGGGGCACGCCATCACGTTGACCCTGGTCGGCGCGCTGGTGGGTTATTTTGTCGACGGCGGTGCCGGCGCGCTCAAGTATGCGGCCAGCTATTACGTCTGGGGCGTCGCGGTCCGGACCGTGTTCGTGCTGCACGGTACCTGGGCGGTCAATTCGGTCGCCCATGCATTCGGCTATCGCAGCTACGAGACGCGTGACCATAGCCGCAACAATTGGCTGGTCGCGCTGTTCAGCCACGGCGAGGGCTGGCACAACAATCACCACGCCGAACCCCGATCGGCCGCCCACGGTCACCGTTGGTGGGAATTCGACATGTCGTGGCGTGTGATTCGATTCATGGAAATGATCGGGCTGGCGAAAGACGTCGTGCGCCCCAAATCGATGACGAAGTAAGGCCGGTGAGGGCAAGGCCGAGTAGCTTGCGCCCAGTGCCACTCACTTTGGCGCTAAAAGGTGTTAGCGGAACGGCGCAAGCGGGCTGTCGATTTAGTCGGGGTCTGCTGAGTCAATGGTGAGCCGCTGGCCGTAAGGCCCCGGGCAGTGTCGGAATGCCCGGCCGCTTACGCGTCGCGGCTCACAAAAACGACAGCCCGCAAGCCGTCCGGTCGCGCTTCAAAAACACCGTCAAAGACCGGAGGGCTCGCGCCCTGCCGCTATCAATAAACACCCCGCTTGGTGTCAAAGTAAGCGGCTCAAGTCACTTCCCCGGCAGGTTGTAGTTCACTTGTTCTCCAGAGACGGTCACGTGCTTCTTGGCGATCAGTTGGTTGACGACGCGTTCGATGTCCTGGTCTGGCAGTTTCTTCTTGAACGAATTGGAACGGGCGTTGCGAAGTGTCTCAAGCTTCCGCGGCCGGGACGCCTTGTTCCGTTTCAGAAACGCGATTGCCGCCTCGAAGCGTTGCGTCAGCGTGCCGTCGCTGGCGGGTTTGGGCGACTTCGCCGCCGTCGGTGAGTAGGGCGCAGGATGGTGGCTGGCACCTTTTGGGGCCGCAGGTGGCACCTTGTGACCGCACCACAAATCGGACCGATCGGACACATAGGTCGTATCTGTCCCATTCGTCCCATCGCGCTGGAATGGCGGGTGGCGTCTTTCAGCACTACGCCGGGTGATGCTTCGACGTGATCGCCAGGGCGGCGTCGTAGAGGCCGGGGCAGCTCGCCAGCACGCTGGACGGTTCCAGGCCCAGCGGGTTTCCCTGGGCGTCGGAGATCCTGCCTCCGGCTTCGGTCACGATCAGTTGGCCGGCGGCGAAATCCCAGGGCGAAAGCTTGTATTCGAAGAACGCTCCGAACATGCCGTTGGCGACGGCGCACAGGTCCAGTGCGGCGGTCCCGAAGCGGCGGATCCCGTGGATGTGGTGGCCAAAGAAGTCTTCGATCGCCGCGAGGGTCGATCGCATCATCGCGCCGCGGTCGTAATAAAAGCCGCAGCCGATCAGGGCCGTGGACAACTCGGTCGCGGCTGACGTGCCGATGTGATCGCCGTTGTGGGTCGCCCCTTCACCTTTTACCGCCGCGTAGGTGTCGCCGCTGATGGGGTTGTGGACGACACCGACGGTCGGAATGCCGTCGTGGTAGTAGGCGATCGAGACGGCGAAGTGCGGCACGTGGTGAAGAAAGTTGTTGGTGCCATCGAGCGGGTCAATGACCCACAGGTGCTCGGCACCGGTGTCGCCCACCAAGTCTTCTTCGCCCATCAGTGCGTGATCGGGGAATTTCTCGGCGATCAGATTGGCGATCACCGATTGGCTTTCCAGATCCGCATCGCTGACCAGGTCGTAGCTCTTGCCACCGACTTCTGACTTATCGCGCAGCTCAACGCCTTCGTGCCAGTAACGATGCAGGACGTGGCCGCCGGAGTAGGCGGCCGACTTGGCGGTGCGGAGGATGGATGCCAGGTCGCTGGGCATGGACGGCTCGGGCGAGTTGCTGCGACTGGGGAGCGGGCGGGGCCGGTGTACCGTCTCGTTTCACTCGTCAGGCGCAAGCTGGAAGCTTACGCCACTTACTCGCGGACCCCGAACGAGACGTCGCCAAAGTGCTCGAGGCCTGCCTGCGTCCTGTCCGCAGACCGCTAGCGTTCTCGGTAGGTGATTCGACCCTTGGTCAAATCATAGGGCGACAGCTCGACACGAACCTTGTCGCCTGGGACGATACGGATGAAGTGCTTGCGCATCCGCCCTGCGACGTGCGCCATCACTTCGTTGCCGGTTTCCAATTGGACACGGAACCGGGTGTTGGCGAGGGCCTGAGTGACAGTGCCCTCGACTTCGAACGCTTCTTCTTTCTTTCCCAACTGTTTTCCTAGGGGTTATCGTTTGCTGAACTGGACGCCACGTCGGGCGCCGCGCAAACCAGGTTTCTTTCGTTCCTTCATGCGAGAGTCTCGCGTCAGGAACCCGCCATCCCGAAGGGCATCGTGAAGCGACTCGTCGTAGCTGACGAGTGCACGACCGAGTCCCATACGAACCGCTCCGCTTTGACCGGTCAGACCGCCACCGGTGACACGCACGACGACGTCGAGCTTGTCCGCTAATTCGACGGCGGTAAGGGCTGCGGTGATTGCAGCTTGATCTTGGTCGTTGACGAAATATTCGTTCAACGGTTTTCGGTTGATCGTAATCTTGCCTTCGCCGGCACGGACACGAACGCGAGCGACGCTGCTTTTGCGTCGACCGGTTCCGAGGGCGTCACCGTTGATCTTGTCTTTTTTGACCAGGGTCATCAGTAGAGTCGGTAAATGAGTCGTTTGGAGGGTGGTTTCAGGGTGCTAGCTGAGCGAGGCAGTCGCACGGGGTGAGCGAATTCGGCTAGCTAACTTTCTTGCCCGTCCGGGCCAGCGGCTTCGGATCTTGGGCGACGTGCGGGTGATCCGGGCCGGCATAGATCTTCAGTTTTTTGATCATCTGGCGGGCCAGCTTGTTTTTCGGCAGCATCCGGCGGACGGCGTGGAAGATCAAGTCTTCCGGCTTGCGCTGCTGGCGATCGGCATAGCTTTCCAATTTCAGTCCGGGATAGCCGGTGTACCAGGTGTAGTGCCGGTCGTCCATCTTGCGGCCCGTCATCGCGACCTTGTCGGCGTTGGTGACGATCACGAAATCGCCGCAATCGACGTGCGGCGTGTACTGCGGGCGGTGTTTGCCCATCAGGACGACAGCGATGTCACTGGCCAAGCGTCCGAGTACCTCGTCAGAGGCGTCGACGACGTGCCAATTCTTTTCAACTTGGCCGGGTTTGGCCATGTAGGTAGGTTGCGTCACGGAAACAGTTCTACGGGTAACGGAAAATGTGCGGTCGGGCGAAGGTCAAACGGAAGGCTCAGCACAACGGGATGAACAATCTGGTCTTTGCCAGTCTGGTCGTTGCCATCGATGCGGTCGCTGCAATTTTGACGTGCAGATCGGCCGTGTCGTCAGGCACCCTTTGTCTTCGGCTGCGATTTCAGCCGGTCTATCACGGCAGCATCTCGCTTGGAAGTTGAGCGAATCGAGTTCGCGGGTCTGCCGCCGAGAAAGACCGAGAACGGTCCTCGGGCGGAGGATTCGGAAGCGTATCGACACCCGCGCGGCTCGGCAAGGGCTTTTCAGAGTTTTCGGGGTCGAAATTGGGATGCCGCCTCAACTTTCGAATCGGCTTAAGTACTTCGTCAGCCGAAGTTTCTTGCGTGCGCTGTCGCTGGTCATGTAACGCAAACTCCCAAAGATGGGGCGTTTGGGACCCCAAGCCCGGTCGTAGCGTCCCAGCACCCAGAAAATGCCGCTGTAGGAATTGGGGTCACGCCCATCGAGAGCATATTTGTTGTTCAGGTGGATCATGAACTCCAGCGCCTGCTCGGCGGATTCGGTCCAGTGCAGGATTTTCTTCCCCCACAGCATCCGCATGTAATTGTGCATCACGCCTTCGCGGACGAGTTGCCGCTGGGCCGCGTTCCAAAGTTCGTCATGGGTTTCGGCTGCGTCAAATTGCTCCAGCGTGTAGGTCACCGGACGCTCGTCGTCGGCCGTTGCCGCGATGGACTTTTTGGCCCAATCGGGCAACGACTCGATTTTGTCGTACCGGTCGGGCTCGCGAAAAGCCAGGTTGAAGCCCATTTCACGCCAGGTCAGGATTTGGTCCAAAAAACCTTCGGCCGGCTCGCTGGTGTTCCAAAACCCGTGATTTTTGCCGTTCGCTTCGGAGGCCTGGTCTGGTGTCCATTGTTCGTGATCCAAGACCCGTTCGACGATTTCGTGGGTGGCGATGTGCCCGAAATGCAGGTGCGGGCTTAGTCCGGTCGTGGCTTCTTCGTCGGGATGATTCCGATCGGTGTGATAAACTTTCATCCGCTCGGCCAAGAACCGGTCCAGGCGTTCCGCGGCGGCCGCAGTGCCACCGGTTACCACCGGACTGGGGGCAACGTCATGGTCGATCGGGATCTTTGCCAGTCCGTCGGGTTGGAGCAGCGCATCCAGGTCCGCCGGCTTCCATTTTCTCGTCACCGCGGCCGGCAGTTGATCCAGTTCGGGCAGCGAAACGCCGCTGAGCGGGTCGGGTTCGGGCAGCTCGGTCAGGCAATCGAGGATGTTTTTTTGCATCCAGCGTCGGTAGCTGTGTGCGACCGTGAACGTCCGCTCGGGCAGCCGCATCGGCACGACGCCATTGCCGTCGACCAGTTCCAATGGCACTGGCAAGCGATCTTTGACCGCGTCGATCATGTCGGGCAGGAAGAAGCAAGGGTATTCATCGGTGACCACCGTACACGCCTTTTCGGCCAATTTCGCCAGCAGCGGCGAGCCGCGACCGGGTTTCGGCTCGACGTAGGGAAAATAGGTCACCGGTTTGTCGCGCAAGGCGTCGGCGTTGTCACGCATGCCTTCGATGATGAAGCGATGGATGCGATCGCTGGCCCAGCGGTAGCGGACGCGGAGCGGTTCGAAGATCACCAGCGGTTTGCCGAATTCTTGGGCCCGGTCGACGGCATGCTGCAGCGCGAAGCTGTAACGTGTTCGTCGTGACGCGATCATCCAGTACAACACGTACCGGCCATCAGGTTGCGGGGAACGGGAATTCGCCTGAGAGAGTCGAATCTCGGGGATTGGCATCTTGGCTCATGGACGGATGGAATTTTCAAGCAAGACTGTAGCGGACGTCACCACGGCGATAGTATTGTGCCAGAGCAACCGGCCCGGCATTCCTTCGGATCTGAGAACTTGACGCGAAATCGACTGCGAAAAAAGCTTCCCCTGCTGGCCACGTTGACCCTGATCGTGCTCGCCGCTGCCGCCTACATCTTCGGATTGGCGTGGATCCAGTCGCGGATGTATGCGTTTTACGACTTCGGGGATCTGATCCAGCCGCGGTTGATCGATGCGACCATCGCCGGTTGGCTGCTGTTTTTCTGCAGTTCGATCGGCAGTTTCCTGAACGTCGTCGCTTGGCGGATGCCTCGCGGCGAAGGCATCGGTGGTCATTCGCATTGCCCGCGTTGTGCCAACACGTTGAAGATTCAAGACAACGTTCCGGTTTTGGGTTGGGTCTCGCTGGCCGGGCGATGTCGGTTCTGTTCGCTGCCGATTTCCCGCCGTTATCCGATCGTCGAAGCGCTGGTCGGGATCTCGCTGGCGCTGATCGGAATCACTCAGCTGTATTCGCTTTCGCTGCCGGCTCAATTCGTCCACGCGCACGAAGGCCCGCTTTGGACGCCCCGCGTGTCACCGGAGCTGTTGGCGATCTTGACCTACCACACCGTCGCGGTTTCGACGCTCTGGGCGATGGCGTTGATCCGGATCGACGGGACGCGATTGCCGACCCGATTGATCGTGTTTGCCGGTGTTGCCGTGGTCGCTGCGATGCTGGCCTATCCGACCGTGATGGTCGTCCCGTGGCAGGCGACTCGGCCGTTGTACTGGGTACCCGAGGGGCTGCACGTCGATGCGATCATGCGGGTGGCCACCGCCCTGGTTGCCGCGGCGCTGTTCGGACGCGTGCTCGCCAAAGGACTGTGTCCCTCGGCCGATCTCAAGCTGGATCCGCTGGGAGGTGGCACCAGACGGCTGGTCGACCTGATCGCGATGCTGTCGATCCCCGCGATCGTGATCGGCTGGCAATCGATGCCGGCGCTGGTGATCGGCGCGGCGATCCTTTCGTTGCTGCTGCGTCCGTTGTTGCGGTGGATCCCCATCAATGATGGACCGAAAGGCCAGATCGCCGATCGGGGTGCGATGGAGGCGTTCGCGTTTGCGTTGCCGTTTGCATTGACGCTGCATTTAATGTTCTGGCGTGTGCTTTGGGAAACGCCGTACTGGCCGAGCGACCAGAGCAGCCGCAACGTCATCATCGTCTCGGCGCTGCTGGTTTTGGTGGTGCCGTGGTTCGTTCGGGATCGCCCCGCCGCCACCACGGACGTCGCGTCGCTGGACGCGGTTGCCGATGAACGTGTCGGTCGGCAAGCCGGTGTCGATGAAGCGGAGGTCGCCGCGGCGGGCTCAACCGACGAATTGCCAGAACACCATGGCGATGGCGAATCCGATCAGCGAGATCAGGGTCGAGATCACGCCCCAGGTCCGTAGCGTCTGGGCTTCGGACATCTGAAAATAGCGGGAGATCATCCAGAACCCGGAATCATTGACGTGAGAAAAACCGGTCGCTCCGGCCGCGATCGCGACGGTGATCAGTGCCAGTTGCGGCTGACTCATGCCATCGACAAAATTTCCCATCAGTCCGGCCGCGGTCAGCATCGCCACGGTCGCCGACCCTTGCGCGACGCGAATCAGCGTCGCGAACACCCACGCCAACAGCAACACGGAGATACCCGAATCGCGAAAGATCTCTTCCATCGCGTCGGTGATTCCCGTCGCGGCCAGCACGCCCTTGAACACCCCGCCCGCTCCGGTGATCAAGATGATGATCCCGGCCGGGCCGAGCGCCTTGGTCGAAATCTCCAGCAACGTCTCGCGGTCCACGCCGCGTCGTGTGCCTAAAAAGTACAACGCGAAGATCGTTGAAAACAGCAGCGCCATCACGGGGTGCCCGATGAACGTGATGAACTGCACCACGGGCGATGCGGCGGCCAACGTCGCGGCGAGTTGTGTTCCCCGCTCGTCACGCGTCAGGCCTTCGGGCAGCCCGGCCGCGATCCATTGCTCGACAATCGTGTTGGCTAATATCAATCCGATCGGCAGCGCGATCAAGAACAAAATGAAACCGAAGGACGGCAACGCGACCTGCTCTTTTTCGTCGACCAGCGGGGCCGGCGGCAGGTTGATCTCCACGCCCTTGGCCAGCTTCACGCACAACCACGGGCCACACAGAATCGCCGTCGGCAAACCGACCATCACGCCGAACAGAATCACCCAGCCCAAGTTGACTCCCAGCAGATACGCCACCGCGACCGGTCCGGGCGTCGGAGGCACGAACGCGTGGGTCACGGCCATCCCCGCGACCAACGGCAAACCGAAATGCAGGAATGGCCGCTTGGTGTCTCGGGCCAATGCAAACAACAGCGGCGCCAAGATCACCAAGGCGACATCCAGGAAGACGGGGATGGAGATGATGAACCCGGTCAACAACATCGCCCACGAAGCGCGTTTCGGGCCGAAGATGCGTACCAGATGATTGGCCAACGCTTGCGTGCCGCCGCTGTGTTCCAGAATCGCGCCGAAGATCGCGCCGATCCCGATGATCGTCGCGATGAACCCGAGCGCGCTGCCCATGCTCTTGACGATCGTGTCGGCGACTTGGGTCAGTGGGACCGCTTCCGGATTGACCGTTCGACTGGTCGCGGCGACGAAAACCGAGACGACCAACAAGGCCAGAAACGCGGACAGTTTCAGTTTCAGGATCAGCACCAACAGCAACGCGATGCCGAACACCAGCAGCGCGATCAACGGACCCGCCGGCGGCGTCACCGTTTCGGTTTGCCCCCACAGCATCGCATCAGAAGTCATCGACAGGAGATGAACCGGGGGAAGCAAAGACGCATCGATCAACGGAGGCACCGTGTGGAGCAGGCGGAGAGATGGAAGGGGATGCCCGAGCAGCATTCAGCGGCTCCGGAGTCGCTGGCGGGAGCGGCGAGTCTAGGCGGGCGGCCCGCGTGGGTCAAGATTTGGCCCTTAGCGGGGTGTCGCGGGGGAGGGACGCGTGTGCCGGTGTGCAGGCTTTAGCCGCCCATTCTCGCTGCGAAGCAGCGAGGGGGAGTCGCCTGAAGGCTGGACACCAACCTGTGCTGGTGTGCAGGCTTT
>NZ_JANZKV010000099.1:0-14853 GCF_025060895.1 Stieleria sedimenti | reverse complement strand
GGTATTGGGCTTTAGCCGCCGCCTGGGGTCGCTGCTTCGCAGCGCGCGAGGAACTGTCGCCTGAAGGCCTAGGCACCAGCGTGCGCGGGGCCGCAGGTATTCGCGTTTCCCACCTTTCTGAGAGGACGCATTGCGAATCTGGTCCAGGGGCTACAATAGACGCCCGTTCCAATACGATTTATCACCCCGCTTTCCGGTCCCAGATGAGTTCTCCGATCAAACTTGCCGATCACTTCAACGGCGAGCAATGCGCGATTTCGTTCGAGTTGTTCCCGCCGAAAACCGATGCGGGCATGGATCTGCTGGAAAAGAACGTCGAGCGATTGAAGGCGTTTCAGCCGAGTTTCTTCACCTGCACCTACGGCGCCGGCGGTTCGACCCAGTCGCGCACCCTGGATGTGGTCCAACGGGTGCGTGAGCTGACGGGGCTGCCCGTTGCGTCCCACCTGACCTGTGTCGGAGCGACCGTCGATCAGCTAGGCGAGTACTTGGCCGAAGCCAAGCGGCGCGGGGCGGATTACATTGTCGCATTGCGTGGCGACCCGCCCAAGGGCAGCGAATCGTTCCAGGCAGTCGAGGGCGGATTGCGGTACGCCAACGAATTGGTCGAACTGATCCAAGAACGTTTCCCCGATCAGTTCGGGATCGCGGTCGCCGGTTATCCGGAAGTCCACCAGGAAGCGCCCGATGCACAAACGGACCTCGACAACCTGAAGCGAAAGGTCGACGCGGGGGCAGACGTGATCGTGACGCAGTTGTTCTACGACAACGATGACTTCTATCGTTTTCGCGATGCCTGCCAAGCCGCGGGGATCAACGTTCCGATCGTGCCCGGGATTTTGCCGGTGACCAATTACAAGCAGGCGCTTCGCATCGCCGGCATGTGCAAAGCACGCATCCCGGACCAGATGGCCGCGGCCATGAACGAAAACGAAGATGCCGACTATCAATTCAAAGTCGGCGTGGATCACGCGCGAGTGCAAACGATCGATTTGATCGAAAATGGCGTCCCCGGAATTCACTACTACGTGCTCAACAAGAGCGACGCGGCAGGTCAAATGCTCGACGGCCTGTCGTTAGGCGTTCAGTCGTAAGCCACGACTCAGGGTGTGCTACGCGACTCCGGGTTGGGTCGTCGCACGGCTCTGCGGTGGGAAGCCGTGTGGCGCGACGGGTGTCGAAAACAGTCAGGTTTCGACACTTCTCGCTGATCGCCATCGCATCGTGACGCACAACGCCGATCTGTTGCAGGGACGTCTCCGGATCTGTCGAGCGGAACTGAATTTCCGCAATCGGTGTGAGTGGCATTCAGCGAGACGTGTCCAAATTTCCCGTTTCTTACAGGTCACATCACAGGGCGACGTCGAGCTTCAAATCCAAGATAGCTGGAAGCCAAACCTGCTTTCGATCGACCTATCGCGGAAACGCCGCCAGCGGCACGTCGCGGTAGAGCGTCAGCATGCCGGCGACTTCGTCGAGGCGTTGTTGGCTTTCCTTGCTCAGCCCCGGTTTGAACTTGTAGGACGAGACGAATGTCCGGGAGTGGGTCTGGGATTTCAGTGTCAATGTGACGGTTTGAGGAATCAAGCCCTCGGCCGCGATGGCATTTCCCAGATTGATTCGGGCAAACGGCGGGGTGCCGAGTTTGCGAACCAGATTCACACGGGCGACCCAGTCGGTGAACTCGGCGAAGCGATGGGGTTGTGCCGCCATCGACGGTTCGGCGGTCGCGACGCTGTAGTGATAGTCGCCGAACTCGATGTTGTAGCGATTGTCTTGGTTCGGATCCTTGGTCGTCTTGGCGTCGATTCCCAACCGTGTCTCCAGGCCTTCGTTGGTGGCAAAGAGTCGAAATCGGGCTGCCGCGGTCACGATTTCTTGATGGGTGATCGTTGATTTGACGTGGTCGACGCGTGAGAGCAAGATGACTTGGGAATTGACCGGGTCGATCAGCGTCACGTCGCGCGGTTCGGTCAATCCAAAGTCGTAGGCTTTGCCGTCTTTGAAAAGCACCAGGTGGCGATCCTGGAGCTGTAGTTTTTCGTTGCCGAGCACTTCAAACACCTCGACGGTGACTTGGAATGCGTCGCCGGGTGCGACCGGGACGTTGGCGGCGGCGAGTCGGACCTGGGGCGGCTCGGCAGCAACGGCACGGGCCGACGCGAGCAGGCTGCACCAGGCAATCAAAATCATTGCCGCGAACCGATTCGGAACGATGGAGTGGGAAGGCCGCATCATGCTGGCGATCTCGTAGGTGTGGTTCGTGATCGGGTGGTCGTCCTCCGGCGGTCGTCATTGGGGGGATGCCACGAGGCGACCTGGACTTTTTCACTCTCTGGAGCGTAGAAAAGGGAGACGCCGGTGGTCTAGGCCAATGTCACCGGGTTTTTCGCAACTTCAACCCTTCACCGTCATCGATGCAACGCACGCTTTTCTTCATTCCCCACGAAATCGGGCCGTTTCCCGTGTTTGGGTTCGGTTGGGCGCTGGGGATCCTCGTGCTGGCACTCGTCGTTCGGCTGGTCTGGGCCCAATTTCAACTCAGCCGGCACGCGGGAGAAAAGGACCCGTCCGGACCACCGACGCTCGGGCAGGTCGTCGCCGGCGAAGGCCTGTTTTGGGCGATCGCGGCGGGCTTGGTCGTGTTTATCCTGCCCAACGTCGAACTGAAAAACGTCGCCGGTGATCCGGTCGGGATGGCGATCCGCGGCTACGGCGTGTTCCTGGTGTTGGGCGTTTCGAGTGCAATTGCGCTGGCGGCCTACCGAACCGAGCGTGCCGGCATGAACCCCGAGTTGATTTTTGGGTTGGCCCCCTGGGTCTTCATCGGCGGCATCGTCGGCGCGCGGCTGTTTTATGTGATCCAGTACCGCGACCAATACATTGGAGAGACGACGCTGGAAACGATCAAGAACATGCTGGCGTTCACCGAAGGCGGGTTGGTGGTCTACGGTTCGTTCATCGGGGGATTTCTGGCTTTCCTGGTTTTCACCTCTCGAAACAAAATCCCGTTGCTGCGTTTCGGTGATGCGATCGTCCCCTGCATTTTCTTGGGCGTCTTTTTCGGCCGGATCGGCTGCCTGCTCAACGGTTGCTGTTACGGCGGGCGATGCGAACCCGGCTGGGCATCGCTACGGTTTCCGCCGATCACGAAGGTGTATCAAGAGCAACTGGCCAGCGGCGAATTGCTGGGCATGAACATTGATTTAAAAACAGGCAAGATTCGTTCGGTGGTCCCGGACAGTGTCGCGGATGAATTGGGCATCAAGGCCAACGACATTTACGAAGCCGGTGATTTTGATCGACGTCCGTTCAAGCAAGCCGACCCGGCGACTCCCGAAGAAGAGATTGTGCCCGGATGGATGATGCGTGTTTCCGGTAAGACACACGTGTTGTCTCCCGACGAACTTCCCGAGCGGGCATTGCCGGTGCGTGCGGCGCAACCGATCAGCAGCGTCAGTGCCTTGGTTCTGTGCATTGCACTTTGCGTCTTGTCGTTGATGATCAACCGCACCGGCGCGTTGATGTTCATCGGGTTTGCTTCCTATGCGGTGTTGCGGTTTGTGCTGGAGATGGTTCGGGTCGACGAGGCCGGACAATTCAACACGTCGCTGTCGATTTCACAGTGGGTCAGTGTTGTCGTGTTGAGTCTGTCGATCGCGGGATTGATTTGGCTGTATTTCGTCCGCACCGAAACGGTCGATGGCAACGACGCTATGAGGTCAGGGGTGGCCAAGTGAAGATCCTGATCACCGGTGGTTGCGGGTTTATCGGCAGCAACCTGATCCGCCATTTGCTCACGTCGTCGTCGCACTCCGTCATCAACGTGGACAAATTGACGTACGCGGGCAATCCCAACTCGTTGGCAGACGTTGCCGACGATCCCCGCTACACGTTTTGTCGTATCGACATCGCGGACCCGAAGGCGATGCGTGGCGTCTTTGCCGAACATGATCCCGACGCCGTGATGCATTTGGCCGCCGAATCACATGTCGATCGTTCGATCGATGGACCAGCCGCGTTCATCCAGACCAACGTGGTCGGCACGTTCCATCTGTTGACCGCAGCGTTGGACCACTACCGAGGCCTCGCGCGCGAACGCGCCGCGTCGTTTCGCTTTCTTCACGTCTCCACCGATGAAGTCTACGGGGCACTTGGCGCGAGCGGCGAGTTCACCGAGTCGACACCCTATGATCCGCATTCGCCGTACTCGGCCACCAAAGCCGCTTCGGACCATCTGGCTCGGGCGTGGCGGACGACGTACGACTTGCCCGTGATCGTGACCAATTGCAGCAACAATTTTGGGCCGTATCAGTTCCCCGAAAAACTGCTGCCGTTGATGATCATCAAGGCGCTCGGGGAACAAGAACTGCCGGTCTATGGCAAGGGTGAAAACATTCGCGACTGGCTGTATGTGCTCGATCACGCCCGAGCACTGTGCCGTGTGTTAGAAGACGGACGCGTCGGCCAAACGTACAACATCGGCGGGGACAGCCAGCGGCGCAACATCGATTTCGTCCGGTCGCTTTGCAGCATCTTGGACGAACTGAATCCGCGCCGCGACGGGCGATACGAAGAGCTGATCTCGTTCGTGCCCGATCGGCCGGGGCATGATTTCAGGTACGCGATCGATTCGACCAAGATTCGCAGCGAACTCGGTTGGCGGCCACAATTCGACCTGGAAACCAGTCTTCGCCAAACCGTCCATTGGTATCTCACCCATCGCGACTGGTGGCAAACGATCCTGGACGGGAATGATCAACTCCAGCGACTCGGCCAGGTCTCAAAGGCGGATCCATCATGAAGGGCATTATCTTGGCCGGCGGCAGCGGCAGCCGACTGGCGCCGCTGACGACGGCGATCAGCAAACAACTGTTGCCCGTCTACGACAAACCGATGATCTATTATCCACTGTCGACGTTGATGTTGGCCGGAATCCAAGACATATTGCTGATCAGCACCCCCAGTCACACGCCGCTGTTTCAGTCGTTGTTGGGTGACGGTTCGGGGTGGGGCCTTCAGATTTCTTATGCGGTCCAACAGCGTCCCGGCGGGTTAGCCGAAGCGTTGATTCTGGGAGAAGATTTTTTGCAGGGCCAACCGAGTTGTCTTGTTTTGGGCGACAACGTGTTTTACGGCGAGGGCCTGATTCAACTGCTACGCGGTTCGGCGGAACTGGTCCGCGGCGCGAAAATCTTTGCCTATGAAGTGCGAAACCCATCGGCTTATGGCGTCGTCTCATTCGATTCCGCCGGCCGCGTGATCACGTTGGAAGAAAAACCCTCCGAGCCGCGATCCAACTTCGCCGTGCCCGGTTTGTATTTCTTCGATTCCCAAGCCAGCGAGATTGCAAAGCAGTTGTCGCCTTCACCGCGCGGCGAACTGGAGATCACCGATCTGAATCGCGTTTACTTGGAACAGGGAACGTTGGAAGTGAAGGTGCTGGGCCGTGGGATCGCCTGGTTGGACACGGGGACCCACGAGAGTTTGCATGACGCCAGCAGTTTTGTCGGTGCGATCGAAAAACGGACGGGGCTGAAGGTCTGTTGTCCGGAAGAGATCGCGTTTCGAAATAACTGGATCGATCGCCAGGGGCTCGCCCGCTGTGCCGATTCGATTCGGCACAGCGAGTATGGACGCTATCTCCGCAAGCTGCTCGAGCATCCGATCACGCATCGCGGCGAAGCGTAGGGCATGCTGTGCATGCCGGTTGTCTACGCGACTTTCTTGAAATCCAAGCCGGCGTTGTTGGTACCGTCCAGCTGGAACGTGAAACCGTTCGGTCCCAGGGTCAGCTTACCGGCCATCTTCTGCAGGTCATTGCTGCGGACCAGCGTCAAACGTCCGTCGGTCACGCGGTATTGGCCCGAGAACTGGCTGGTCTTGCCGTTGTTGCTGACGACCCACGAAAACGTGCCGCTGCCGTTTAAGTTCAATTCAATCGTGACGTTGCTCGGCAACGTTGCCCGAAAGCTGCCGATGTGGTCGGGCGTGGCTGCGGAGGCTGCGACCGGTTGCGCGGAGGGTGGCGGCGTGGTTGATGGAGTCGTCGCCGCCGACGGCTGGGAAGCGGCGAGTGACGCCAGGGCGGCCAGCGCGGACGTTTCGGCATCCACCGCTGAAGTCGTTGCGGTCGTTTGCGAGGACGGTTGTGATTGGGCGGTTGCTGCGGTGCCGGTGGGTTGCGGTGCTGCTGACGTTTGCAACGCGACTTGTGCCCGCGGTCGCGGACGAACGGCAGCCACGGTCGACGCGGTGGAAACCGGCGGTGCGACCGCGGCGGGTTGCACCGTTTGATGCAACGGCGGGTTGAAGGTCGGCCGAGCGTTATGGATCGGCGGCGTCACGGGCAAGGTCGTGCGATAGTTCGACGCGGCTCGGGAATAGCCGCCATAAACCGGGGCATAAGAAACTCGCCCTCCGCGTCCGCCACACGCAGACGCTGTCGGAACGGATTGAATCGAGACGGCGGCGATGGCAGCGGCGACGAAGAGTTTTTTGGCAGTGCGTTTCATGGGTCGAGATCCGGAAGAAAGAATGTTGGGTTGTGGCGTTGAGTTGCCGTTCAAACAACCAAGCGGATCTCGTGGGAGAATGTTTCAAGTTTTGAGTTTCAAGTTTCAAGTTTCAAGTTTCAAGTTTCAAGTTTCAAGTTTTCTGAAACCAGAAACCAGAAACCAGAAACCAGAAACCAGAAACCAGAAACCAGAAACCAGAAACCAGAAACCAGAAACCAGAAACCAGAAACCAGAAACCAGAAACCAGAAACCAGAAACCAGAAACCTGAAACCTGAAACCTGAAACCTGAAACCTGAAACCAGTCCCTCCCCCTACTCGGCCAACCAGGCTTGCAGCGTGGCTTGGGCGGTTTTTTGGTCGGGTTTCGGCTTCAGGTCTTGTTCCATCGCGGCGGCCAGGCGGGCGACGTAATCGATGGTGCTTTCGATCGCTTCGTCGCTGGCGGTCGCGTCCAGTTTGGCGACGTAGAACACGACGTAGCCGGAGTCGGTTTTTTCGATGGCCCAGGCGCCGAGTTTGGTCGCCGTGTTCTGACGCAACAGACGCATCAGCAGCGTTTCGCTGGGAGCCTGGTCGGTCGTCTGGACCGTCGACCAGATGCGTCGGATGTCGGCCCGGCCGTGGTATTCGGTATTCTTGGCGACGAAGACGGCTTGGGTTTTTGATCCGACCGTGCGGTCGATTTGGTAGTGGCCGCTGGAATGTCGGGTGTATTCGATCCCGGCTTCGTCGAGCAGCACCTTGGCCGGCAGCGGGGCACTTTTCCAGGGGCTGTCCAGCATTTGGCGGATTTCGGTGATATCGACACAGAAGCTGACCAAGGGGCTTTGCGGAGAGAATGACTGGGCCAATCCGACCAGCTTTCCCGCTTCGTCGACGATCGGACCACCGCTGTCACCCGGCTTGATCGGGCTCTGTGTTTCCAACGCCATGAAGTCATGTTCGCCGTGGCTGGATTTGAATTTCTTCTGGTACACCGACCGAACGGTCCCGGCGGTGTAGATCCACAGGATTTCGCTATCACCGGGGTTGCCGACTAGAGCGACTTTGGCGCCCGGGGTCGTGCTGTCATCGGCCATCGCGATCGCCTCGATCCCAGCCGGCACGCGGGACAATTGGATCAGGGCCAAGTCGCGTTTGCGGTCGACCGCGACGACATCGCCTTGAATGCCCAGTTTGAGAATGTTGTCGAGGTAAAATTTTCGTCGAACGGCCAATTTGCCGCCCGATTGGGTCGGGAAAAACACGACGGCCTTGCGGCTTTCGCCGATCACATGGGCGTTGGTCAAGAGCAGCTTTTTCTCGGCATCGACGTAGACGCCGGTTCCGGCCGAGGTTTCATTTTCGGCGTTGCTGGTGATCACCCACGCGGTGCTTTTGAGCGTTTGCTGGTAGCCGGCGGAATCGGCGTGCAGCGGGGTGGTTGGCAGGGCGATCATGCCCAGGGCGATCAAAAACGGGTAGAGCAGCGTGTTTCGGGTCCAAACGGGCATGGCGGCACCTGGCGACAGAGAGTGCGCGGCGAGTTCATTCGCCGCGGGCGGACGGGTCTGTCTCACCAAGCGGAGATCGCCGGGGAGTGTTACCGGCTCAGATTCGCAGCGTCATGTTGTCGCGATGGACGACCGAATCGTACGGGCGATGGCCGAGGATTCCGGTGATCATGTCGCTGATCTTTCCCTTGATCCGATCGACTTCCTTGGAGGGATAATTGCACAGCCCCCGAGCGATTTCGTTGCCCTCCTGGTCTTTGATCGTGACCACGGCACCGGCATTGAATTTGCCACGCACCTCTTGGATACCGATCGCCAGCAGACTGCGACCGTTCTCGCGTAGTGCCCGTGCGGCACCTGCATCGACGATCAATTGGCCTTCGATTTCGGCCGAACCACTGATCCAACGGCGTCGCCCGCGGAGGGTTCGCTGGCTGGGCAGAAACAGCGTTCCGATCGAATCGCCGCGGAGGATCTGTTCCAGCACTCCGTCTACGCGGCCGGGGCCGATGATGACGGAGTGTCCGTGCGCGGTGGCCAGTTTTGCCGCCGACAGCTTGCTGGCCATGCCGCCCTTGCTGAGCGTACTGCGGTGATCTTGGGCCAGGCCCAAGATTTCGTCGTCGAGCGATTGGACCAAGTCGATGCGTCGGCTGCCGGGGGCGTCGGGTGGGCCGTCATAGAGTCCATCGACGTCCGACAGGATGATCAGCAAGGCTTGGTCCAGGAGCCCGGCGACTTGCGCGGCCAGGCGGTCATTGTCGCCGAACGTCGTCATCAATTCCGCGACGGCGACGGAATCGTTTTCATTGACGATCGCCACGGCGCCCAGTTCATGGATACTCGCCAGCGCGTTTCGGACGTGCAGGTATCCGTCGCGGCGGCGCAGATCGTTGCGTGTCAGGAGGACTTGTGCGGCATGCCGGCCATACCCCGCCAACGCTTTCTCATAGGCCTGGATCAGATCGGCTTGTCCGACCGCGGCGACGGCTTGCAACGTTGCCAAATCGGTCGGGCGTCGGTCCAGATTCAGTTTTCCCATGCCGGCGCCGACCGCCCCGCTGCTGACCATGACCGTCTGGCGGCCGGTGTCGGCGATCTCGCACAGGCCATTGGCGAGCGATTCGATCCGGCGGCGATCCAATTTGCCTTGGGGATCGGTCAACACCCGTGTGCCGACTTTGACAACGACGCAGCGTGCTCCCTCGATCGCGGCGTGACGCAGCTGGCAGGAATCCGAATCAGTCACAAAGGCAACAAACGGCGAGGAAGTTTGGGCGGAACGCGAAAAAACAGGTCCGGCGGACGTTCTCAAGTAAACTGTCTAAGCGACAGACAACCCGAACACGATAACTTCAGTCACGAAGATCGCCTATCCGGCAAAAGGCGGGTGATTGGCCAAACCGCGTCAAATTTTCGAAAATCGATTCCTCCCCGCGACTGGGCGGTTCGACAAATCGGTCTGCATTTGGACAATAGGCACGTAGACATCCGCGACGAGTCACTTTCTCGCTGCGATCCCATGATCTCCCCTCTCAACGTTTGACGAGCAAACCCCGGCATGAGCGAGTTGCATCACGAATGCGGTGTCGCGGCGATTTACCATCTCTCCGGCCGCGGGCGGAGCCCGATGTGCACCGACGAGGGGCCGCGTCAGATTTCTCGGTTGCTTCCGCGGATGTTGCTGGATATCCAGAACCGCGGCCAATTGGCCGCCGGGATGTCCACGTATGATCCCGATCGAGCCAAATTGCTGCACACACGGAAAGACGTCGGCACCGTCACCGAGGTGTTTCGGCTCAACCACCGCGCCAAATGCGAGTCCTTGATGCGGGGGCTGGCCGGACGTGCGGCGATCGGTCACGTCCGCTACGCCACCTGTGGCCAGGACGATCGCAGCTACGCTCAGCCGTTTCAGCGGGATCACATCCACAAACGAAAATGGTTCAGTTTTTGTTTCAACGGCCAACTGGCAAACTATGGCGTCTTAAAAGAACGCTTGTTGGCCGACGGCGACCATCACCTGACACTCGATACCGACACCGAAATCATTCTGCACGAAATCGGCCGGGTGCTCAGCCATTCGACCGAGCGGATCGAATGGATCGATGTGCTGCGACAGGTCGCCGCCGACTTTGACGGTGCGTACTCGTTGGCGTTGTTGACCGCCGAAGGCGAGATGATCGTCGCCCGCGATCCGCTGGGCATCAAACCGATGTGTTATGTCCAAGAAGGCCCCCTGTTTGCCGCGGCCAGCGAAAGTGTGGCGCTGCTGAACTTGGGTTTTGAAACCGATCAAATCAAATCGCTGCCGCCGGGACACGCGATCATCGTCAGCCCCGAGTCGGGGTTTCGGATGGAACAGTTCGCGCCGGTCGACAAGCCCGCCCATTGTTTCTTTGAATGGATCTACTTCGCCAACGTCGCCAGCACGCTGGATGACCGCAGCGTTTACTTGAGCCGAACACGGCTGGGGGAAGAACTCGCTCGCTGTGAACGCGAACTCGGTCGCGTCCCGTTGGATGATCCCGACACGATCATCGTCCCCGTGCCGGACACCAGCAAAGCTGCCGCCGACGCGATGGCTTATCAACTTTCCATCCCCTGCCGCGAAGGCTTGATCCGAAACCGCTACGCCGGTCGAACGTTCATCGAAGGCGGCCGGGCTCGCAAAGTCAAAGCGGCGACGAAGTACACTCCGCTACGGGAGGTGATGGAAGGCAAACGCATCATCCTGGTGGAGGATTCGATCGTCCGCAGCACGACCATGAACGTGTTGTTGGATCGGATTCGCGAAGTCGGTGGGGCCAAAGAAATTCACGTTCGCGTGGCCTGTCCGCCCATCGTCGCGCCGTGTTTTTACGGCATCGACATGAGCACGATCGATCAGTTGATCGGGCCCAAGTATTTCGGCACCGAAGGCGATTTGACCGATGAAGCCCAGCAACGGCTCGCCGATGACTTGGGCGCCGACTCGCTGAGGTATCTGCCGGTCGAAGCGCTCGCACGCGCCATCGAATTACCAGCCGACCATCTGTGTCGAGCCTGTGTCACCGGAAAGTACCCGACCACCTGTGGCCAGCACCTGTACCAAATCGCGCTGGACAACCGCGGCAACAAGATCGATTCCGGGCGAACCTACGAACAGCTCGCCGCCGCACTGAGCGAGCAGTGATCGGGGGCGAGCAGTGATTGGGGGCGAGCAGTGATTGGGGGCGCGCGAGTGCACCCAAGGTCCGGCCACCATCAGCTCGCCAAGACTTTCACAGCGCCGGCCCTCTCTGGCGTTTGCTTGTTGCGCAAACGCCGTCTCTCCCAGCGGGAGAGGATCTAAATCGGTTGCCAAATCTTGCAGTAAAAGAATCGACGTCCGTTGCGGTGTCGCGCAATGCTACTCCGTCGCCACCGCCGCGGATGTCTGTTCCCCGCTGCGATAGCGTTCCCAGCGCGTCCGCAACCAATTCGTGATCGGGCCTTCGATCCGCGTGGTCACCAGCGTCGCCAGACAGAACGCGAACACGACGGCCAAGCCGAAGCACACCACGGGCGGATAGCCGCTGTGGTCGAGTCGGTGAATCAACACGCACCCCAAGTTGTTGTGGCACAGGTAAAGCGCGTAGGAGATCGTGCTGACGAACAGCAGCGGACGGAACCGCAGCACGGGCATCTTGCCGTACGCACAAGCGGTCACCAGCCCCAGAATCAACGCCGTCGCCGCCGGGTTGTGCTTGCCGTGATCAATGCTGTGAAAGACGAAGGCGGCGACCAGGATGCCCAGCAGGTTCTGCCACAACCGCCCCGTTTTGGTTTTGATCATGTACAGCAGGAATCCCATCGCGAACAACGGAACGAAATCCAACAACATCAGTCGTCGAGCGGCCGTTGCCAGCGAGAACCACCACGCACCCGCCGCCGTCGATTCCACCGCATCGAGCGCCGGGCAGACGAAATACGACAGGACCAGCAACGATCCCCAGCCGACAAAGTAGCGCCGCAGACCGCCGGACCGATACAACGCCACCAGCGTGAAGTAGAACATCATCTCGACTTGCAACGTCCACATCACCGGGTCGACGCACTCGTGTCCAAAGATGCGTGGCAACAACGTCAAATTGGCGGCGAATTGCGCCGTCGTGATGCCGATCTCATTGAGCGGCGCGAAGCTCATGATCCATAAATTGGCAACGATCACCATCAGGAAAATCGGCAGGATGCGGATCAACCGCGCGGCGACGAAGTCGACGGGTTTTCCGCGTCGCATCAGCGACATGCTGTTGACGAACCCCGACAAAATGAAAAACATCTCCACGCCGTACGCCCCGTAGGGCCATTCGAAACCCAGTGGCGAGGTGTATCCGAATTTGACGCTGTAGACGTGCGTGAAATGGAACAGCAGCAGGTTGATCGCCGCGAGCGCCCGCAGTGAATCCAACTCCAGGATGCGTCGATGTGGCTGGAGAACGTGTTCAGTGGCTGGCGAGTTCTGGGCCATGGGAGAACCGAGAGGACCGTCGTGGGGCGTGCGGAAGTGATCCTGAAATGTGCTTTGCCCGTTCGCCGCCATCGGCGGGTTTCCGCCCGACCTGAGGTGGTCGAGTCGGAAAGCACGCAAGAAATTCCAGATGTGCCGGATGCGCCGCCCGTTCCACCATGCCGGTTGCAGGTTGTTTTGCCCCCCTTTTTAGACCCATCACCGTTCCCGGCATGGCACCGCAGGCTCGAGTCATCCCATCGGCATGAAGTTAAGCGGCAGCTACACGGGACGGTTGTTTCTGAATTGGTTGCGCCATTCCGATCCAGCCCTGGCCGGTTAGCGTTCGCGGAACAGTTCGCTGATCGATTGATCGTGGTGGATCCGTTTGATCGCTTCGGCCAACAGCGGTGCGACGGACAACTGGACCATTTTGGGCAGCATCTTGTCTGCGGCGATCGGGATCGTATCGGTGACGGTGATCGAATCGACGGGGGCTTCGCGGAGGCGTTCGATGGCCGGTCCGCAGAAGACGCCGTGCGTGCAGGCGATGTGGATTTCCGCCGCCCCGGCTTCGTGAACCAGTTTGGCGGCACCACAAATTGATCCGGCGGTGCTGATCATGTCGTCAAACATCAGCGCGATCTTGCCTTCGACGGGACCGCCGATGATCGTGCTTTGGCGGACTTCCAATGCGTTGGTGCGTCGTTTGTCGACGATGGCCAATTTTCCGCCGAGTCGTTTGCCGTGGCCGACGGCCCGCTTGATGCTGCCTTCGTCGGGGCTGACCACGACGATCTTGTCATCGGTCAATCCGCGGTTGCTGAAGTGTTCATTGAGCACCGGCGCCGCATACAGGTGATCGACCGGGACGTCAAAGAAGCCTTGGATCTGGGCGGCGTGCAGATCCATCGTCAACACGCGATCGGCACCGGCGCGAGCGATGATGTTGGCGACCATCTTGGCCGTGATCGGCACGCGGCCTTCGTCTTTGCGGTCTTGTCGCGCATAGCCGTAGTACGGGATCACCGCGGTGACCCGTTCGGCACTGGCGCGTTTGCAACAATCGATCATCACCAACAACTCGAACAAGTTGTCATTGACCGGCGGGCACGTCGACTGGACCAGAAACACATCGCGTCCTCGGACGTCTTCGTCCAATTTGCAATAATTTTCCCCGTCGGGAAACTTGCCCAGCGAGATCGCGGCCGGTTCAAGGTGCAGGTGGCGGCAGATCTTCATCGCCAGATCGGGATTGGCCCTGCCGCTGAAGATTTTTAGTTCACGCATAACCCATCGTCCGCATCTGTTGGTCGACCAATCGAAGTTCGTCAGGATTGTTGATCGACAGTGATTCACACGGTTGCAGCGCCGGCAACGCCGCGACCGGGCGTCCGGATTCTCGCAACAAACGCGCACAATCGGTCAGATAGTATTCGCCCTGGGCGTTATCGTTTTTCAACATCGCGAGCGCATCGAGCAGATCCGGGGTGCGGAACAGGTACGTGCTCATGTTGACTTCGTTGATCGCCAACTGTTCGGGGGTCGCGTCCTTGTGTTCGACAATGCCGATGAAATCGCCGGCTTCGTTTCGCACGATGCGGCCGAGCCCGGTCGGGTCGTCTTTCTTCAGCGTGCCCAGCAGCAAGGCCGGTTGTGTTTCGTTAAAATGCGCCAACAGCGTTTTCAAGCTATCGGCTTGGATCAGCGGGGAATCCCCCGCGACCACGATCGTGGGGCCGGTTTGGTCGGCCAGAAAGTCACCGCAACACTGCACGGCATGGCCGGTTCCGAGTTGTTCGGCCTGCAGTGCGAATTGAATGTTGCTCTCCTGCCGCGTCGCCAGCTCTCGTTTGACCGCATCCGCCTCGTAGCCCACCACGACGATCTGGCGTCGGATGCCGGCGGCTTCCAAGGCGTCGATGACGAAATGGATCATCGCTCGGCCGACGACCGGGCAGAGGACTTTGGGTAAATCGCTGTTCATACGCGTCCCTTTGCCGGCGGCCAACACGACCGCACAGGCCCCGCTGGACGCACTGGCCCCGCTGGACGGACTGGCCCCGCTGGAGGCTGGGGTGCTGGGGGGAGAGGAACGGGAAGGGTCGGGGGAATTCATCGGTCTGGGGATTGGGGGGACAAACGAAAACCAAAGGCTCAGAAGCGGCATGTTCGCTTTCGAGCACCGATCCAACAACCACCACCCCAGCGGTGAGAATCGACGAATGCCAAAATAGTGTCCCCAGGCCCGGTTTTATCGGGGCGATCAATTCACATCGGTCGCCGCGCCGCCGGCTGACCGGTCTGTTGATTGAGTGAGCCGTGACGCGTGAGCGGCCGGGCATTCTGACGCCCGCCCGAGGCCTTACG
>NZ_JANZKV010000098.1 GCF_025060895.1 Stieleria sedimenti | reverse complement strand
GCAGCAAAAGAATCGACGTCCCGAGCCGCGCGGACATGGCGTCGCGAGACGGAGCCTCGCAACGAGGGCGAACGGAAGAGACGTTCGATGCCCGGCCGCTTTCGCGCCGCGGCTCAGTTTATCGACTGGTCGTTTCTTGAATCTCTGTCGCTTGATCGCCGGTGTTTGCAGATGTATTTTGCGAAGGAACCGAGGCCGGCGAATTTGTAGGTCGGGTCGACGTAGTGCTGGATCACGTAGAACGCGAAGTAGTAGGCTCGGCAGAACGCCCAGATGCAAATGCACAGCAGCGTGATCTCGGTCAGCCCCGGCATTCGGGAGACCAAAATCGTGGCGGAGAGCATGCCCAACGCAAGGAAGAGCGTGCCCTTGGCCCAAATCAGTTTGGGGTTTTGAATGTCGCCGAGGAGCGAGGGGGCGTTCGGCGTTTGGATCGGAGGGTTGTGATCGGAAATTGACATAGCGACTTGCTACGCAGCCGGTCGCCGTTAGGGTCGCGCCAGACTCGCCATCGCCGGATCGCTTTGCCACAGGTACAGAAACGTCGGCATGGTGCTGCGGTCGAGCCCGGGGACGCGGAGCGGGATCAGCGAACTGAAGACGGGTTGGTTGGGCGAGACGTCGAGCGGCGTGTAGGCGGGATCGTTTTCGCGTCGATACATCACCACGCGGTCGTCGGGTTTCAGTCCGGCTTGCTGTTTGGCCAACTCGATCGCGGTGTCGATGTAGCCGACTCCATCGACCAACCCCATCGACTGGGCTTCGTTTCCCGTCATCACACTGCCGTCGGACCATTGGTCCTCTGACTCGGCCAGCTTGGGCCGTTTCGATTTGACTTGATCGATCAATCGCTGGTGGAACCCATCGGCGATCCGTTGCAACATCGCCAGCTCATCGGCTTCGATCGGACGTTCGGGTGTTCCGGCATCGATTTTTTCGCCACTCTTGATCGGAGACGCAAGGACGTTGAACTGGCCCATCGTGTCTTGCAGATTGTAGACGTTCAAGATCACACCGATGCCACCGACGATGCTGGTCGGGTGCGCGATGATGGCGTCGCAGTGATTGGCCAGATAGTAAGCTCCGCCGGTTCCGACGGTCATGATGTTGGCGATGATCGGCAGGTCGCGGTCTTGTTTCAGCCGTGCCAATTCATGGCACATCATGTCTGACGCCGTGACGCCGCCGCCGGGGGAGTTGATCCGCAGGACGACTGCTTTGACGTTTTTGTCGTTGCGAATCGCGTCGATTTTTTCGTGGAACAACGCGACCGGGTTTTCGCCCATCGATCCGATCCCGCCGACGTTGCGATCGACCAGGAAATCGTCGACGTCCAAGACGGCGAGTTTTTCGGTCCGCTTCGGCTGGCCGGAGACGACGATGGGAGTCAGCGGCGTCGCGCGGCTGTTGGGACTCAAGCTGACCGTCGTTTTTAACTCGCCCATGTCCATCTTGCCGTCGACGGTCATGTCGCCGGTCATGTTGAACCCGCCGGCCATGTTGACCGCGCCGTTGTGCCGAAACACCTTGCTGCCGCAGCCGCCGCAGAAGAACAGGGCGAGGAGCAGGAAGAGCAGCGTGGGATCGCCCCGCCGTCGGGAACGCGGTGAAGCATTCGTTAGCGGCAGGGCGCGAGCCCTCCGGTGTGTCATGCTGAGACCGGACGGCTCGCGGGCTGTCGATTTAGTCGGGATCTGCTGAGTCGATGGTGAGCCGCTGGCCGTACGGCCTCGGGCAACGCCGCAGTGACCGGCCGCTAACGCGTCGCAGCTCACAAAAACGACAGACCGCGCGCGCCGTTCCGCAAACATCTTCAGACGCCAGGGAAGTGGCATCGGGCGCGAGCCCACCGGTCTTTCACGCCGAAACCGGACGGCTCGCGCCGTTCCGCTAACAGCTTCAGAGCCAAAGGATGTGGCGTTGGGATCGACACCCGTTACGTTGAGACACACTGGCTCAGCTCGCCCCGCTTCGGGGAAAGGGAACGGGGGCTTCGGTTTGCCCACATTTTTGCATCCCGGATGGGATGGCAGACAATCGCCGGCGGTCGAGCGAAGCGAACACCGCCGAAAGGGTAAAAAACAGTTTAAACGACCCCGGAGGACGTCGATTCTTTTACTGCAGGATTCATGGCTCCCTTCTCCCCCGCAAATCGTAACAAGCTTGCTTGTCGATTTGTGGGGGAGAAGGGCTGGGGATGAGGGGGCTGGTGATCGGTTTTGCAGCCCACATCGATCGTCGCGGAAGTCGCTAAGCCTTTGGCAGCGCCGGCCCTCTCTGGCGTTTGCTTGCTGCGCAAACGCCGTCTCTCCCAGGGGGAGAGAATCTAAATCGGATGCCAAATCCTGCAATAAGAGAATCGACGTCCCAAGGGGCCGCAGGAATTCCGGTGGTGCGCTAAGGCGACCACCAGCTACTTGCTGTAACCCCTCTCGGGGTAAGACCTGCTCCGCAGGCAGATTGAGTCCGCGAGATGTGGGTAAATCCAAGGCCGGGGTTGAGGGGAGTCCTGGTAAGTTGTGTCGACACCGACGTCTGCCAGGACCGCGGCTTTCAAACCTGCACGCCGCGGTCGTTGACAGCGAAGATCTGTTTGGCGTTTCCGCGTTGTCGATCGGGTGCGGGGTCATGGTTTGGGTGAATCGACAGGCTGGTTGAAATCGGTGAAACTAGTGCTGTGTCAGCGTTAAATGTTCGGGTTGCGTTTGTCGAGCGNNTTCGCATTTTTGGTACCTGACCCCTTTCCCGCGGCACCCTCAGTTTAAAAGTTGACGCAGCACTGGGCTCGGCCGGCCAAACTTTGCTTTTGCCGGTTGCGGGGCGTCCGCTGCAACACCAATCTCCCGATTTTGCCTGACACGATGCGATTTAGCGCGTTAATCCTGAAAAACCTGACTCGCCGCCCGCTGCGGGCCGCATTGACATTGATCGCGTTGACGATGGCGGTCGCGTCGGTCGTCTCGCTGCGGGGGATCGCCAAGGGATTCAGCGAGTCGTTTGCGGACATCTACGAATCTCATTCGATCGACATCGTGGTTTCCCGCCAGGGCACCGCGGACCGATTGAGCAGCAGTGTGAGCGAAGAGGCGGTCGGGCAGATCGAACGACTCGACGGCGTAGCACGGGCCGCCGGCGTGCTGCTGGACACGCTTTCGCTGGAAGACCAGCAGATCTTCGGCGTCCCCACGATGGGCATCGCGGCGGACAGTTGGCTGCGTGATGATTTCCGCTGGCGCGCGCGACGCTCCGAAGTGACAGCCGGCTCGGCGGACGCTGCCCCGCAGCAGCTTTCTTTGGGGATCCACTTGGCCGATCGCGCGGGGATTTCGGTCGGCCAGAACGTGATGATTTTCGAAGAGCCGTACGTCGTGGACGGGATTTTCGAAAGTTCGAGCGTTTGGGAAAACGGTTCGATGATCATGCCGCTGGATCAGCTGCAGTCGATTTCCGACCGCAACGGGCAAGTCACGTACATCAACGTGGTGCTGGATCGGGCGGTCGACCGTGGCGACGCGCGATCGATTGTCGACCAAATTCACGCGATCGACAGTCGGCTTCACGCGATGACGACGGATGAATTCGTGGGGACCGACACCCGGATGCAACTCGCGTCGGCGATGGCCTGGATGACGTCGATCATCGCCCTGGCGATCGGGGCGATCGGGACGCTCAACACGATGATGACCAGTGTCTTGGAGCGGACGCGTGAGATCGGCGTGCTCCGCGCCGTCGGCTGGCCGCGGCGGCGTGTGATCCGCATGATCGTCTCCGAATCGATCATGCTGGCGTTGCTGGCCAGTTTTTTTGGCGGCGGCCTCGCAATCCTTGCCACCGATGCAATGAGCAGACATCCTGCGGTTCGCGGGGTGCTGGTGCCCGCAATCGACGCAGCGACCTTGTTGGAAGGTACGGTTTTGGCGGTCTTTATCGGGCTGCTCGGGGCGCTGTTGCCGGCCAAACGAGCCGCTTCGGTAATGCCGACCGAAGCACTGCGAAACTCCTGACGGGCGTCACCGGCGAATCGGTGACCTCGATTTCAGCCGAGTGGAACGGCACTTGCGGTTGCACGGGGAAGGGGAAGACACACAGGGAAAAAATGCTTCACAGCGTTAGCACGCGGGTTCACGGACCATCGTGTCGTCTCACGCTTCCCGAACGCTTAAATTTTGTCAGTACGACTTAAGCGTTGCCTCCACGTTTGACGCAGGGGCTGATGCAGACCGCACGCGATGCCCCCTCGGATGAAGGTGTTTTGTGCTCCGGACGACATGCCAGCCACGATTTTGGCCCCTTACGATTTCCAGACTCCGCACCCTTGATCAAACCTGTGACGAAAGACTTTCGCCCTATCGCCATCATCGGAATGGGATGCCGATTCCCAGGTGGCTGCGACTCCCCCGAGAGCTATTGGCGGTTGCTCGAAATGGGACGCGATGCCATCACATTGACTCCACAAGACCGCTGGAGCCTGGAGAAGTTCTATGCTCCGGGGCACGCCCGACCGGGAAAAACGCAGAGTCGTTGGGGGGGCTATGTCGACGGGATCGACCAATTTGATCCGCAACTGTTCGGGATTTCGCCGCGCGAAGCGGCATCGATGGATCCGCAGCAGCGGATGTTGCTGGAGACGGCGTATCGGGCGACCGAGGACGCCGGGGTGCCGCTCGAATCGATGGCGGGCCGACCGATTTCCGTCCACGTCGGGATCTCCAGTTTCGATTACGCCGTCGGTGCGATCAGCTATCGTGACCGCGGTGTGATCGGCCCGTACAGCAACACCGGCGGCAGCAGCAGCATTGCGGCCAATCGCATCTCGTATTGTTTCGACTTGCGTGGCGAAAGCGTCGCGATCGACACGGCGTGTTCCTCGTCGCTGATCGCGGTGCACATGGCTTGCCAGAATTTGCAGTCCGGTGCCAACCACATGGCACTGGCCGGCGGCGTCAACGCGTTGATTTTGCCGGACTTTTTCGTCGCCTTCAGCCAGCTCGGTGTGCTATCACCGGACGGACGCTGCAAGACCTTTGACGCCTCGGCCAATGGCTACGTGCGCAGCGAAGGTGCCGGGATGGTGCTGCTGAAACGACTCGATGACGCGGTCGCCGATGGTGATTCGATCTACGCGGTGATCCAGGGATCGTCGACCAATCAAGACGGCCGCACCGACGGCATGACCGTGCCCAGCCAAACGGCCCAGCAAGCGTTGATCGAATCGGCCCTGCAATCGGCGGGCTTGGCCGGCCACGACGTCAGCTACGTCGAAGCTCACGGGACCGGCACGCCGATCGGCGATCCGATCGAAGCCCGCGCGATCTCGCATTGTTACGGCCGCACCGGCTCGGGCGTCTGTCGCGTCGGCAGCGTGAAAACCAATATCGGTCACCTCGAGGCGGGGGCCGGGATTGCCAGTGTGATCAAGGTCGCCTTGTCCCTGAAGCATCAAACCATCCCCGCGCATCTGAATTTCGAGACCCCCAACCCGGACATACCATTCGACGCCAACGGATTGCGGGTGGTCCGTTCAACCGAACCGTGGAATTGCGACGGGCCACGGTTGGCGGGAGTCAATGGTTTCGGCTACGGCGGTGCGAACGCCCACGTGATTTTGGGAGAGCCGCCGCCAGAGATCCCGAAATCCTCTCTCCCCTCGGTCGACAATCTGCCGATGCTGTTGCCGATTTCGGCGCACGACAAGACCGCGTTGGCCGCAACCGCGTCACGTCTGGCCGATTGGCTGGACGAAGCTGACGTTGCCTGTGCCGACGTTGCCGCAACCGCGGCGCGGCGACGCAGCCATCACGATTGGCGGAGCGTGGTGGTGGGACGCGATCGTCGCGATTGGGCCCGCCGGCTTCGCGACATCGCCGGCGATTGTGACACGCATGCCCAACGAGTGCGTTTGAATGCCCCTGGCCAAGGCGACGCTTCTTCTTCGCCTCCGATCGCATTCGTTTGCAGCGGCCAAGGTCCGCAGTGGTGGGCGATGGGACGCGGCTTGCTGGAATCCAATTCGATCTTTCGAGAAACCATAGAACGTTGCGACCGAGAGTTTTCCAAGCACGTCGCGTGGTCGTTGATCGACGAACTGCGTCATCGTGAAGACGCATCGCGAATGAATGAAACCGCGATCGCTCAACCGAGTCTGTTTGCCTTGCAAGTCGCGCTGGCGGCGGTTTGGCAATCCGAAGGCATCCGCCCGTCGATCATCGTCGGGCACAGTGTGGGCGAGATCGCTGCGGCACACGTCGCCGGCGCCCTCGATTTTGCCGACGCCTGTTTGGTCGCCATTCATCGCGGCCGTACGATGGACGCCGCGACCAGCAAGGGGGCGATGATCGCCGTGGGACTCTCGCCACAGGAGATCGAGGCCTGGATTGCCCCACTCGGTGATCGCGTTTCCATCGCCGCGATCAACGGCCCGGCGTCGCTGACCGTGTCGGGATGCGCCGTCGAGATCGAGGCGCTGTTTCACCGCTTGGACCAGGCAGGAATCTTCTGTCGGCGTCTGGAAGTCGAATACGCGTTCCATAGCGCCCAGATGGATCCCGTCCGCGACGAACTGTTGCGATCGTTGGCGACGATTCAGCCGAAGCCGACGCACACGCCGTTTGTGTCCACGGTGACCGGCGACGTGATGGCGGGCACGGAAGTCGATGGGGAATACTGGTGGCAGAACGTTCGCAAAAGTGTCCTGTTCTCCGACGCGATGGACGTCTTGGCAACTCAAGGCATCGAGTTGGCGATCGAAATCGGACCGCACCCGGTTTTGCGTTACGCGATCGCCGAGTGCTTTGCCAAACGTCAACAATCGATCTTGGCGGTCGCGTCGCTGAATCGAAAGAAAGATGATGCGACCGTGATGGCCGAATCGCTGGGCCAACTGTACGCCTGGGGTTATCCGATCGATTGGAACTTGAACGCACCGGCGGATGCCGGGTACGTCAAACTGCCGGCCATGGCGATGAACCGGCAATCGCTCTGGTTCGAATCTCACGAATCAAAACTCAGTCGCCAGGCGAACCCGGGTGAACCGATCTTGGGACAAAAGCTCGATGGCCCCGCCCCCGGTTGGCAGACACGCATCGATCTTCGCTTGCAGGAATCCTTGGCCGATCACCGCGTTCGCAACGCGTGCATGATGCCGGCCGCGGCGATGCTAGAATGGGCCATCGCGGCAGGCGCAATTGTCGGCGACGACGATGCCGTCTCGCTGAAACGATTTCGATTGCAAAACCCGTGCCTGCTGGGCGAAGACGCTCCGGTGCGCATTCAAATCGACTATGCACCACAGCGTCGACAGATTTCGCTCACTTGCAGCGGGATCGATCAATCAAATTGGCAACCGTTGGCCGTGGCCGACTTGAGCAGTATCGCCAGCGCACGCCTGTCAGATCGCTCGGCGCTGGACGCGGCCCGCCGACGAGCCACCGAATCGGTTTCCGCCGATCGGCTTTACCGCTATTGCGATCAGCTGGGTCTGAACTACGGGCCACGTTTCCGCGGCGTCACCGCAGGCTGGCGTGGACGGTACGAAGCCATCGTCGCGGTCGCATTCCCTGACGCAGAGGACTTTAGCGACGCCGCGGATCCCCTCGGGTTCGGTCCGGCGCTCTTGGACAGTTGCTTTCACGGCATGATCATTGCCAGTCCGAATTTTGACGACGTCATCGACGGCTTGTACCTGCCCCAACAGATCGCATCGTTTGACGTGTTCCGCAAAGCGTGTTCGCCGTTGACGGCGCATGTGCGACTGCTCTCGAAAGACGACTATCGGATGATCGCCGACATTGACATTTACGACGCCGATCAAAACCACTGCGTCGCGATCCGCGGATTCGAATCGGTTTCGGTCACGCGAATGAACCTGGAAGGTTCCGTGGACGAATTGTTGTACCGATACGTTTGGAAGCCTGCGGCCCCGGCGCAGCCGAACGACGCCGACAGTGAAAATCGGAAATGGCTGGTGTTTTGCGACCAGAGCGGAGTTGCCGATGAACTGCTGGAGCGATTGCCCGCCGGCGAGAAAATCGTCACCGTCCAGCACGGCGCCAACTTCAAACGGTTGCGTGGTAAATCGTTTATTATCGATCCTGAGAACCGGGACGAGTTCGATCGCTTGTTGACAGACATCGGGGATGGCGTGACCGACGCGGTCTATCTGTGGGGTCTCGATTCGCCCGACAACGTTGAACTCTCGGGCGACACGCTGAACAAGTCGACCGTCTTAACGACGTTGGCGCCGCTGCACCTGGTCGCCGCGTGGCAATCGGCCGCAGATTCGAATCGGCAATCCAAGATCGCTCGATTGTCGTTCGTGACCCGCGGCGCTCAGCCACCGGATGAAACGATGCTGCCGATTTCGGTCGCGGCCGGTCCGCTGATCGGTTTCGGACGAGTGATCGCGAGTGAATGCAGTCGTTTCAAAACCAAGCTGATCGACCTGGCTCCCACGGAGTCACCGAATGTCGCGTCACCGATTGCCGACGACTTGCTGGCAGAGCTGGTGGGACGAATCGACGACGAAGACGAAGTGATGATTCGCGATTCAATCCGTTGGGTCCGACGGTTTGTCCCGGTGGAAGAACAACCGCTTCATCCCGAGAGCCGGCGTCGTACCCCGAGTGCACTGCGGCTGGGCGATTCTTCGTCGATCGACCAACTGCGATATGAATCGATTCCTTCGGTCCGTCCCGCCGACGGACAGGTGGAGATCGAGGTATTGGCCACGGGATTGAACTTCAGCGACGTGATGAAGTCGCTGGATTTGTATCCGGGGTTGCCCGATGGTCCCGTCCTGCTGGGCGCCGAATGCAGCGGGCGAATCAGACGTGTCGGCCCCGATGTCACCGCGTTCAAGGTCGGCGACGAAGTGATCGCCGTCGCACCGGGCTCGTTCGCGACCCACGTGATCGTCAACCAACACTTGGTCGCGCCGAAACCCCGGACGCTGTCACATCCGCAAGCCGCAACCATCCCGATCGCTTTTTTGACCGCCGAGTATGCACTGGGCGAGTGCGCCCGCATTCGGTCCGGAGAACGCGTTTTGATTCATTCGGCCAGCGGCGGCGTGGGCATCGCGGCGATGCAACTGGCCAAACTGGCTGGTGCGGTGACATTGGCAACTGCCGGCACAGATGAAAAGCGAGAGTTTGTTCGCCAGTTGGGCGCCGAAGTGGTGATGAATTCACGCGATCTACAATTTGCACGCGAGACGCTGGAGCAGACCGACGGTGAAGGTGTCGATGCGATCCTGAATTCGCTGCCGGGCGAAGCGATCACGAAAGGATTGTCGATTCTAAAAACGGGTGGCCGGTTTTTGGAAATCGGCAAACGCGACATCTATTCGGACGCATCGTTGGGGTTGGAGATCTTTAAAAACAACCTCGCGCTGTTTGCAATCGACCTGGACCAACTGTTTCGCGAACAGCCCGAACGGATGGGGCAGATGCTTCGCCGTCTGGTGACGCGTTTCGATACCGGTGAACTGTCACCGCTGCCGGTCACGACGTTTGATGCCGATGAGACACGCGATGCATTTCGGTTCATGCAACAGGGAAAACACATCGGCAAGGTCGTCGTGGATTACCGCCAGGCCCCGTCGGACGTGTTTGCCGGACAGTACGAACCTGTGCGATTGTCCGCCGAGCGGACGTACTGGATCGCCGGCGGGTTGGGCGGTTTCGGATTGCGCGTGGCGCAGTGGCTGGTCGATTGTGGTGCCAAGCACCTGGTGCTGGGCGGACGCAGCGCGGTCGTTGCGGCGGATACGCAATCGGTATTGGACGAGTGGACCACGGCCGGGGTTGATGTACGGGTGATGCCGGTGGACCTGACGTCGACGGCTTCGGTGCAATCGGTGGTCGATCAAATCGATCGCGATTGTCCACCGCTTGCCGGAGTCTTTCACACGGCGATGATTCTCGACGACCGCTTGTTGGTCGACCTGGACCGTGCGACGCTGGAACGGGTGCTCGGCCCGAAGGTCTTGGGCGGTTGGAACCTGCACGCGGCGACCTGCGATCATGACCTGGATCACTTCGTTCTGTTCTCGTCGCTTTCGAGTGTCTTCGGGCACGCCGGACAGGCAAACTATGCTGCGGCGAACGCGTTCCTGGATTCGCTGGCGCATTACCGGCGATCCCTCGGCATGCCCGGCTTGGCCCTCAATTGGGGACATGTCGGTCAGGTCGGCTATCTGGCTCAGCGCAGTGAACTGAGCGAGCGGCTGGAGCGGCAGGGCGTGTTGACGTTCTCCGCCGACGAAGCGATGCGTTGTTTGGAGCAAGCGATGCAAACCGACGCCGTCCAGCAGAGTGTGTTGAGGATGGATTGGACGCGTTGGCGGGGGCTGGGCATCACCGGTGGCGTGTCACCGCGTTTTGCCCATTTGTTGCGTGGGATGGCGGAAGAAACGACCGACGACGACCGCTTGGCCACCGCCGCGGAAGTCCGCGAGGCGACGGCCGCCGCAAAGAACGCGATGGTTGCTAAAATCATCGGATCCAAGGCAGCCTCGTTGCTGGGGATCGCCCGTGAAAAAATGCCCTGGGACCGGCCCCTGTTGTCGATGGGTCTGGATTCCCTGATGGCCGTGGAGATGCGAAACTGGATCGAAAGTCGACTGGAGATTGATTTGCCGATTTCCGAATTGATGCGGAGCGAAAGCCTGCGAGAGGTCTGTCGCAACGTCACCACCATCATCGACGCGGGCATTTCGCAGCCGATTGAAGCGGCGACGACCGACGCGGAGGCCGGTGACATGGAGACCGGTGGCGCGGAGACCGGTGGCGCGGAGACCAGCGGCGCGACGGCGGCGGAATTGCTGGAGCAATTGCCGGCGATGTCCGACGCCAACGTCGACGCGTTGTTGGCACAACTGCTCGATGGCACGGTCCCCGGACAGCCCCGTGAATGATGCGTTGGACAGTCTGTCAGGCCAACAAAAGCGCGAGTTGCTGGCCCGCTTGTTGAAGGAGAAGGCGGCCGCGCAGGGCGAACGGCAGCAGCATTCGTCCGACGAGTTTCCGCTTTCGGCCGGGCAACAAGCGTTGTGGTACGCGTACCAGCGGGCGCCACAGGTCACTGCGTACAACGTCTCGCTGCCGTCCCGGTTTCGCTCGGCGATCGACCTGGACGCGATGCGACGATCCGTCGAAACGTTGGTCGATCGGCACAGTGCACTGCGGACGGTGTTCGCCGCATCAGATTCAACCCATCAGCCTGTCCAGCGGATTCAGGCGACGTTGACGCCAGAGTTTCGTGTGGTGGAGACGCCGTCGGCAAGCCAAGCCGAACTGGCCGCACGGGTGACCGCAGAGATCAACCGCCCGTTCGATTTGACGCGTGGCCCGCTGCTTCGTCTGGCAGCCTTTCGGATCGCCGCCGATGATGTCGTGATGGTTGCGACCACGCATCACATCGTGGTCGATTTTTGGTCCTTGGTCTTGATCATGGACGAAATCCGCCAGCTGTATCCGGCGCTGGCGAGCGGCCGGCAACCGAATCTGCCACCTGCGCCGGGCAACTACGAACGTTTCGTGAGTTCCCAGGCCGATCTGGTGGCCAGCGACCGGGGAAAAAAGATCGCGGCGTATTGGCAACGTCAATTGGCCGATGTGCCACCGGTGATCCAGTGGCCGACAGATTTTGTGCGCCCCGCATCGTTCACGCACCGTGCGTCGGTGGTCCCGCTGAAGTTTCCGCCCGGAATGGGCGCCAAGGTCACGGCGCTTTCGCGTCGATTGGGGGTGACCGGAAACGTCGTGGTGATGGCGTTGCTGCAGGTTCTGGTCGGACGGTTCGCCGGCCAGGATTCGTTTTCGATCGGGACCCCGTTTTCGGGACGCAGCCAACGGGAGTTCGAAAAGACGGTCGGTTTTTTCGTCAATCTGCTTCCGATCACCGTTGATTTGTCAAACAACCCGACGCTGGAAGAACTGATCGCAACGGTGGGACGAAACATGATCGACGCCTTGGCGGGCGAAGTGCTGCCGCTGGCTGAAATCGTTCGTGAAAGTGGCGTCGGGCGTGACCCGCGTCGCCATCCGTTGTTTCAAGTCTCCTGCACGTTCGAAAAATCACAGATCGCCAGCGAGCAGGGCCGAGCGGGATTTGTCATCGGCAACGAGCACGTCTTTGACGACTTCGCCGGCATGCGACAAGAGAGTTTTCCGGTCCAGCACACGAGCTGTCATTACGACGTCGAGTTCGTCTTTGAACTGCATGGCGATGAACTCCGCGGCATGATCTGTTATTGCCGCGATCTATTTGCCGCTGACACGATCGATTCGATGGCCCGGCAATTCATCGCATTGTCCGATCAGTTGGTCGCCGATCCGCAATGTCCGGTGAAACATGCCCGCTGGGCCGATTGTCAGCGATCCGCCCCAGACGATTCGAACGTTCCGCGTGAGACGTTGATCGACTTGCTCGGCGATTCGGATCACGAAATCGTCGCCGATGCACAACGCTTCGCGACCTGTCTGCAACAACGCGGTGTCAAACCCGGCGCGATGATTCCGGTCTGTATGAAGCGCGGTCGCGATGCCTGGGTGGGAATCCTGGGCGTGATGTACTGCGGCGCGACGCCGATCCCGATCGACGCCGATCAACCGGCGGTCTCGCCCGAGATGCTGCGACGCGATGCGGCGATTGAATTCGTCGTTGCCGCGCCGAACGAACCATGGGCAAACGTTCTCGGCGTGGCCGTCGTGTCGGTGGACGAAGTGGACCACCGGGCTACACCGACTTGTCATCATTGTTCGCCCGACGACCTGGCCTACGTGATCTACACCTCGGGTTCGACCGGACGTCCGAAAGGCGTCATGGTTTCTCACGCCGCGATCACAAACGCGATGCGTTGGCAACAGCGTGCGACGCCGTTCTTACCGTCCGACCGTGCGCTCGTTCTGCTATCCCATCAGTTCGATGCGACGTTGCCGCTGGTCGTGACAACCGCCCAACAGAACGCGTCGCTGGTGTGGCCCGATGATCCGGCACGCCTGGATCTGGACCAGTTGATCGAACAGATCATTCGCGATCGCGTCACGATTCTGCAAGCCGTCCCCGGTGTCTTGCGGGCGTTCGCGGCGCATCCCCGATTTGCCGAGTGCACGTCGGTGCGACAGATCTGGACCGGCGGCGAAACGATGCCGACAGAGTTGCCCGAATTCATTCATTCCCTAGTCGGTGGTGAGCTTTGGAATTTTTATGGTCCGACCGAGGCCGCTTGCCAAGTTACGGCGCATCGCGTAACGGAAGTCCCGTCGGGGAGTCGCATTCCGATCGGCCATGAGATTGATGGGGTGCACGTTCACGTGGTCGACACGCTACTGGCACCGGTCCCGGTGGGCGTTCCGGGACAGATCGTGATCAGCGGTCGCGGTTTGGCAGACGGCTATCTCAATCAACCTGAATTGACCGAGCAAGCCTTCGTCACCTCGCAACAGATCCGCGACGGCGACGGCAAGCCGAGCCGAGTCTATCTGACGGGTGATCTCGGTCGGCGGCGCGGCGATGGCACGATCGAGTTTCTCGGCCGCGTCGATCACCAAGTCAAGCTGCGGGGCTATCGCATCGAATTGGAGGAGATCGAGCGGACGATCGAGCGTTTTCCAGGCGTCGAGCGGGCGGCGGTCAAGGTGACCCAGGTTGGAACGCCAGGCGAACGTCTTGCCGCCTTCGTCGCGGGGGTCGACGCGTCACAACACGACGCATTGAACCGTCATCTCGCGGCCAGCCTGCCCCCGTACAAGCGTCCTGCGTCGATCCATCTGCTGGATCAACTTCCGCTCAATACGAGCGGCAAAATTGATCGCAAGCGGCTACCCGAACCGGTGTCCAAGGACGCATCGACCGACAATGTGTTGCCGCCGCGTAACGAACTGGAACAGTTCTTGGAGCATCGCTTCGCCGCAGCGTTGGAGCAGGATTCCATCGGAATCGATGTCAATTTTTTCGAAGCCGGGGGAACGTCGTTGCAGGCAGCGGTGCTGACGTCTGAGTTGTCCGATGAGCTTGGTTTCTCGATCCCCACCGCGTTGCTGTTTGATTTGGGCGACATCCGTTCGGTGGCCAGCCGTTTGGTGGATCTGCATGAACCGAGCCTTCGCGCCCGTTTCGGAGACGCGTCGATCCACGGTTGCCGGACTGCCGTTTCGGACGCGGAGACCGAATCGACGAAAGATGCCGAGGCGTTGCTGGTGGAACTGAAACGGTCTGGCGATGCGGCCCCCGTGTTCATGATCCATCCGCCGGGCGGCATCGTCGTCTGTTACCGCGAACTGGCGAGGAGGCTTCCCGACGATCAGCCGCTGGTCGCAATTCGTTCGCGGGGACTACACGGTGACGAACGTCTGCCGACCACGTTGAGTGAAATGGCCAGTGACTATGTCCGGTCGATCCGGCGTCGCCAGCGGTCGGGTCCCTATTTGATCGGCGGTTGGTCACTCGGCGGCGTCATCGCCTTCGAAGTCGCACGGCAGCTTGCCGCCGACGGCGCGGACGTGGCGGGATTGATTTTGTTAGATTCCACGGTACCCGAGCGGTGCGATCCGGAATCGGCATCGGCGGGACTGGAGTATGGTCTGGAACTGTCGCTGGACGAACTCAGTGAACTTTCCGCCGACGAGCAATTGCCGTTTTTGTATGAACACGCGCAGCGACTGGGCGTGCTTCAACAGGACACTCCGACGGCGGTCGTGCAGAAAGCCATCGCCGATCTACAGCGGTTGTTCGCACACCATGTGGAGCTTTGCCAAGGGTATGAGATTCAACCGATGGACGTCCCGGTGTTGCTGTTGCGTCCGCGTGATGTTCCAGGCAAGGCCGATGAGCGTCCCGATCGTGGTTGGGGGCGTTGGACCGGCGAGGTCACCGTTGGCATGGTCAGCGGGCATCATCACAGCATGGTGAAGTCACCCGGAGCCGGCGAGATCGCCGATCAGATCGCACGGTTTGTGGCGTCGGTGGGAGTAAAGGGAGGGATGGCAGAATGATTCGGGGCAGAATGATGGTGGCAAGACCCTCGTTCCAAGGCTGCGCCTTGGAACGCAATGAATGAGCATGGACCGGTTGGGCATCAAAAACACGATTGACATCAGCCGATTCGCGCAAGCGTTCGGGCCTCGACCTGGGGCATGGCACGGAAACCTGGAAAGACGAGAGATCAGACGTGCGGCCGGACCGGGCGATTAAAACCGCCACGGGGAAGGCCGGGTTTGGGTACTGAGTACTGATTACTGGGAACCCGTTGTTTTCACTCTAAACGAAAGGTCTCTTTGACTTCGGTGTATTCGCGGCGTCCGACGCGTGCGATCGTGTGCAGGGCTTTGTGGTCGACCAGGTTATCGTCGACGTGGAAGTAGACGACGTTTCCGATCACCAGATTCGCTCCGGCGGGACCGGTTCCCAGCGTGATCGCCGAATGAAGGGTGCACTCCATGGCGGCAACGGCGGATCGGACGCGTGGCGGTTTGACTTTGACCGATTCGATGGGCTCGACGCCGACGTGTTGAAATTCGTCGATTTCCGACCCCAGTTCGTCGCTGCTTCGGTGCATCGCTTGGGCGACCGACTCGGTCACGATGTTGACCACAAACTGCCCGGTGCGCCGCACGTTTTCCAGCGTGTCTTTGGGCAGTCCCTGGGCGTTGTTGGCCGGGGCGAAGCAGACCGTCGGCGGGTTCGCCCCGACGCCGCTGAAGAATGAAAACGGTGCGAGGTTGGGGACGCCGTCGACCGACAGCGTCGAAACCCACGCGATCGGTCGGGGCGTGATCAATTGCACCAAACGCAGGTAGGTTTCTTGCAGCGTCAGTTTTTCGACGTCAAATTCCATTTCGGTCTCCCGGGATTCAAAACCGATCAATTCGTGCCGAGCAGGCCGACCATGGTTTCGTGCATCGGTTTGGTCGCGGTGACACAGAATTTTGGCAACCAGTCGTCCAATTCGGATCCGTCATAGGCAGTCAGTTGCGCCCCGGCTTCGCGAGCGATGACGGTACCGGCGGCGGAGTCCCAGGGGCAGACGTTGGTCGCCCAATAGCCGTCCAGACGTCCGGCGGCGACGTAGCACATGTTGAGTGCACAGGAGCCGAGGCGGCGAAGTGAGCGGCAGCGTTCGAGGACTTTGACGAACCGGGCGACCTCCGGCGAATCCGCTTTGACGCCGGCGGGAAAACTGCACGCGACCAGCGCCTGGGAGAGGTCTTCGCAATCGCTGGCCCGGATCGGCCGCCCGTTGAGGTGTGCGCCGGCGCCATCGACGGCGGAGAACAGTTCGTTGGAGACGGGGTCGAGGATCACGCCCAAACGCATCTTGCCGGCGTGGTACAGACCGATCGAAACGGCGAAGGATTGCAGGCGGTGCACGTAGTTGACGGTTCCATCGAGCGGATCGACGACCCAGCACGGCGGCGCGTCGGCGGCGCCATCGCGAACCGCCGCGGGCGGATCATTTTCGCCCTCTTCTTCACCCACGAACGCATAGCCGCCGAAGGCGTCCATCAGGATCTTGCGAATCGCTTTCTGTGATGCCAGGTCGGCATCGGTGACGAGATCTTTGGGAGCCTTTTCGGAAACGGTTCGGTTTTCCCATCGGCTCAACAGTTCCACGGCGCCGGCTTTCGCGGCCTTGATCGCCAGGTCCAAGTGTTCTTGATTCACAATTCGATTTCGAGTCGTCGGAGTTCTTCCAGCCAAAGCCGGATATCATTGTTGTATTCGGTCGACATGTCACCGATGACCAATTGTCGATGAAATGCCGCCGCACCGGTGTCGACATGCTCGGCGGCTTCGGCATTGGGGAATCGTAAATTCGGGTCGGGTGAGATCAACCCGACCAGAAAGTTCATCAACAAATCGTTGCGACTGATGTCCGCCGGCAACACTTCTTCCAGTCGCGACGGCAAAGCGAGTTTGGCTTCCACCAGATCACGCAGGCTTTCTTTGCCCGCAAAAATGTTTCGTCCGCTGAGCAATTCGATCAACACGTAGCCGACACTTGCCAAGTCACTGCGTGGGGTCGCCAATTCGTTTTCCAAGATCTCCGGAGCCGCATACATCGGAGTGCATTCGCGTTCGCGGGGCGGATTCTTGTATTCGATCGCCGACCCCAAATCGATCAGTTTGGTGTGGCCGCTGCGTTTGAGCATGATGTTAGCGGGTTTGACGTCGCCATGCACGATGCCTTCGCGGTGCAGCGCCGCCAGTGCCGCCAAGCACTCGCGCATGATGGCCACGGCGATGCCGGCCTTGAAACGCGAATGGTCGGGTCCCTTGGTGATGATCACATCGTTGATGTATTTGAACCGACGGTTGTCCAAATGCTGGCCCAACAGTTTCAGGCAACTGGGTGCGAGCAGCTGGCGAAGGTCATAGCCGTCGACCCATTCCATCATCATGATGCGGATCCGGTGACGTTCGAAAAAGTTTTGCACCGCCAGCAGGTTGTCGTGCTGAATCAAGGCGACTTTGGATGCGATCGTCGCGATCCGCCGCATCGCCTCGTCGTAGGCGCGGGCGTTTTGGTAGTGCTCGGGGGAGAACACCTTCATCGCGACCGGGACCGTAAACCCGTCGGTCCCGCGATACTCCGTCAGATAGACCTCGCCCTGGCCACCACGGCCGAGCAGACGAAGCATGTGATGGTGCCCCGTCCAACTGACCTTCTGTCGCTCGATCAGGTGGTCATACCAATGAACGAGTTTCGCGTCACCGCTGGTGTTAACGGTGCCTCGAAAAGTAACCGTGGGATTGGGTTCGAAGCGTGTGGTGGATTCCATCGTCGCGACGGTCCGTCGTTTTACGAATAGCGAGAGGGCAAAATCAAACGCAGCGTTCTACAGGTCTCTCCGTCTTGACCGGCCGGCTACATTTGGACACTACAGTCTACACTGCCCGGCTAGATTCAAAAGGCGAGAGTTGGTCCCAAATCCCGCAGTTGCGGGTGAATGCAATTATGGCTCCCTGCGGTGACGGCTGCTGCGAGCGATGCGATGCAGATCCTCGCGGCGGGTCAAAAACCCCCAATTAAGTGCGCGATCTTGCTCGTACTGCTTCCCTAAGGTCAATGCGATCGACGCTTTGGCCATTTCGTAGCCTAGATAAAACGCGTGCCCGCGGTCCACATTGTCGGCAATCGGCTCGTTCAGCAGCCGCTCGAACAGCAAAAACGGGTCCTGGTCGCGAAGATACAGCTGCCGCGAGACCAAGTGGATCGCATCATCTTGGGCGAACAAACGGTAGTTGTTGTCCTTGATGGCCTGGGAAAGCCCCTCCAGAGTGTCCAACGGAAACGAACGAAGCCTTCGGTCGCGCAGCAACACCAATTCTTCGGACAAATTCTTGGGTGGAATGCCGTTTCGGACCGCCGCATGCACCAGACGTCGGGCATGGTCACACTCACGCACCGAAGAGCGCGCCCAATTGATCACCTGGGTGGTCAGGACACTTTGAATCCCCAGCTCCTGACAGATCCCCAACAGCACCGTGTTGATGCCGGCCGAATCGGCGTCGGTCAATTCCGTCACGTTGCCGATCCCCATCATCATCGGCAACTCGGGATAGCGCCGCCGCACCTCCGCATAACGCACGATGCTGGCCGCCAGCCCCGAACCAATCGGCTCCAAAATCGGATCCAATCGCATCGGGACGTTCCGCTGCGACAAATACTCGATCGTTTCATCCAGGCTGCTGAGATCGGACGGAGAATCAGGAATCACGACAACCTCCGTGCCCCACCGCGGCGCATGCTCACGATTCTGAGCATTCACGCTCAACACCAGCGACGCACCGGCACGACAAGCCGCTTCCGCTTCCCAAGGGTCAAACGTATCGACCGAAACGGGGATGCCTTGCGAGACCAGCGCGCCGATGTAGTCGGCAATCGATTCAAAGCGTGCGGTTGGATCACACCCGACATCAATTCGATCCGCACCGTCGCGAATCAGTTGTAATGCAGCGGTCAAAAATTCATCCCGGGTCAGCCTCGGGACATGATTGATCTCCGCAATGATCTCGATGTCAAAGCGACTGAGGTCGATCTCGGAACGCGATTCACCAAACAGTTCCGCCATGTCGCGACAATCATTCGGTCCGACAACGACTTCGGCCGCGACCTGGGAGCGCAACGTTTCGATTCCCGATTCACAGAACCCCGGCACGATCAAATGAGTCGCTTGCTTGGGCAAATCCAGCTTCCGCGCGACCCATTTCGGGGTCATCAACGCAGCCACGGTGATCGGCATGACACCGATCGAATAGTCAAACGCATGCCGCACGGCGAGCGCGTCGACGATCTCGCGGACCGCATGCTGGGCAAGCGTTCCGGTCACGAAGTGCAAGTGAGATGTTTCGGATAGATCGATAGCCGGTTGCATGTCGCGTTGGCTGATAGCAGGAAGTACTTGGGCGGTCGGTCACGTTCAAACAGAACCAGCGTCATAAAGGTTAACCGGTTGCGCGGCGCTCACGCGCGCGGCACACCGTGAAGTGATGTTGGAAGTCCAAAATTGTCGTTGAAATCAGCTCACAATCGTTTCTTTTTTTTTAATTCGAACGCACCAGTCGCTCTTGACTGATATGCGACAACGCGTACAACTTCAATGAGCGAGAGATTCGTGTACGAAGCGAAGTTGCGATTCCGATTGAAACTTCTCTTTGTCGTGGCCGGGATCTCTCGTTTTTTTATGCGCTGAGGTAGTTCGCGCTGAGCTAGTTCGCGCCGAGCTAGTTCGCGCTGAGGTGACTCGCGCGGAAAGGGTGGTGCATCCCGAAGCAGACATTGGCTCATTCAAGCGACTGATCAAAGCTACTTGATCGTCATACCTGTTGACGTCTCTTTCCCATGACGCACTGGATCACTGATGGCTGACTCGGACATTGAATTGCTCTGGCAAAGCGATCTGATGCTGGCGGTGAACAAGCCGGCCGGGCTGTCGACCCAAGCGCCCGCGGGAATCGATAGCCTGGAAAGCCGACTGCATCGTCAACTCGCACGCCCCGATAGCTACCTTTCCTTTCCACACCGATTGGATCGGTTCGTCAGTGGCGTGATCTTGGTCGCACTGACGAAAAAAGCCGCCCGACTGCTGTCGGCCCAATTCGCCAGTCGCAAGACTCGCAAGCAGTACCTCGCGGTGGTCGAAGGACAATGCAACGTGGGGCAAACGGGCCCTCAGCAATGGGACGATTTCATTCGCAAGGTAGACGACCAACCGCGGGCGGAGGTCTGTGACGAAGCTGCCCCCGGTGCCAAGCTGGCTAGCACAGTCCTTAAAACGCTCTCGCTGGACCTTGCCGCCGATCGCACCCTGTTGGAACTGAATCCGATCACCGGACGCATGCACCAGTTGCGTCTGCAAACGGCCTCACGCGGCCACCCGATCGTCGGTGATGAAACCTACGGTGCGACGAAGGGCGGAGCGACAAAACAGCACACCCGTCGCATCCTGCTGCACGCCCATCGCTTAGAATTTCACGACCCGTCCAACGGCCGCCTGATCCGAGTTGAATCGGCCAGTCCGTTTGATCTGTCGACGCCATGATCTTGGCGGGCGGACACTGGGAAAGACGTACCGAAGCCACAGCGGACCTTGGGCGATGCCCCCTGGGAGAGTCGACCTCCCCTCGCTGCGCTCGACCCTCCTGCCAGGAGGGTGACTTTCAAACTGCAGACCTCGGCGAAAGGCGGTGGATCGGCTAAGGTGTTGCGCTCGCGTCTTGGTTGCGGTTTTCCTACCGTTTCGCGTCGTCACCACTGCAATTCGGTCGGAATCATGACTCGCCTGGGCGCCGTTTCGTACTTGAACACCAAACCGTTGATCCACGGGCTCAAAGAAGCCCTGGGAGCGGGTGACTCGTTGACGTTGAACTTGCCCAGCCGATTGGCCAGTCAGCTGCGTAGCGGCGAATTAGACGTCGCGCTGATCCCCTCGGTCGAATACTTTCGCGGCGACGGTTATCAAATCGTCTCCGACGCCGCGATCGCCTGCCGTGGGCCGGTGTGGAGTGTGCGGTTGGTCAGCCGTGTGCCGGTCAAGCAGATCAAACGGCTGGCGTTGGACGAAGGCAGTCGCACCAGCGCGGCGATGGTGCGTGTGTTGTTGTGGCAAATGTACGGGCTGAAACCCGAGACGACGGTTTTGTCGATGGAACAGTCACCCGAGTCGGTGGACGCCGACGCCGTGCTGATCATCGGCGACCGCGCGATGCATCCCGAGCGGGGGGTCTACAATGAGATTTGGGACCTTGGGGACCGCTGGTGCCGCTACACCGAAACCCCCTTCGTTTTCGCCATGTGGGTGGCCAGACCCGGGATCGACACCGATGATCTGGTCGACATCCTGCAGCGTTGTCGCGACGCCGGTGTGGAAGCGATGGAATCGATCGCCCAAACTCATGCGGCGGCACACGGGCTGACGAACGAAGACCTGTATCGTTATTTTGCCGAGAACCTTCACTTTCAACTGGGCGATTCCGAACTCGATGGACTGCGGCGTTTCCGCGACGGTTGCGAAGAACTCGGATTACTCGACACGAAAACCACTGAATCGATTGAAGAATCATGATCACGGACATTCTGGACAAAGCGGTTGCCGGCGAGCGGCTTTCGGCATCGGAGGGTTTGGCTTTGTTGGAGAGCCATGACTTGGCGGCCATCGGCGCGGCCGCCGACAAGGTCTCGCGGCGGATGCATCCCGAACCGTATCGAACGTACAACGTCGATCGGAACATCAACTACACGAATATCTGTACCGCCGTCTGCCACTTCTGCGCGTTTTATCGCGGCCCCAAGAGCGACGAAGGCTATGTGCTGCCGCGAGAAGAACTGCTTCGCAAAGTCGAAGAGACGGTGGCTGTCGGCGGCAATCAAATCCTAATGCAGGGCGGTTTGCACCCGAAGTTCAAACTCGATTGGTACGAAGAGTTGCTCTCGGACATCAAATCGGCGTTCCCGTCGGTGAATATTCACGGGTTCAGCCCGCCCGAGTTGTACCACTTCACCAAGGTGAACAACCTGCCGATCGAAGAGGTTCTGTCGCGACTGAAGGCGGCCGGCTTGGGAAGCATTCCCGGCGGAGGCGCTGAAATCTTGGTCGACCGCGTCCGCAACGAACTGACTCGGGGCAAAGTCGACTCGGACAATTGGCTCAACGTGATGCGGGTCTGGCACAAGCTGGGCGGGATCAGCACCGCCACGATGATGTTCGGCCACGTCGAAACCTTGGCCGAACGGATCGAGCACCTCACGCGGATCCGCGACCTGCAGGATGAAACCGGTGGATTCACGGCGTTCATCTGCTGGACGTTCCAACCGGATAACACCGACATGAGCCACATCCCGGCGTCAGGATCGTTCGAATACCTCAAGACCCAAGCCGTTTCCCGCTTGTTTCTGGACAACATCGCCAACATCCAAAGCAGCTGGGTGACGCAGGGATTGAAGATGGGGCAATTGGCGATGCTGTTCGGCGCCAACGACATGGGCAGCCTGATGATTGAAGAAAACGTCGTCGCCGAAGCCGGAACTGTCCACTTCATGTCGTTGAATCAAATTCGTCAGGCGATCGAAGAACTGGGATTCCAACCGCGTCAACGAGACGTGTTTTACAACCTGGTCGACGACGAACTGGAGCAGAAGGCGATCCAGGCGGACGGCCACACCGGGCCGAAGGATTTGGTCCAACTGGCGGTTTAGGCTAGACTGAGTCCATGCCATTCCGCGTCGAACTCGCTATCTACAACGGTCCCATCGACTTGCTCCTCTACCTGGCGCGACGCCAGGAGGTGAGTTTGATGGAGGTCTCGCTTTCCAAGGTGATCGATCAATACAGCGACTACCTGGAACTGCTTCAGGAATTGGACCTGGCCGACATCGGCGACTTTCTGGAACTGGCCAGCATCCTGGTCGAACTCAAAAGCCAGGCGGTGCTTCCCCAAACGGTTGACGCCGAAGAGGAAGACGAGCAGATCGAAGATCCGCAATCGGAGCTGGTCGAACGGCTGCTGCAGTACAAGGAGATCCGAGACGCGGCGGCGGTGCTGGATGAAATGGCGGGCCGTTGGCAACAACGTTACCAGCGGATGAGTGATGATCTGCCACGACGTCGAATCGACCCGGGCGATCAACCGATCGCGGATCTGGAGATCTGGGACCTGGTCAGCGCCTTCGGACGGATCATGCGCGAATCCGCCGGCCCCCCGCAAACCGAAGTCATCTACGACGACACCCCGATCCATGTTTACATGCAAAAGATCCACACGCACCTCGCGTTGCGGCCGCGCGTGCCGTTGATGGATCTGGTCGAAGGCGGCATCCACAAGTCCGCGTTGATCGGCTGGTTCCTGGCAACGTTGGAACTGACGCGGCACCACGGGGCGGCAGTGGAAGAAGACGAAGCCGGCGACATCGTGATCGTCAAGACCCAAGACTACAGCGAGGACCTGACGGTCAACGAAGTCGACAACTACGGCAACGACGGCATCATCGCCACCAACCTGCCCAGCCAGCCGAGGTAGGGCATGCTGTGCATGCCGGGTGTCACTCTGCAGCTTGCGGTGGGGCACGCTTCCAGCTTGCCGCTTCGCAAGCTTTAGCTTGGCGTGGGGTAGGGGGGCAAGCTTTCGCTTGGGCCACTTTGCAGCTTGAAGTGGGGCACGCTTCCAGCTTGCCGCTTCGCAAGCTTTAGCTTGGCGTGGGGTAGGGGGCAAGCTGAAGCTTGCCGGGACGCAAGCTGGAAGCTTACGCCACTTTCATGCAAGCTGGAAGCTTAGGCCACTTTTAGCGAGGTAGCCATCCGTCACGCACAGCGTGACCTACAAGCTGGAGGCTTGGGCCTCGGGGTTACTTGCGGGCCGTTGGGATGAACGGGTCCAGGTTGGCGAGTCCCTGTCCGTCGCACTCGGCGGCAAACCGGTAGCCGAGCGCTGCGATCTGATCGGCCGCGGCGGTCAATTCGGCTTCATTGTTCAGCTTGAGTTTGACGCCCGCAACGACCTTCAGGATTTGATCCAAGGTTGGTTCCTGAACTTTGGCCGTGACGCTTTGCAGTCGCTTCGAGGCACGGCTGGCACGCTGTGCGACGGTCATGGCGAAGGTCGCTTTCCGGGTCGCAACAGCGGTCGCCCGCAGCGACGACTCGAGTTCGGCGATCATGCCGGCAACAAACATCACACGTAACTGCTCGGGTGTTCTGGTCGCGTTGTGCTTGCCGTCACTGTGAACAAAGTTGTGGCGGATCGTTCCTTGGCTCCACGAGACGAATTCAAAGTCCAGTGACCCGGCGGAGTGACCGCCGACGTTGACCAATGCTTCGTCTGGGGTGGTGTGGCATCGCAGACAGCTTTGGGCGACCAGGTAGACATTGGCGGGATTGCGCATCCCCGCTCGAACACTTTGTGCGATCCGTTCGGCGCGGTGCTCGGCGGACTCCGTCAAACGCGTGACGGTTTCGCCGCCGTAGTCGTGGTGCAGTTCCAGCCAGTCTTTGGCGGCGCCGTGACACGATTCACACGAGACGCCGGCAACGACGTGATGCGCCGCATCGGAACCGGGCTGGCCGGAGGCGTCCGATTGCCGGGTGTAGTGACACGCGACACAGCGACCGGAGTGCTTGATCGAACGGAGCCCTAACTTCGACGCGATTTGCTTGGCTTCGGGTTTGCGATGCAATTGGTCAAACGTCATTGCGTGCGGCGTCGTCTGCCAAACCTTGACTTCCGGGGCGTGGCATTTCACGCAAGCATCATGCCCGACGACACGATCGGGGTCGGCGGGCTTGGCGATCCCCAAGTGATGGGCGGCGGACAAAGCGTCGCTTCGTTCGGCCGAGACCCAACTGGTCTGTGCGTCCGCTGAAATCGTTGTGATGACAGTCAGTGAAAAGAAAACCGAAAGGATGGATCGTCGGCGAATCGTCATGGTGTGTTGCGGAATGTCGGGTGGCGATCGGATCGTCAGGACTGGAATATTCGGCAAAGCCGTCGACCGCATCGATCGGCGGTTGCCCGGAACCCAAGCCTACGTCACGCAACGTCACGCTGTCGCACCATCCATTTTGTGTCGTCAGAGGTTATGCTATGGATTCTGTCCTTTGCGTCCCAGCTGTCGACGAACTGCACGATGCCCCGAAGCCGCCTCGGCCCGCTCGCGATCGAAACGAAACTTGGCGACCATCCGTCGACAAGCTCGGTGTGGCGTGCGATCCATGTGCAGCTAAAAAAGTCGATCGCCGTCAAGATTTTTTCGGCGCCCTTTGGCGGCACGCCGGAAGCGCGTCGATCCTTGGCCGACGAATGGGAGCACTTAAAGACGCTTTCGCATCCCGGCATCGCGAAATGTTTTGGCGGCGGGTTTGAGGAAACCGACGCCTACCTGGCGTATGAATTGATCGACGGTGAAACGCTGTCCAGCCAGATCGAGCGGGCGGGACGATTGTCGTGGGAAAACGTCTTGGAAATCGCCCAGGGCATCGCCGACGCGTTGGAATACCTGCACGGCCAGGGCGTAGTCCACGGGGCGATCTGTCCGGACAAAATCATCGTTGCCGGCTTCGCGCCGGTGTTGCTGGATCTCCGCACCGATCGGTTCGGATCGCCGTTTCGCACGCCTCGTCCGCCTTCGATTGATCAAGTGGCCCGACAGCCACCCGAAGTCGTCTCGGTCGCCGTCGGCAACTCGCTGCCGCCCCCACAACCTTCCGCCGACCTGTACGCCTTGGGCGTGTTGCTGTACCAGGCGATCACGGGGCGTTTGCCGATCAGCGGCGAGACGATGCAAGAGGTCCGCGAGAACGTGCAACACGAGCAACCGCCGACGCCGGCATCGATCGTGTTGCAGTGTCCGATTTGGTTTGACAAGCTGATCATGCGATTGCTGGAAAAAGATCCGGCCAATCGACCGCCCAGCGCGACGGCCGTCAAAATGGCGTTGGTCGAAGTCCGCAAACGCTCCCTCTCGCGCACCAGTGTCGCCGAACACACCAGCAGCGGGTTCAGCCCGTTGCAAGTCACCAATCAAAGAGACAAAGACGAAGCCCGCACGCTGCTGGGACGTGGCGTCATCGATCTGAATGCCATCGAGGAAGAAGACGAAGTCCCCGACAACACGGTTTGGCACGACCAGCCCTGGTTCCTGCTGGGCGGACTGGTTTTGTTGTTGATGCTGTTGGCCTACGTCGCTTGGCCCGCCAGCGAACAGTCGCTTCGGGATCGTGCCGAACGGCTGATCGCGATCGACACGCGCAAGGCGTTGGCCGAAGCCGAAGATGAACCGCTGCGTGAATTGTTGGTGCGTTTTCCCGACGGCCCGAACGCCGAATGGGCTCAGCAACAAATCGACGTGATCAACGTCAAACAGTTCTTGCACCAGCTGTCGGTCAAGATCAAGAACAACCTGCCGATGAGAAATCAAGGCGAACTGCTGCACAAGCAGGCGCAAGAGTATTCTGCCAACGGCGATTTCGCCAAAGCAATCGACATGTACCACAGCATGGTGACGGTGTTGGGAGACGATCCGGAGTACGAAACCGCGGTCAATGCGGCGCGGTTCCAAATCGCGGACCTGGAAACGAAATCGGCCGAAGAAAGCGATGCGGCGAAAATCGTCCAGGCGCGTCTGGACGAGGCCGATCAATTGCTCAGTGAAAACCAGGTGGTCGAAGCGCGCAAGATCTGGTACAGCCTGGTCGAACTGTACGGCGACAACTCCGACCTGAAGCCACTGATCGACATCGCCCAACAACGCCTCACGGAAAATAAATGAGTTCTTACCGAAAGCTGCGTTTGGGATTAACGAGATAGAAACACTCTTCTGATACGCTCTGCCCCTGTCTAAGGAATCGGTTGTTCATCGACTCCGCAAGGAGCAGAGGCGTTATCGGCATGAGTGGGACCTCACCGCTTTCAGTACGGACATTGCTTGTCAGTGATGTTCACTTGGGATGCAAACACGCACGCACGGAAGAATGCCTGGCGTTTCTCCAGCGTTATCGCCCGGAAAAATTATTTCTGGTCGGCGACTTCTTTGACGCTTGGAAAATCAATTCGGGTTGGCACTGGACCGAACCCTGCGACGCCATCATCCGCCATTTGGTGGATCTGGTTCAGCAAGGGACGCAGCTGCACTACACCCCCGGCAACCACGATTCGTTCCTGCGTGAAGCGTCCTTTCGCAGCGTCATGCCGGCCGGATTTCCCGATGTCCGCATCGCCGACGAATTCATTTTGGAAACGCTTCATGGATGGCGGTTTCTGGTCACACACGGCGACCTGTTTGATTTTTTCGAAACCCGGGCACAGTGGATTTCCAAAGGAAGCTCCAGCTTTTACGACACCTGCCTCAGCTTCAACCGCTGGGTCAAGAATCGGTTTCTGCACCACGACCGCAACCCGTACGGTGCGTGCGCGGTGATCAAGGGCCGCGTCAAACGCGGGGTGAAATTCATCAGCCGATCTTTCGCCGTCCTTGCTGGACGTCGCACGCGACCGGTTGAGCGACGCAGGCATCACCAATGCCCAGGTTGCACTGGCCGATGTGACGCGTTGGGATCAAGCCGACGAAAGCGCCGACATCGTGACCTTTTCCTATTCCCTGACCATGGTCCCCGACTGGTTCGAAGCGATTGAACGGGCGTATCGGATCTTGAAACCGGGCGGGGTGATCGGTGTCGTGGATTTTTATGTGTCGCGAAAGTACGCCGCCCACGGGCATCGGCAACATCACTGGCTTCGCCGATCGTTTTGGCCCCATTGGTTCGGTGCGGACAATGTTTTTCTAAGCCCCGATCACACCGCCATGCTGCACCGCAAGTTTGAGGTCACGCGTTTCAGCGAGCGACTGGGAAAAGTTCCCTATCTGCCGTTGATCCGAGCGCCCTACTATTTGTTTGTCGGGACGAAGCGAGGCACCGATGTCCGTTGAGACCCTTGTCCCGGCGGCAACGAGACCGCATGGCATCTCTCACGATCGGGCCGGATTGTCGCGTCTGCAACCTTCCCGCGGCGGCCCTTCGGATCGATCGACGGTCGCGGCGGATTGGACGCGACTGTGCCGTGGGTTTCTCCGCTGCCATCGGCGTCCGATCAATGTGGCGTTGCACCTCTTCACCACGCCCTTGGGTCTGTTCGGTGTCTACGCGCTTGTCGCAGGGCTCAGCCCGATCGCGGTGGCCCCGATCGCGGTGGCCCCGATCGCGGTGGCTCTGGTTGCGACGGTCCAAATCGCGGTCGTTGTCGCGTTGGTACCTGCGGGGATCGCGGGCATCCACGCCGCCGCCGTTTCGATGATCGCCGCGTCGGCCGTTTTGATCGCGCCGCCTCTCGGATGGGCGTTGGGACATGTCGACGGCCCCTGGGCGATCTTTCCGGGAGCACGCTTGTACCGATGCATGTTGTCACTGAACCAAAACCTAGAAGTGACAACCCACTTTCCGATGTCGAATCCAGACTACGGTGAACCGGAAAGCCATCGGCTGCAACACGGTGACGCGGTCGCATTCGACTTCAATCGCGAATTGCACTACATCACGCGTCGGGTGGATGCGCGCCAAACCGAGCCCCGTGTCAACCTGAAATTGCACTTCGTCGCCTACCCTCGCGGCATGCGCTGGTACGGGAATCTGTTGGGGCGATTGACAACCTGGTACGACATCCGTGCCCGCAATCTGTTCGTCATGACGATCAATCCCGATGGAACGTTGCTGGCAATCAAAGCCCGCTGGGTGCTCGGCTGGACACGCCTGTTCGAACTGGCGGTACGGTTTTGTGGCTGGACCAATCTGGCTTATGTCGCGACGGCGATGCTGTTGAGCATCGTGTTTGGGAACGTCACGATCTTGATTGCGGCAACCAGTTTTGTTCACTACGCGATCTACGTCGGCACGTTGCAGGAACAAACACCGGTTTCATTCGGCACGTTTCGGCGCGACGCGATGCTTTTCAAAACGCTGGCGATGACGCAGCTCTTGGGGCTCTACGCTTGGAACTTTGACCACCACTACGGATCGCTCGCGTTGGTGCTGGCAGGATTCGCACTGGCCGGTTACGCCGCTCGCGTGCTGGGGATGCGGCGGACCTTGTTTTCGGCGGAACTCGGATTCGACGCGCCACAGCGGGTGGCCCGATTTCCGTATGGCACCATCGGCCACCCAATGATCCTTGGGGCGATGATCGGTATCGGCGGCATGGCGTTGGCAGAAGGCTTTCGCAACGACTACGGCTGGCTGATCGCCGGTCACATCGCCTGCTACGCCCTGGTCCTGGTGCACGAAGTGAAGATGAGGAACCGGAGGGCTTGCGCCCTGCCGCTATAACCTCGCAGTACACAGGAGATAAATCGTTCACGGCGTAGGGCTCCGCCTGTGAACAGGATGTCATGGAGGATCCCGCCTGCTGGCTGTCATCGGCGTGTGGCGAGTGGCCGCACCGGCCTTGCGTTCCATGGCAAAACCCTGCAAGCGAGTTGAATAAAACCCACGGATGGCAGCGCGAACCCACGGATCCCAGGCTGCTCTCCATCCGTGGGTCCGCGCTGCCATCCGTGGGTTCATCTCAGCTTGACTTCAGGGCCTACGGGTTGCGCCGACATCCCGGCAACGATTCGCTTGGTTCCGTCGGCGCCGGTGTGCACCGATCCGAACAGGCGATCGCCGTCGAGCACGACGCTTGCTCGCCGGCAAACGGGGGATCGAAATCTCCGTCCGATTTTCAAAAAAATCACGTCTTGGGGCCGGGAAAAGCGGGGTGTTGACGTGACGGTTGTCCGTCGACCCTTTCGAAATCCCCACAAACGCGGTACCTTTTGCGGCTGGCCGAAACGAAATTTCCTTCCTCTCTCGACGAAATAGACCACGCAAAATGAGTGTTGCATCGACTGATCTCGAGACCCTAGCGGTCGACACCATTCGCTCCCTTAGCATGGATGCGGTCCAGACTGCCAACAGCGGTCACCCGGGAACACCGATGGCGCTCGCACCAATCGCCTATCAGTTGTTCAATCACACGATGCAATATGATCCATCGCATCCGAATTGGCCCAACCGTGACCGGTTCGTGCTGTCCTGCGGTCACGCGTCGATGCTGCTCTACAGCACCCTGCACCTGGCCGGCGTCAAAGCGACCGACAAAGACGGCAACGTGCTGGACGAACTGTCGATCAAGCTGGACGACATCAAGAACTTTCGTCAGATCGGAAGCGTTTGTGCCGGGCACCCGGAATACGCCGAAGCGGCGGGAATCGAAACCACGACCGGACCACTCGGTGCGGGCGTCAGCAACAGCGTCGGGATGGCGATGAGCCAAAAGTGGCTGGCCGAAAACTACAACACCGATCAACACAAGCTGTTCGACTACAACGTCTTTGCCCTCTGCAGCGACGGCGATTTGATGGAAGGCGTCGCCTGCGAAGCCGCTTCGGTCGCCGGCCATCTGAAACTGGACAACCTGTGTTGGCTGTACGACGACAACAGCATCACGATCGAAGGCGACACCAGTTTGTCGTTCTCTGAAGACGTCGGCAAACGATTCGAAGGCCTCGGCTGGAACGTCGTTCACGTTTCCGATGTCAACGAACTGTCCAACCTGTCTAAGGCGATCGAGAGTTTTCGCAACTGCACCGACAAGCCGACCATCATCATCTGCAAGACGATCATCGGCTGGGGTGCCCCGAATAAGCAAAACACACACGGAGCACACGGGGCGCCGCTGGGCTGGGACGAAGTCGAGCTGGCCAAGAAAGCCTACGGGTTTCCGCCCGAAGAGAAATTCCACATCCCCGACGGCGTCATCGAGCACTTCGCCAACAACCTCGGACAGCGTGGCGCCGCCGATTACCAGAAATGGAACGAAACCTGGGCGGCGTACCAGTCGGCCAACCCAGAAAAAGCGGCCGAGCTGCAGGCGATCTTTGATCGTAAGTTGCCCGCGGGCTGGGACAAAGACATCCCGGAATTCGAAGCCAGCGAAAAAGGCGACGCGACGCGAAACAGCAGCGGCAAAGTGCTCAACGCGATCGCCAAGAACGTTCCTTTCATGATCGGCGGATCGGCCGACTTGGCGCCGAGCAACAAGAGCGATCTGACGTTCGAAGGCGCCGGAGACTTTTTGCCGAATCAATACGCCGGTCGCAACCTGCACTTCGGCATCCGCGAACACGCCATGGCGGGCATCGTCAACGGCATCTGTCTGACCGGGCTGCGCGGTTATGCGGCGACGTTCTTCGTGTTTACCGACTACATGCGTGGTGCGATGCGTCTGTCATCGATCATGCACCAGCCGATTCTGTACATCCTGACGCACGATTCGATCGGCGTCGGCGAAGACGGCCCGACCCACCAACCGGTCGAACACCTGTCGGCCTGCCGGGCGATTCCAGGGTTGAACGTGTTCCGCCCCGGCGACGCCAACGAAGTCGCCGAATGTTACCGAGCCGCGATGGAGATCAGCGATCATCCCGCCGCGATGGTGCTGTCCCGTCAAAACATGGCCACGCTGTGCCGGACCAAGTACGCCGCCGCATCGGGATGTGCCAAAGGCGGTTATGTGCTTTCGGACTGTGAAGGCACCCCGGATGTGATCTTGATGGGCAGCGGCAGCGAACTCGGATTGTGTGTCACGGCCGCCGAAAAACTGACCGCGGCGGGCAAGAAAGTTCGCGTCGTCAGCATGCCTTGCATGGACATTTTTGCCGAGCAAAGCCAAGCCTACCAAGATCAAGTGTTGCCGCCCGAAGTCACCAACCGCGTGGCCGTCGAAGCGGGCCTGAGAATGTCCTGGGACCGCTGGATCGGGCTGCAAGGCAAGTTTGTCGGCATGTCCGGCTACGGCGCCAGCGGACCGTATTCAGAAGTCTACGAGCACTTCGGCATCAACGAAGACGCCGTGATCGCAGCCGCCGGCGGCTGAGCCGATGAAGATCCCCAATCAGCAGAACCGACCGTTCACCGGTGCCAACATGACGCCGATGATCGACGTCGTGTTTCTGCTGATCATCTTCTTCCTGGTGTCCAGCCACCTGGCGCGGCAGGAGTCGCGTTTGCCCGTCGAGCTGCCCGTTGCGTCGACGCACAATCCGCTCAGCGTCGATCCGGTCTCGGTGACCATCACCGTCAACCGCGACCGTCAACGACTCGTCGGCGGCAAAATTGTCGACGACGCCGGGATCGATGCGATCCTGAAAGACGTGGTGCGCCGCGACGGAGAATCAGCATCGCTGCGAATCCGCACCGACGGTGAGGTCCCGTATGGAATCATCGAGCCGATTTTGAAAGCATCGGCCGAACTCGGGTTGTTGGATATCAAATTAGCGGTCAAGGAACAGGGCTAGTGCGATGCGATTACCCAGCCATGGTCGAACGGGTGCCCTGGAAGTCAAAATGACGCCGATGATCGACGTCGTTTTTTTGCTGCTGATCTTCTTCGTTTGGACCAGCAGTTTCGAGACCCCCGAGTACGACTTACCGAGTGCCTTGGCCGAAGTCCCCGCCGGCGGCAGCGAAGCCAACATCGACCAGCCGCCTCCGGTGGAAGCGTTTGACGAGATCGTGGTCAAGCTGTTGGTGCGGAACGGATTGCCCCTCATCGAGTTCGGCGGCCAGCGGATCGAATCGGTCGAGGTCTTGCAATCCCGGTTGGCAGAAGTGATCGCGTTGGGCGTGCAGCCACCGGTGATCATCGACCCGGAGAGCGAAGTGACGATGGAACGCACGGTCGCCGCCTACGACGCGGCCCGCGCCGCCGGCGCCGACCGCGTCCTCTACGCCACCGCAGCCGACTGACCGTGGCGTAAGCTTCCAGCTTGCGAATCCGAGATTCGCCTGAAGGCTGGACACCAACGGCGCTGGTGTCCAGGCTTGAGCCGCCCGTTTGTTGCAGACGCGTCACGGGGGCTGTATGTTGGCGTTCTTGCAATGACAGCTTCGAGACGACGACAACACAACATTAGTGCACGGGCACGGTGCACATACAGCACGAGGCGGGACACCGATGCGATTGACCAGCTTGATTCTTCTCCTAGGCGCCGCGTTACTGACCGGGAATTGCTCGACGAACGCGCAGACACTCCAGTTCAGAGAGGTACTCCATTCTGACACTCAGGTCCCTGGGTTTGGCCCCAACATCAGCGCAAGCTTTGTGCGATCCGATGGAGACGATGACGTCTTTATCGCATCGGGATTCAATCCGTCGACGAATCAAAGTGAATTCGGGATCATTCGGCGCAGCTCCGACGGGAGCTTTTCGACACTGCTGGATCACAACACCATCGTTTCGCACCCGGTCTTTTCAGGGACGACGACCTTCAGTTTCATTGATGCCATCGACGTCTTTGAAAACGATGTGTTCTTCAGCGGTCGGGTGAGCACGGATAACTATCTTTATCGTCTCGGTTCAAGCGGAACCCCTCAACTGATCGAGCAAACGGGAACATCGCCGCGAACGTTTCGAAACCTTCGGGTGCTGGCCAATGGAGATGTGGTGATGCACGGCTCGGGGACATCCTCGGTGTTCAATAATCCGGGCTTCTACAAGAACTCTGGCGGAACCAACACAACGATCGCCAACCGCAACACGGCGGTTCCCTCGGGCACCGGAAACTTCGACATCGACAGCTTTCAATCCTCGCGAGGCGACATCGGAAAAAATGGTTCCATTCTTTTCCATGGCAACAACGGCGCCGGCTTGTCCGGCGTCTATTCCGACCGATCCGGAACCCTGGAAAAGATCTTCGACACCAACGATGTCATGCCCGGTACCGGTGAGCAATTTCTGGGTTTTGCCGACACCGAAATCGACAACAACGTCGCCTACTTCGCAGCCGCAACGGTCAACCCGTCCAACAATCGAATCGGTTTTTATTCCGTCGACGAAGCCGGCAATTTTGACACCCTGGTCAACAACGAGACTCCCTACGGAGACGATCAGTTTCTGAATTTCGATACGTTTTCGTTAGCTGTCAATGGTGACGCGGCCGTGTTCCGTGCCGTGACGAACAACGACCCGGAATTGGTCACGTACTATAAAGTGGGTTCGACCTTTGGCGAATTGGCCCGCGTCGGTGATGTGATTGACGGTCGTCAGATCTCGTTTCTCGCTGGAGCATCAGCGGCCGAGGAAGGTGAGTTTTACATTTCCCTTCGTTTCACCGACAACACCTTGGGGACCTACCGCGTGGCCGTTTCCGCGGTGCCGGAACCCGCCAGTTTTGCCCTGATTCTGCTGGCAACCGGTTGCGTTCTCACCCAGCGCCGACACCGGAAACGCCAGCGGTAAAGCCGTTCAGAGGTATTACTCGTAGGATTCCTTGCCGTTTCGTTTTCCGCGTGTGTTCGGGCAAGGAGTTCCCTGCCAACGGCCGATAAGCCGATTCAGCGTCCGGCAATTGGTGGAACGACTGTGAACATCCACTCACGCGGGTTCTCTGGAAACGGTGTTTGACGAAACAGTTTCAAAAAGTGTCTTGAGGCAACTCCCTCATCAAGATCTCCGCGAATGGCTCAAGCGGAATGATGAATCGCGCGCAGATTGAAACCGGACGAGCCGCCAGACTGCGACGCAAGGCCGAACGCCTCACCACCGGCAAACTCACCGTCAAGGATTCGGATTTCTCTGCCAGATCCAATTCAATCGACTTGGCCGGATTCCGATATTGACCAAGTGAGCACGTTTCGCAGCGTGCGGACCAAGGAGGCGACACCAAGTTATCGATTCTCATTGATTGTCAACCAGGATAGTATCGTGAAGGAACATGGATGTCTCAAGCTTCAAACGAGTTCGTCGTGGATCGGCTGCCTCATCATCAACCTGATCTGCATCGCAGCGACGTTGTCTGCGGCCGATTCGTTAGGCGTTGTCTCTTATGATGGCGATGTTTACCGGCCCTATGTGGCGGCAGGGGTTCGCCCGAGTGACGAAGACGTGCGGTTGCACACCGACATGTTCCTGCCGTTGTTTTGGAATGACTCCAGCCTACTGTTCGCCGACGTGCGGGGACAGTTTGCTGATGTGGGTGGCGGAGAAGGAAATTGGGGGCTGGCGATTCGACATTTGATGGACTGTGAGTGCATTCTGGGCGCCTACGGCTTTTATGACTTGAAACAATCCGCCAATGGCAATTGGTTTCATCAGGGAACGATCGGTGCGGAACTGTTGACGCGGCGATTTGATTTGCGATTCAATGGTTACCTGCCCGAAGGCGGCTCCCAAACGGCGGTCGCGCCGACGGCCGTGATTTCCAACGGCAATCTGGTGGTTCAGAACAACGAAGAGCGGGCGTATCACGGGTTCGACGGCGAAGTCGGGGCGTTGCTGTGGCAAAAACCTCAATGGTTCGAGAGCGAAATCCGAGGGTTTGCCGGCTTTTTCCATTTTGAAACCGATTCGGCCAACGCTCGATCGGTGGCCGGACCGCGTCTGCGTGCCGAATGGCGCTGCTACGATCTACCGTGGCTGGGGCTCGATTCTCGCTTGACGCTGGGCGCCCAATACCAACATGACGACGTCCGCGGCGATCAGTCCGCCGCTGTGATTGCTGTCCGGTTGCCGCTGGGGACCGATCGCGGACGATCTCGACGGATGTGCGTCATGCAACGTCGGATGACAGATGTCATCGTTCGCGACATTGACGTGGTCACCCGAGCGACACCGACGCCCGGCGGGCAAGAAGCGGCATTGCACGCCGAGCATGACTTTGCCATCGGCTCGGTCACGGTGCTGGATGCCGACACCGACGATGTTCCCGATGCCGTCGCGACGTCGACGACCGACACGGTCATTCTGGATGGTTCCGCCGGTGAACTGGAACTGAGCCACTCGATCGTCGTGCAAGACGGACAGAATTTGCTGGGAGGTGGGTTTACGGTCAAGGGTGCTGACACGGGCGCCGTGGCACGTTTCGGAACCCCGATCCATCTTCGCGGCAGCGACGACACGCAGTCGGTGATCGTCATGGCAAACAACGCCCGGGTCGGCCATTTCAGCATCGCGGGCGGACTGCACGGCATTTCCAGCGACAACGGCACGGATTACGACGATCTGGCCAACGTTCATCTGTTTGGCAACGAAGTCACTGACGCGGCCGAAAATGGGTTCCGTTTTGCGGCGATTGACGCGGACAGTTCCTTGTCGGGAAACCGCGCGTTCGACAACGCCGAAGCCGGCTTTTGGATCGACGACAACAGCGGAACGCTTGATCGCAACACGTCTCAAGACAATCAAACCGCCGGGTTCGTGATCGCGTCCAACAGCGGATCGGTCACGGCCAATCGCGCCATGGAAAACGGCGAAGAGGGCTTTCTGCTGGTCTACAACGACGGCTTGATCTTCCAAAATGAAGCGATCGAGAACACCATGTCCGGGTTCGTGGTGTCGTTCAACGAGGGTGACATTAGCGAGAACGAGTCGACCGACAACGCTTCCTCAGGGTTCGAAGTGGAAACCAACAACGGCGTCGTGAGCAACAACGTTGCCTTCGACAATTTCCTGGACGGTTTCTGGTTCGAAGACAACTACGATACGATCCAAGACAATCTGTCCGTTTTCAACTTTGGAAACGGATTCACGCTGAACGATACCGCGGGCACGGTCAGCGGAAACTATGCCGCATCGAATTCGTTCAACGGTTTCGAGTTTCGCAATAACTTCGGCGATTTCGAAGACAATACGTCCGAACAGAATGGATCCAATGGCTTTGATTTCAAGCACAACGCGGGGACGATTGCGAGAAACCAGGCGATCGGCAACGACGACGACGGATACGATTTTTCCTACAATTTAGATACGTTCAGCGACAACGAAGCGATCAGCAACTGGAACGACGGCTTCCAGTTTTACAGCAACGATCATCTGATGACGGGAAACCAGGCGATTGGCAATGCCGAGGACGGTTTCTACTTCAACCAAAACAACGGCTTGTTTGACGGCAATTACGCCGAAGGCAACTTTGACGACGGAGTCGATCTGGTCGAGAACTTCGGTACGCTTTCTAACAACGAGTCCAATGACAACGCCGACCAGGGCTACACGGGACTCAACAGCGGCACGTCAACGGACAACGTGGGAAGCGGCAACGCGGGCGGCGATGATTTCTGATCGCCGCGGGGCGGAAGTCGCCAAGGTATTCGGCAGGATGCAGGAATGACAGTATGATTTGAAATGGCAGAATCATACGGGGCAGAATGCTGTTCAGTACGTCAATTCCGCACCGGTGTAGAATCCGATACCGGGTCGAAACACCCCCAATCCCGACCGATAGTCGAGGTGTTCGCGGTAGAATTTGTCGGTCACATTTTCGATCCCGCCGGTGATCAGCAGCGCTCCGAAACGTCGATAGGTGCGGATGTTGTAGACGGTGAATCCCGGTGTCGCGACTTCTTCGAGCGTCGCCGCAACGCGGTCTTGGTTGTCGACGACGCGGGCGAACAGTTCGACCCCCCAACGTCGCTGGGGTGTTGGGTCTTGGATCAACAATCCCAAGCGGCCTTCCAAGGGAGCGATCCCGGGCAACGGTTCGGCATCGACGGTATCGTTGGCGCTACGCGAATCGAATGCGGACAGCCGGGCGGGGTCGAGCCGACTGCGGTCGCGTCCCTCCAGATAGGTGACGATCCCGAAGACGGAAAACATCGAGGTCAGGTCGGTTTGACCATAGGCCTCCATGCCCCACAGCGTCGCCAAATCGGTGTTGACGAATCGGGCTCCGGTCTGGAACCCGTCGGTGGTTCCGGCCGGGTCGAGCAAGTCGTAGGTGATGTAGTCTTCGATGTACGCATGATGGACATGCGCACCGAGTTGAACCGATTCTTGCCGGTACTGAATGCCCAGATCGTATTGGTACAGCCGCTCGGGGTCCAAGTCGGGGTCACCGTCCAGGAACGTCAGTCCGCGTTGTAGCGAACCGATGTACGTGTATTCGGAGTACATCTCGGTCAGCGTCGGCTGCCGCATGGCGAACCCGACTCCCGCGTTGGCACTCCATCCGTTTCCGAGATTCCGTGTGGCGGTCAAAAACGCCGAGCCGAGCAAGAAGTCCTTGTCGAGCGTCGTGTCTTCGAGTTCACTCAGGGGATCTTCGACGCCGATCACCGTATCGCGTGAATCGGTGAAGACGCCATCGACGCGGACGCCGCCGGTCACCAGGACGTCGTCGGTGACTTGCGAGATATTTTCCAAATACAGCCCGATGTCTAGCGAATCACTGCGCGGGATCGGATAGTTATTGTCGTTGGTGTCCGGATCGAAGACGTCAAACTCGTTGAGTTCTTGGTTCAAATAGATCAGGTCCGTTCCCCAAGAGATCTGCCCGGAATTCGTGTAGCACGTGGACTGCAGCCGGTAGCCGCCCGACAGTGCATCACCGTCGGTCACCGTGAGTCCGTCGTCGGCGCCGAAAGACGACGGATAAAACGTCTGTCGCAGCAGCGGGATCTGGCGATGTTTTGCGGGACGGGTCGTGTCGCCTTCGAACCGTGTGCGGTTGTACCAAACCTCGGCGGTGAAGCGATCGGCAAACAGGGGCATGTCGTTGGTGTACGTGACCTCGTAGCCGTCGGTGACCAGAAAGTTCAAATCGGTGACCAATCCAGGGAATTCGACATCGGTTTGATCGAGTCGCAGCAGGTTCAGTTCAATTTTCTGATGGTCGGACAAATCGAAGCCGAACGCCACGAATAGGTCACGCGACTTGTAGCTGGCGGGGATGAAAAAGTCGTCTTGGCCGGTTTCGTAGTCGTTGCCCGTCCGATGTCCGTAACTGATATGAAACCCGTAGTCTTCGTTTCCGCCCCAGTACGACTGTCGACCATAAAGTTGTTCGCCGTTGGTGTTGTACGTCGCGCTGGTTGATCCGTGTCCCTCGTAACCCTGTTCGAAACGGGGTGACTGAAGAAACTCCAAGTCGACGAAACGAAACCCCGGCCCGTAGCGACTGGCGTAGGGCCCTTTGATCAAAACGACGTCTTGAACCAGACGCGAGTCGATCTTGCTCATCATGGTATCCAAGTCCATCCGAGCGGGCGCCCAATAGGACCCCGACGCGAGCACTTGTCCGACGCGTTGACCGCGAACCCTGGTGTCGGTGATGATCGGTGTTCGGTTCTGCACGGAGATCCCGTGCGCGGATTTGGAGCGTCGCAGCAAGTCACCCAAGTCGGTCGTGCGACGGCCCAACGCTTCGGCACGCAAGACGGCATCGGAAGCGGGCGAGTTGGCCAACACCTCGCGCGACGGCGGTAGATCGTCGACTTGACTGACCGCGCCGAACAGTTTGCCGAGTCTCGCATCGGCCGCCAGATCCGTCGTATTACCGCGTTTCTTCGCATCGGCGTTCTCGGAACCTCGTCCCGGCGCGATCGGCCGTTGAAGCGAATCCTGTAACCCATCCACTTGGCCCGACTGCGAGACGTATTGTTCCGAGGCGTCGGGTTTCGAAACGCTTTGTTCCGGTGCATCCTGAGCCGCAAGCGGGCCGATGAGCGCCGCCATCAGGAACAACGCCGATGACATCGCCAGCGGTCGTGCCGTGATCGGTTCCCGTCGGTCGAAGCGAGAGACAGTTCGTGGTTTTCGACGCATCCGTGATCTCAGCATCCTTGCCGGCGGTTCTCATCGTCCCTGTTGCGTACACAATCCTATGGAGGTGTCGAAAAGGCGACAGGGTCGGGTTGATGAAAGTTGTTTCGAACCGGAAGATTTGACGCAAACGGACTCACGCAACGGAGAGGGTTTGCGGACAGGCCCAGTGGGTAGGGTTGGGGCGAGTTGGAAGTGGGGCACGACAGCGTTGCTGTCGGGATCGCAAGCTGGAAGCTTACGCCACTTCGAGGATCGCGAGCTGGAAGCTTAGGCCACTAGGAGTGTTGCTGCAGATCCGGCAGGCCGAGCAGGGTGTCGACGACGTCCGCTGCCCACTGGACGCCTCGTCCTTCGCGAAAGATCTTCACGACGTTTTCGAGCTTCATACCGGGTCGGTAGGGTCGATCGCTGGACATCGCGTCGAAGGCGTCGGCGACGGCAACGATTTGGGCATCGCGTGGAATGTCGTTTCCGGCGAGTCCATCGGGATAGCCCGATCCGTCCCAAGACTCATGATGGTGCCGGACCGCCGGCAAGATCGGACGGAATTGTTCGATCCCTTTCAAAATGTCGTAGCCCAACACGGGATGCCGTTTGATCTGTTCGAACTCTTCGTCCGTCAGCTTCGTGGGCTTGCGCAAAACCGAATCGTCGACTCCGATTTTACCGATGTCGTGAAGGATGCCGCCCATCCGGATGTTTGCCAAAGCGTGGTCGTCGTAACCGAGGCGTGTGGCGAGTTGGAACGAGAGTTCCGCGACGCGATTGCTATGGCCACAGGTGTACGCGTCTTTGGCATCCAATGCCGAAGCGAGGGATTGAATCATGCTTTCGAACATGCCCTGCATCTGCTGATACTGCTGTTGGTTCAGCAGATGGACGGCGAGCATCGTGGACGTCGACGACATCATGTCGGCTTCGATCGTTCCGAATTCGGGCTGATCCACGGTTCGAACCGCGACCATTTGCCCCAAGGAGGTGCTGCCGCGATGAATCGGAACCACGACGGCACGCAAACGGATTCCATTGCCCAGTTGCAGATCGTTGACCAGCGCGACGCCACCGGAATCACCGGTTCGCTCTTCGGATTTTGCGCGGGTGGCCTGCACGATGGCGACCAGTTCGCTGTCGGAGACCGGGTGGCCGACGATTTCGAAGATCTCATCGGAATGTCTCAGCGGCAGCATCACCGACCGCCGCGACGTTGTCTCCTCCCGGCCGGCTCCTGGAAACAGATGAATCGCCAGGATTGAGGAGGCGATACACGGGGCCAGTTCATCCAGCAACGAACGTGCGACTTGGTGCGATTGCTCAGTCAGCGTCAAGCTGTTGGCCAGACGCTGAGTGAGACCATGGATCAGAGTCAACTCTTCGAACCGGGCCGCCAACGCATCGGCCAGTTGATCGACCTCCGACGCGAGTTCTTCGGGGCTGGCATCCGGGACGGTTTGAACCGCTGAGGGATCACCGCAAAACGTGATCGACGGCGTCGGGTCGGTCGATGGCGATGGTTGCGAAAACATAGCGACACCGCGAACGGAGCTCGGGGGCAGAGGAGTCGACGCAGCCGGCGGGACGAAGATGCCCGATCGTCTGGATGACATGACTCTGAACGCTATGAGCGCATCGGCCGGTCGGTCACCGTTCCGGCGATGCGTAATGGGAATCCCCCTGCCAGGTCGTCTGGTTGTGCGACCTGGACGCATTGGAGTGACGACTAATTCCCAAAGGGATCACCGCCGAAGGGATCATTCCCGGCATCGGCGGGTGCACCAAAGGGGTCGGCCATTTCAGCACCACCGGCACCGAACGGGTCCGCCGCGCCGGCTCCGAAGGGGTCCCCGCCGGCACCGAAAGGATCGGTTGCCGGAACGGTCGGCGCCGCCGCTTCGGGTGCGTCGGCTTCCTCCGCAACGTCCTCCGGATCTCCGGTGTCGGTGGCTCGTCGGATCGTCGGGTTGTCCGCGCCGATCGCTCGCAGGCACTGGACCGTTCCGATCGAATTGACCAGGTACAGCCGATCAGTGGTACGGTTGACGAGCAACTTGATCGGCTTGAGCGAGTTGTCGATATCGACGACTTTGCCGGCTTCCAAATCAATGGCGGCAAAGCTTTGGCTGAGCAGTCGGACGAAGAGCAGATTGTCGAACCCGCCGATGATTTCGTCGACATTCGGGATCGCTTGGTCCCAAACGCCCAAGCCGGTCGTTTCGTCGATGGCGAAAAGGTTTCCATAAACAGACGGCAACAGCACAAGGCCATTGACCAGGAATGGAGCCTTGTAGAACGGTTCACCGTAAGGATGACTCCACAACACTCGCCCGGTTCGCGTCGCGCGCAAGCCATAGACTTGCCCCGATTCGCTGCCGAAGAAAAATCGATCGCCGTCGGCCGAGGCGATCCGTCCGCTGACGATTCCATCGGTGTTCAAACGGAACAGGACCGAGGGTTCGCCGGAAAGTTCCATCACGTAGACATAACCACGATCGGTCGCCCACGCGATTTTCGAGGAGGTCGGCGATTTGGTCGGCGGCTCGAGCGCCAAACCGGAAACGATTTCCATGAACGGATCTCGGCTGATGTCCCCGAGCGGATAGCCCTCGACGCCGTTGCGGATGGTCGGCACCAAAGAAAAATCGCCGGCGTGGATCGCGCCGTAAAGCGGCATGCTGGTCGTTCGCACCGTGTTGATCGGTTCGCCGTTGGTCGCGTCGATCTTGATCAGATTGCCGCCGTTGGTAATCGTGACGAATTCATCGTCGATTCCCATGCGTCCAAAGTTCAGCTGCCCGTCGCCGACCTGCGTCATCCAGATCGGGGTCCCGGTTTCGGCATTGCGGCATTCCAGCGTCCCGTTGTTGGCCGCGGTGTAGAGCTTGATGCGTGGCACCGTTTTGGACGTAATTGACAGATCCGGGTTTCGCCGCGACATCATTGTCACTTCGCGTCGGGCCAGTCGTTCGGCCTCCTCTTTGCCGATCGGCAGTCCATCGGAGCCGATTTGATCGGTCGGAATTCGAAACAGAACCGTCGACTCTTGGCCCTCGGGCGCCTTGGTCACCACCTCGACAAATTCCTGTGGGTCGGCCTCGTGGACGATGATCTGCTGATCGACGATTGATCCGGCACCGGCAGGGATTCGCATTTGCCGCCGCCACACCTCTTCCAATCCCAATCGAACCGCGGTCCGGGGCGACATCAATTCCTCGGCGTTGCAATCGACCGGCACGCCGATCTGCGGCGCAAAGGCGAACAAGACCATTACTGAAAGAATGGTGTTTCGTTTCATCATTAGCAGTGGAAGAAGAGGATAGATAGGCTTTCAAAGCGGCGGCGATACCCGCCGAGATGGCTCCGCAGAGGGGTCACTCAACGATGGTCGTGGCGCTCCCGTCCTCCAATTCTAGTCGATTCGTAACGCTTGGCCATCGAAAGCTTGCCTTTTGTACCGCGTTCTCCCGCCGTCAGAGCGATTCTGATGCCCGGCGGGGCTTTTTATCGCGGCTGCGACACGCCTTCGTTCCAACAGGGAAACCCGAGCCGCTCCTGTTCGATCAACGCCGCCTTCAGTTTTTGAAACGTCCCCGAAGCGAGAACGATGCCGGTATCGCCCGAGAGATACTCCGCGGCGCATCCCCGCTGGGTGATCGAGAGGCGATAGACGCTAGTGCTCAGCGACATCCAGTTGAGAAGCTCGGCCGCCAACGCCTCGCTCGGGCAGCCGCGTTGGGCCGCCAACTCCGCCAGCGTCTGACGCAACTCCGCTCCCGCTGCCGACGCCGTCCGACACAGCAATCCTCCGAATCGCGGAGCCTGCGGTGCATAGCGGGCAGCCATCAAACGGACCAACAGCCGCGTGGCGCGTTTCCGCAACGACGCCGAGGTGACCGCCGATGCGACGCGATCGTAGCGGGCCTGATCGTGGGGCAAGTCCAATCGCTGGAGCACCACGCAACGCTCTTCGGCGTCGAACCCCGCTCGTTCGATCGCGGCATCAATTCGCCGCAACTGGAACTCTCGTTCTTCCTGCTCCTCAAGCCAACCATCATTGCCCGGCCCGGAAACACCTTCGCCCTGACCGACCGAGGGTTCCAGCCAATCGTGGCAGACGTCCAGTGACACCTCACGGCGACCGCAGCGGATCGCCTCGGCGATCCGTCGCATCGAATCGCGACTGAATCTGGCACGATGATGTGCCAGAAAGTCAATCACGGCGGCATCCGATTCTTCGGCCGACAATTGCCGCCCCGACTGCATCGCCGCCCGCTGCAGCAGCCATTGCATCTGCGGCACCAAGCGGCCGGCAGACAAAGGCAGACCGAGCTGCCGGGCATAGATTTCGCCACGAAGATTTTTGACCGATTCGCGCAGTGACTTTTCCAAGTAGGTCACCCACTTGGTTCCCCGCGATGCGTCAAACAACAGCAGCGAACGCCCCAGGACCGGATCAAGCCGGTCGGCGTCGATGCCTGACGATTCGGCGACCGATTGCAACATCGGTTGAAAATCGGAATAAAGTTTCCAAAACGATTCGACCGCCCGTTCCTTGATCGATTCGTACGCCCGACGCCGTTTCTTGCCCAGCGACGCCACCCTGGTTTCGAGAAACGGAAACACCTCGGGCAGATAATGAAACCGCTGCGACCGCGCTTCGCCGTCGTCATCGTGAACCAGTCGGGATGCGGTCCGCAGATCGATTCCGAAGGAGTTCCGCAAACCGATCTTCAACACCTCCAGCCGATCAAGATGTTGCTCGAGCGGTGATCGGGATTCCTCGCCGGCCGGTTGGGCATCGGATTGGTTGTGCATCGCAAGCCTCCAGAGCATTCAGTCTAGACGACGCGCGGAACCGGTGGCAACCAACGGCATGCGATGTTGCAGGCATACGTGTTGGTGTGCAGGCTGAAGCCCAATACCGCTAAGTTAAGCGTCGTTTCTTCAGATGAGGGCCCGTAGGCTCGCGCCAAACGGCTGATATTCGTTTGACATCAGCCGGTTCGCGCCAGCGTCCGGGCCCCCTCATTCATGTTAACTTAGCGGTATTGGGCTG
>NZ_JANZKV010000097.1 GCF_025060895.1 Stieleria sedimenti | reverse complement strand
TAACTTAGCGGGATTGGGCTTTAGCCGCCCACTTTCGCTGCGTCGCAGCGACCAGGTATCGCCTAAAGGCTACACACCAACGGTAGCTGAATTCATTTTAGTTTTACCTACCCGATTTTCCGCGGCACCTTGATGCCCATGAATGACACTCGGCAAGTCGTCTTCCTGCTCATTGCGACCATGTTCGCGTTCACCGCGTGCGACCGCTCGACGGTTGAACCGACCGATCCATCGCCACGCGATCCGATCGTCGACCGCGAAGCCGAAACGCAAGCCGAGGTTCAGCCCCCGGCGCCCGTTGAAAAACCCTTCAACCGTGACCAAACGATCGATGCCGCTTTGGCGTTGATCCAAGCGGGCAAGACCGACGCGGCTGCGGCCGAGTATCGCAAGGTGCTGATGGCCGACCCCAACGACGCGGAGGTTTTGTTTCGATTGGCTCGATTGCATGCCGATCGCGGAAATCTTGCCGACGCAGTCGAATACCTGGACTCGATCCCCGTGACTCATCCGGAAGCGGGCCTACCGTCGCTGGGACAGGCGGCCGATTGGTACATGCAGCTGGAACGGTACGATGAGGCGGAATCGAGGTATCAGAAGGTACTCGAGTTGGCCGGCGATGTTCCCATCGCCCACCGACAACTCGCGTATCTATACAACCGCCAGGGGCGGCGACACGAAGCGGCGGATCATTTGCGGGCGCTGTGTCGCCTGGGCAATATTCAAGAAGACGAATTGCATGCCTTGATGGTGCTGGGGCACGCGATCTTTGACGACCCCAACAAGCCTCCGCCGCGTCCCCGTCCCAACTACCCGATCGGTCCGGCGGCCACCGCGCGGATGCTGTTCACCGCCAGCCGAAACGTCGAAGCGGTCGAAGCACTCGATGAAACGGTGCGCGCGGGCAAGGCCGTTCCTTCGATCGTCGCCTTTTACGGTTTGCTCGCAATCGAAGCCCAGGACAACGAACGTTTTCAGTGGTGGCTGACCCAAACCGATCAGCCGGTTCAAGCGTTCGCCGAGTATTGGGCCGCGATCGGTGGCTATCTGGTTTCGGAAAGGCGATTTGAGGAAGCGGTCCGAGCACTCGGCGAAGCGTTGGCGCGCGATCCCACCAATGTCGGTGCGATGCGGCGGATCAATCAGGCGTTGACGGCGCTCGGCCAGACCGAGAAAGCCGAACGTTGGGTGAAGCGATACGACACCATCAGGGATGTCGTCTCGGCCAGTAACGCGATCGGAAAAACGGAGACGCCCGAATCGGTGCCGATCGACAACTACGCCACCATCGCCGACGGTTTGGATCAGCTGCATCGTCCGCTGGAAGCGATGACGTGGCGGATCTTCGGGGCCTTTCATCGCAAGGCGCCTCGTGAAGAGATCGAGTCGCTGAACGAGCGCCGCGCGGCCCTGTTTCGTTCGCCGGATGCCTTCGCAAGCCGCCAAGAACGCGTCTGCGGGCTCGACCTGGCCGAGTACCCGTTGCCGAAGTTGGAGATCCCCGCCGCGATCGATGTTTCGCCACCACAAACGGCTCCATCGACCGATGACTTTCCCGTCCCGGCGTTTGAAAACATCGCCGAGTCGGTGGGGCTCAACCACACGTACTTCGTTGCCAGTGAGCCACAACCGTTTCGATTCGCGCTCTACCAATCTCTCGGTGGCGGCATCGCTGTGCTGGACTACGACCTGGACGGTGCCGTCGATCTTTATCTGGCCCAAGGCGGTGCCGATGTGCCGACGATGGTGGGTGAACGATCGAACCAGTTGTATCGCGGCGTTGACGGAAAACTGGTCGACCGGACGCAGTCCGCCGCAGTGACCGACACCCGCTACTCGGTCGGCCTGGGCAGCGGAGATTGGAACCAGGACGGGTTCGCCGATCTTGTCGTTGCCAACATCGGCAATAAGGTGTTGCTGATCAACAATGGCGATGGCACGTTCCGGCGCCAGGTCTTTGACGAAGACCCCGAGCATCAAGTTTTGACCAGTTCGGTAGCATTGGGGGACATCACCGGCGATGCGTTACCGGATCTGTATGCGTTGCACTATGTCGAAGATCCGACGATGGTGAACCGTCCGGAGATGAATGAAAAGGGCGAGATCCTGACCATCTCGCCGGCGTCCTTTCAACCGGGGATCGATTCCATTGCGGTCAACGACGGCCGCGGCGGCATGTTGCATCAACGGGTCAGCGACTCTCAAGGCGACGCCAGCACGGGCCTGGGCGTGGTGATCGCCGACTGGGACGGTCGACCCGGCAACGACATCTTTGTCGGCAACGATATTCGCGCCAACCAATTGTGGACGCGGTCACCCGACGAGGACCGATGGATCGATGTCGCGGCGGTCCGCGGTTGCGCGTTGGGCATCGGCGGAGTCGAAACTGCGTCGATGGGAATTGCCGTCGCCGACTTCGATGGCAACGGGATGCGGGACATTCACATCACCAACTTTTATCTGGAACCGGTCAGCCTGTTCATGAATCAAGGCGGCGTGTTCGAAGACCGATGCGTGCAGTATCGACTGCACCGCGACAGTTCCGACGTGCTGGGATTCGGTTGCCAAGCGCTCGACTACGACCTCGATGGGCGTCCCGATTTGGCGGTCACCAACGGCAATATCGAAAAAGCTCCGGGTGAACCGTTGGAGCAGTCGCCGCAATTCTTCGTCAACCTCGGCCGCCAATTTCGCCTTTCCCCCGTCGACGATGCCTCGGACTACTGGACCGGAAAATACCTCGGCCGCGGTCTGGCCCGTTTGGATTTTAATGCCGATGGTCGGCAGGACATGCTGATCTCGCACATCGGATCGCCGTCGGCGCTGCTGATCAATCGCACCGCAACCTCCAACCATTGGTTGACGTTCCAACTGGTGGGTACCGAATCGGAACGTGATGCCATCGGCGCGCAGGTGGAAGTGCATCAGGGGCAGCGAACGTTGACCAACTGGATCGTCGGCGGAGATGGATACCTGTGCCACAACGAATCCACCGTGTCATTCGGGTTGGGCGAGTCCAGCGATGACGTGAAAGTGATCGTCAGCTGGCCGAGTGGAACGCGGCAAGTGTTCGAGAAAATCGCGGTCGATCAACGACTGTTGCTGGTCGAAGGCCAAAACAAACCGATCGCCCAGCGGGTGCCACCCGGCCGCTAGTGCTTCGTCAACTTTTAAACTTGGGGTGCCGCGGAAAAGGGGTCAGGTGCCAAAAATGCGAAGCACCCTGCGGGCCATTTGGTTTTTGGCACCTGACCCCTTTTCCGCTCGACAAACGCAACCCGAAAATTAAATCTGGACGAAGCACTAGTGCTCTGGCCACAGTCAATGTTGGGGTTTTGACCGGGCTAACGATCGAGAATGATACCCACGGATAGCAGCGCGAACCCACGGATGAGAGGGTGTAATAATCCGTGGGTTCGCGCTGCTATCCGTGGGCTCAGTGGGCATTTCATCGCCCCGCAAGTTACAGCCTGCCCCCCTTTTCCGCGGCACCCTAAATCTAAAAGTTGACAGAGCACTTGTGCTTCGGTCTCGATACTGCGTACGTAACCCTCCCTGGCAGGGAGGGTATCTACACATCTTTTGCATGTCAGATCTGTTCTGAGTGAATGGCTTCGGCCAACGGCCGTTTCCATCCATAGCCTTGGGCATCGCCCAAGGTCCGCTGTTTTGGGAATCTTCGGCGTTCGCCGTCACGTTTGGATCCCGAATTCGAGAGGCGAGGGTTACAATGGAGTCGCAACGACTGGAAGCCCCGAGTTCGATGTGATCGGCTGTTTGTCGTGGATCCGGGTGGCCACCAACCCGAAACATGATGCAGCAAATCGGTCGCAGTCGCCCACACCGACGTCGGGCTTCCGTGTTGTCCCCGCCTGATTTGCCCCCCGCCTGCATTTACCCAGACCGTCGATGCGTTTGTTGTTTTTTGTCACTCTGTTGGTGTGTTCTGTTCCACTCGTTTCGGGTGCGGACGATCTGGAGGGAACGTTTGACGATACGGTTCGACCGTTTCTGAAGACTTATTGCGTGTCCTGTCACAACGCGGACGATACCGAAGGGGATTTGGACCTGGATTCGGATCGTGATGTCACATCGGTCGTGACCCATTTCAGGAAGTGGATGGTCGTAATGGACCGTCTGCAGGCGGGCGACATGCCGCCCGAAGACGCCGAGGCGCATCCCACACCGGAGGCTCGCAAGCGTGTCGTCGGGTGGATCGCGGGGGTGCGACAAAACGAGGCGAAACGCCGGGCGGGCGATCCCGGGATCGTCTTGGCTCGCCGACTGAGCAACGCCGAATACAACTACACGATCCGAGACCTGACCGGATTTGACTTGCAACCGGCCAAGGCGTTTCCGATCGATCCGGCCAACCAGGAGGGGTTCGACAACTCGGGCGAATCACTCGCCATGTCACCTTCGTTGCTGAAAAAGTATCTCGAAGCGGCGCGTCACGTTTCCGAACATCTGGTGCTGACACCGACGGGGATCGATTTCGCACCCCACCCGGTGATCACCGAAACGGACCGCGACAAGTACTGTGTCAATCGGATCATCGATTTCTATCGGCGGCAACGTTTGCAGTACGTCGATTTCTTCTACGCCCTCTGGCAATATCAACTGCAACACACAGCCGGTGATCCCGAAACACGTTCGCTGCACGAATTTGCGTCCAGCCAAGGGCTGAGTCCTCGGTACATGGAAACACTGTGGGAGATCTTGAACGTCGACGCAGCGCCCGACCAAGTCGCGGACGTTGGTCCCTTGGCGGCGCTGCGGATCATGTGGCAACGGTTGCCAAGCGGCAACACGCCGGACGATGTCGCTCAAGCCAAGCGTCAATGCCAGCGCATGGAGAACTTCGTCGCGACGCTACGCGAGCGATTGGTTCCCGAGGTCGAAAACCTGACGACGCCCGAGGTCCACAAGGGTTCGCAGCCGTTGGTGCTGTGGAAGAATCGCCAATTCGTCACCAACCGCCGCCGTTACGCCGGAGGGATCTCTGACGTCGGCGATCTGGGGGCGTTGCTGGAATTGAAGCCGGGTTCGGCCGAGGCAAGTGCGATGGACGTGCCGGAAGACGAGAACCGATTGCAAGTGTTCGAGCAGACACTGGAAACGTTCTGCTCGGTCTTTCCCGATACCTTCCTCGTTTCCGAGCGGGCGCGTGTCTACTTGGACCCCAAGGAAGAGAAGGGACGCACGGGACGATTCTTGAGCGCCGGATTCCACAGCCAGATGGGATACTTCCGTGACGACGGCCCGCTGTACGAGTTGATTTTGAGCGATGAAGAGCGGAACGAGCTGGATCGTTTGTGGTTAGAACTCGATTTCGTGACGTCGGCGCCGATGCGTCAGTACGCCGGGTTCATCTGGTTCGATCGCACCGATTCTCGTTTCATGCGTGATTCGCAATTCGACCGATTCCGCGCCGAAGACAAAGATTGCACGTCGGAGGCCAAAGTCCGGGCGCTGGCGGAAGCCTATTTAGCCAAAGCGGAACGTGTCGGCGGCAATCCCAAAGCACTCGAAGCGATCTCGTTCTACTTTGAGGACATGTCGCGAACGTTCCGTCGTTTGGAACGTTTGAAGCGAGAATCGGAATCGGTTCAGTTGGATGCCGTCGTCGGGTTCGCCGAGCGGGCGTATCGTCGTCCGCTGACCGATACACAGCGACAGAGCATCCGATCGTTTTATCAGCACCTGCGCGAGTCAGACGGGTTGGAGCACGAGGATGCGATTCGGGACAGCGTTGTGGCGGTCTTGATGTCACCCAACTTTTGTTATCGCTTGGATCTGCCGCAGCAGCGTGTCGCCGATGCGGCGCATCAAGACGTCGAGCCGCTGGATGATTTTGCGCTGGCCAGCCGGTTGAGCTACTTTCTGTGGGCCAGCATGCCCGACCAGCAGCTTCGTGACTTGGCAGCGTCGGGCCGGTTGCATCAACGCGAGGTGCTGGTGTCGCAAGTGGTCCGCATGCTTGGCGACCGGCGAGCCCAGGGCTTTGTCAACGAGTTTGTGGGCAGTTGGTTGGGCTTTCGTCAATTCCAGCAACACAACGGCGTCGATCGCAATCGTTTCCCGCAATTCACCGACGAGTTGCGTCAATCGATGTACGAAGAACCGATTCGATTGTTCAATGAGATTGTGCGCACTGACGGCTCGATTCTGGATCTGTTGTACGCCGATTACACCTTCGTCGATCGCGCGCTCGCCGAACACTACCAGATTCCCGCCGACCAGTTGGACGAACAACACGACGGCTGGGCCAAGGTGGACGGCGTCGATCGGTATGGCCGTGGCGGGTTGATGCCGATGGCTGTCTTTCTGACCAAGAATTCACCCGGATTGCGAACCAGTCCGGTGCAACGCGGCAATTGGTTGGTCAAGTACGTGCTCGGGGAACACATCCCGGCCCCGCCCGCTGCGGTGCCCGAGTTGCCAAGTGACGAGTCTCAGTTGGGCGAGTTGACGTTGCGGGAGGCTCTGCAGCGGCACCGGGCCGATCCGAGCTGCGCGGCCTGCCACGACAAAATTGATTCGTTCGGACTGGTGTTTGAACAATACGGGCCGATCGGCGAGCGGCGTGAAACCGATTTCGGCGGTCGTGAGGTGGATAGTCATGTTCGGTTCCCCGACGAGAGTGAGGGGACGGGGATCGCAGGTCTGCGGGACTACATTCGTCGATCCCGGCAATCCGATTTTGTCGAGAATGTTTGCCGCAAACTTCTCGCCTATGCACTCGGGCGTTCGTTAGAGTTGTCTGATGAGACGGCGATCGATCAGATGACCGCCTCGCTTGCGTCCGACGGGTATCGATTGCAACATGCGATTGAGAGGATCGTCACCAGCCCGGCGTTCTTGAACAAACGTGTGAAAGCAGATTTCAATTAAGTGGGATAGGCTTCCAGGCTCGAGATCTCAGCAGTGACGAGCCTGGAACCCGATCCCCAGTTATGATCCGACAGCTTCTTCGACAACCACCGTCACTTCGATGAAAACACCCATCACCTCCACCGCTCGTTCTGCTGACCGTTCCGCATCCTCAAGCGGCGTATCGCGCCGCACGGTCCTGCGCGGCGTCGGCGTGTCGATGGCACTTCCGTGGATGGAATCGATTCCGGTCTGGGGCGCCGAGACTGTCGTCGGCGAGGATCCGGTTGCACCGCCGAAACGATTTGCCGCGTTGTTCATGGGGTGCGGCATCAATCGCAAGCATTGGTGGGCCAAGGGCGACGGCAAAGAGATGGAGTTGGGCAAGAGTCTGGCGCCGATGGAGCCGTTGAAGGAGAAGATGAACTTCATCACCGGGCTGTTCAACGAGAATGCGACGTCGGTCGGCATTCACCCCGGCCAGACCGGCAACATTCTTTCCGGGGCGTCCCTGCAGAAGGGTTCGGAGCTTCGTGGCGACATCAGCATGGACCAGGTGCTGGCCAATCATTTCCAAGAGGAAACCGTCGTCCCCAGTCTGGTGCTCGGTTGCGAACAGCCCGTGACGGGGTATCACGAAACGAATTTTTCGATGGCCTACAGTTCGCACATCTCGTGGCAGAACAAGACGTCGCCGGTGCCGATGGAGGTTTACCCATCGTTGGCCTTTGACAGTTTGTTCGACAACCGGGGCAGCCGTCGCGACGAGAGCATTTTGGACCGCGTCGGTGAAGAGGCGGCGTCGTTGAGCCGGCGGGTCAGCAAGAGTGACCAGGTCAAGCTAGATGAATACTTGAGCAGCGTTCGAGAGGTGGAAAAACGAGCCGCATCGATGAGAGCCGCTCGTGAGAAGGCACGGCAACGGGCCAACGATCACGGCAAGCCACTGGCCACGATGCAGCGGCCTGACGACGGCTTGCCCGAGGACATTCGCGAGCACATGCGGTTGATGTGCGACATCGTCGCGATCGGGTTCCAGAGCGACAAATCACGTGTCGCGTCGCTGCTGCTCAATCGCGATTTGTCGGGACTGTTTTACCCTTTCCTGAATGTCGAGAGCACGCACCACTCGGCCTCGCACAACGATCTGTCCGACGAGTACGAACGAATTTCACGGTACTACTGTAGCCAATATGCTTACTTGGCCGAACGGTTGAACGCGATGCCCGAAGCCGACGGCACGGTGCTGGACCATTCGTGTCTGCTGTTCATTTCCAGCATGTGGTCGGGCAATGCCCACGATTCCAGCAAGGTCCCGGTGCTGTTGACCGGTGGCTTGGGCGGCACACTCGAAACCGGACGCGTGCTGGATTTCATCGGCCAGGACGATCAAGATCGAAAGCTGTGCAGCATGTACTTGTCGATCATGGATCGGATGGGCGTTCAGCTGGACCGTTTCGGCGACGCCGACAAACGACTGGCCCGTCTGTAACCCGCGTGGCGTAAGCTTCCAGCTTGCGTCATCGGCCCGCTTGCGGGCGCGTCCAGCCTGCGTCATTGTCCCGCTTGCGGGCGTTTCCAGCTTGCGTGAACCGCAGGGACTTACGTCATCACCGAAGCGTCCGGCGATGCGTTCAATCGGTCCACGGAGAAAAAGTCTTCATGGATTTCCTGGCCAATCGTATTGAGCTGGCGTTGGAACTGGTCGATGTATTCGTGCAGCCCGTCCTGCAGGATGTCATCGATGACGGCGTAATCGAGACTCGAACAGAGGCGTCCGAGCAGTTGTTCGGAGTGGTAGCAGTAGGAGTTCAGCTCGCTGCCGGTAATCACCCGCATCGAATCGCGCGCCCGCATGGCGGCGAAATGCATCGCTCTGGGGAACTTGCGATCCAACATCAGAAATTCGGCGACGCGTTGCGGCACAATCTTGCCTCGCAATCGGCGATACGATTCCAGGGCGCTGGCTGAACGCAACAGTGCCGACCAACGCACGACGTCCAGCGAGGAACCGACGTTCCCGCCGTCGGGCAACAGGTTGTAATACTGTACGTCCAGCAGACGTGATGTTTTGTCACCGCGTTCGATCATCCTGCCCAAACGTGAGAAGTGCCAGGCTTCGTCATGCGACATGGTGGCGTCCATCGCGCCGACCAGCAAATGGCTGGTCAAGCGAACCTGTTCACAGAACGCTTGCGGTTGCTCCAGTGTCTTGGGCGAGTGCCCGGCGGCTTGGACCAACAGGTGAAACGTGTTGAGTTGCTCCCAAACCACACTCGAAATCACTTCGCGAATGGTCCGTGCATTCTCGCGAGCCCTGGCGACGCAACTGATCATCGAATTGCCGTTTTCTTCGTCAAAGGACAAAAACTGCAACACGTTTTCGCGTGTGGGGCTGTCGTATCGTTTGACGAATTCGTTCTGGTCCGCGGTGGTTTCCAAGAGCGGTGTCCACTGCTTGCTCAGCGATTCGGTTTTGCCGAGGGTCAGGTTGTAATTGACGTCGATGAATCGTGCGATGTTTTCTGCCCGCTCGACGTATCGGCTGAGCCAATATACGGTTTCCGCGACGCGACTTAGCATGATGACGACTCCTTCGTGTTCGGGACAGATATTGGCTGAGCCGTTGCGCCGTTGCGCAACACCCACGTGTCTTTGCTGCCGCCACCCTGCGACGAGTTGACGATCATCGAACCCTTTTTCAGAGCGACCCGCGTCAGTCCGCCGGGCATCACGTAGACGTCTTTGCCGCACAAGACGAACGGTCGAAGGTCGACATGACGGGGTTTCAATTCGTCGCCGACCAGGGTGGGGACGGTCGACAGATTCAGCATCGGTTGTGCGATCCAATCACGTGGATTCTTCTGGATCGCTTCGGCACACTCGGCCCGTTCGTTGGCCGAGGCGTGTGGGCCCATCAAAATGCCGTAGCCACCCGACTCATTGGTCGGTTTGACGACCAATTGATCCAGGTGGGACAGGACATGTTCACGTTGTTTGTCATCGTCGCACAGGAACGTCGGCACGTTCGGCAAGATCGGGTCTTCGCCAAAGTAGTAACGAATGATGTCCGGCACGTACGCATACACCGCCTTGTCGTCGGCAACGCCGGTTCCCGGTGCATTGGCCAAGGACACACGGCCGGCACGATAAACGTCCATCAGATGCTTGACTCCCAAACACGAATCGGCGCGGAAGTGGGCGGGGTCCAAGAAATCGTCGTCGATGCGGCGGTAGATCACATCGACTCTTCTGAGCCCGCGTGTCGTGATCATGTGGACGAATCCGTCCTTGACAATTAAATCCGAACCGTGGACGAGTTCGATTCCCATTTGCTGGGCCAGAAAGGAATGTTCAAAGTAGGCCGAATTGTGAACACCCGGTGTCAGTAACACCGCGACCGGATCCGATACACCCGTTGGGGCACAGTCCAGAAGTGTTTTCAGCAACTGCTCCGGATACTCTTCGATCGCTTCGACCGACATCCCCTCAAAGACGTGCGCGAAGGTTCGTTTCATGAGTTCGCGGTTTTCAAGCACGTACGAAACGCCCGAGGGGCAACGCATGTTGTCTTCCAGCACATACAGTTGACCATCGGCGTCACGAATCAAATCCACGCCAGTGATGTGGCACCACACACGTTGTGCCGGCTGAAGACCGACGCACTGTTTGCGAAGCGTCTTGGACGACGCAATCAACGATTCCGGGACGGCTTTGTCTTTGATGATTTTTTGATCGTTGTAGATATCGTCGACAAACTGATTGAGCGCCCGAATCCGCTGTTCCAGCCCCTTCGCGATCATTGACCATTCCTCCGCGTCGATGATTCGAGGAAGCAGGTCAAATGGCCAGACCTTTTCGGTGCCGGCTTGATGGCTATACACGTTGAACGTGATGCCCATGTTTTGCAGATTCAGTTCCGCCGATTTCTGTCGCTCTTGCAGGTTCCCTTCGGCCAGGGCTTCCAGTCGCCGAACAAAACGTTCGCCGCTGGCCCTGGGTCTGCCGTCGGGAGCGAACATCTCGTCAAATCCACCATCCATCTCATAGGGTAAAAGCAGCATCGCCCGTTCTCTGAAGTGATTGAGACACACCGATTGTCATTTCAAGAACGCTGGATCCGCCCATCGCAGCGACGACGCAATCGCCGTCATCGAGTGATGTCAGCTGCGTCGTGCCAGTTTCCACCGGCCGAGGGTTTCCCGTCGGCACATGGCGCGCCACCGAGCCACATGATTCGTCACCGAGGACCAACGCTCCACTAAAGCGTGCTTAACGGCGGCGTCTTGAGTCGCATCGTCGTCGTCGCCGGTCCACGCAACGGTTCAGAAGTCCAGAAAAGAAGGCAGAAAAGGCCAGCTGCGACTTCCGCTGCGCTGTCGCAGAGCGCGGCGTGGGGAACGTGCAACGGTCCCTTCCAACACGAGTGCGAATTCGCACGGCATGGTCCCGTTCTGTTCCAGGGTAGGGTCGTGTCCCCAGAATCGCTTGAGACGGTTGACGCCTTTTCCGCGGCCCATCTCAAAGCAAGCGGACGGCTCGCGCCGTTCCGCTACACGATGGGAGTTCATTGCTCGCGGCCTGCCGCTAAAACATGGTTTCCGGCGTCGCCAAACGCGTTTTTTGACAAATCGGCACAGGTCGCGCGGTAATTTTGGGGGATGATGGAATATCAACGGTGAACCACCTTCCGTGAAACAAACGCTCCATGGATCCAAACGCGAAACCTGATTTTGAGACCGCCGCAGGCCGCGAAGCGCGTTACGGCGAGTTCGTCAGTTTGCTGGCCCGGCATGACCAGTCGATTCGTCGATTCGTGCGTTCGTTGTTGCCGTCCAACCAGGGCGTCGACGACGTGATGCAGGAGACGGCGCTGGAGTGTTGGAAGAAATACGAATCCTTCACGCCCGAGAACGCCGAGGACGCGGTCGACGAATTCATTCGCTGGGCCTGCGTGATCGCCCGCTACAAAGTGCTCAGCTGGCAGCGAGACAATTCCCGGGACCGACTCATGTTTCGCGAGAGTGTGATTGAGCGATTGGCACAGGACGCGATGCAGGATTTGGAACAGCGCGATCGGGAACGTAAAGCGATCGAGACGTGTCTGGGACAATTGGACGCCGACCAACGCCGGCTCGTGTTGAGCGTTCACTCGCCGGGCGAGTCGATTACCAAAATCGCACAAGAGACCGGCGTCAAAACGCGTCGGTTGTACAGCAAAGTCAACGCGCTTCGCAAACGGCTTCTGGACTGTGTTCAGGGCCGACTCGTGGAGGAGCTGTAAGATGGACGACACGATTCGAAACCTGATTTTCCAAGCCATCGACCAAACCATTTCGGCGGACGATTTCGACGTGCTGCAGGACGCGATCGAGCGGCGTGAAGACGTTCGAGCGGAGTATTTGCGGTCGATCAATCTGTGTGAATCAATCGGCGAAATCGCAACCGAGTCCGCCGGCGACCTGCACGGCGACCTGCACGGGGGACCACCCAAACGAAACGCCGCGCCGGCCAGTGTGCTCGACGACGCCACGCAGTGGACGTGGCAACGCTTGGCGATCGCGGCAGCCGTTCTTGCACTGGTCGGCGGCGCCGCGTACTGGTTCGGACAAAGCAACGATGGTGGCGATCTCCAACGTGGCGAGATCGTACAAGTCGTATCGGACGAACCGGAGGAGGCATTGATTGCCGGCCATGCCACGTTGCGGAGTGCCGTGGATTTGCGCTGGTCAAACGGCTCGCTTGCGTTCCGCGAAGGCGATGTGTTGCCTAACGGTGTCTTGCAGTTTGACGAGGGGATTGCGGAAATCGATTTCTTTTGCGGTGCGACTTTGATCGTGGAAGGACCCGCGGCGCTCGACGTCGAATCGGATTGGTCGGTGCGCGTGATCAAGGGGCGGTTGCGGGCCAGTGTTCCGCCGGCGGCGCGTGGTTTTATCGTCACGGCGGCCGAGTCGGAGATCATCGACTTGGGCACCGAATTCGCAGTGGAAGTCGGCGATGACGAAGCACGCGTCGAGGTGATCGACGGCGAAGTGAAACTGCGCGGTGGCCGACACGACGGCGATCATCTGGTCACCGGAGAGCGAGAATGGTTGAAGGGTTCGCAGTCGCGCCCGGACGCTTTCAAGGGACTCAGTACACTCAGCGATGTGCAACGTCGACGTGAAGACGCTCAAACACAACAATTCGAAGGGTGGAAAACGTACTCGCGGCAGTTGAGGACCGACGACCGGCTGATCGCGTATTACCCGATCGCGGAATCGGACGCCGAACGCGTCATTCCGAACCGCGCTTCGTCGGGTCCAGAACGCGACGGCATCTTGGTCGGCCCCGTAACGCGAGCCGACGGTCGATTTGGTGCCGCATCAACCGCGTTGGAATTCGACCGACCGGGATCGCGGGTGCGGACTCGGATCGATGGTGAGTTCAACGCGTTCACGTTCGCCTGCTGGGTCCGAATTGACAGTTTAGAGCATCGTTACAATTCGCTGTTCATGGGCGACGGCTATGAGAACGGTGAACCGCATTGGCAAATTCGCGACGACGGTCGGCTGATGTTTTCGGTGATGGTCGATGACACGCCCGGGTCGGGACTCGGCCCCGCGGAAGATTCCAGGTTACACCGGGTCTATTTCACCGAGCCGATTTGGGATGTGTCCAAGAGCGGCAAGTGGCTGCACCTCGCCGCGGTCTATGACCCGGTCGCTCGACAAGTCAACCAATTCGTCGACGGCAAACCGATCAGCGGCGAACCGATCAGGGATCTGTTCCATGTCAAAACGCTGCGTATCGGGACGGCCGAAATCGGAAACTGGGGACAGCCGCTGCGAAATTCACCTTGGTTCGCCGTCCGTAACTTGAACGGTGCGATCGATGAACTGGCAATTTTTGACGCCGCACTCACCCCCGACGAAATTCAGTCGCTTTACGAACAAGGCAAGCCGCTCGGGTATTAGGCACTGTCGGATTCAACACGACAGTCGACTTCAATCGTTCTCAGATCAAACAGAATTGATGCAGCACATCTATTACAGAATCGCGTTTTCCGTTGGGATGCTCGCCACGTTCGCGGCACTGAGCCATGCCGGGGATCAAGACCGTCCGAACGTCCTGTTCATCGCCATCGATGATCTGCGTCCGGAACTGGGATGTTACGGATCCGAGATCGCGGTGTCGCCGAATCTGGATGCGCTGGCCGAAGACGGTTTGCTGTTCAATCGGGCCTATTGCCAACAGGCGATCTGTCGGCCTTCGCGGGCGAGCCTGATGACCGGTGCTCGACCGGAGACGACCGGGTTGTTTCACAACTATGTTTCGTTGCGTGAGCTTCAGCCCGACATCGTCACGTTGCCCCAGCACTTCATCGCACACGGCTATGAAACCGCCTACTGTGGAAAAATCTTTCATCAGGGCGATACCGACGAAGAAAACTCTTGGAGTCGAAGCCCGGTCAAATGGATCAAGGGGATCGAAAAGCCGGTCGGTGGCTACGCGCTGGCGGAAAACAACAAGATCAAGAGTGACAACATGAAGGAGATGTTGGCCAAGTACGGCGAAGCCGCACGCCGTGGTTTGGGCAGCGGACCGGCGTACGAGAACGCCGACGTCCCCGATACCGCCTACGGTGACGGGTACAACACCCGGCTAGCGATCGAGACCATGAAACAGATGGCCAAGGCGGACAAGCCGTTCTTCCTGGGGCTCGGGTTCAAAAAACCCCACCTGAACTGGACCGCGCCCAAGCGATACTGGGACCTGTACGATCCCGAAAAAATTCCGATGGCAACCCACCGTGATGCGCCCGAGGGCGGTGCCGCGATGGGGCTTCACGCGTCCTTCGAATTGCGAACCCGTGCGGGAATTCCCAAGATCGGGCCGTTGGATCCAGAGTTGGCGCGAACACTCAAGCACGCGTACTTGGCATGCGTCAGTTACGTCGATGCCCAAGTCGGATTGATGGTCCGTGCCCTGGAAGATGCCGGGGTGCGCGACAACACCATCATCATCGTATGGGGCGACCACGGCTGGCATCTCGGGGACATGGGCGTCTGGGGCAAAGCGACCAACTACGAAATTGCGACCCGCGTGCCGTTGATGATTTGGACGCCGGTTGGAAAGCCGCGCTGTAGTTGAGCGACACAGACCAAGATTGGATATGATCTAGGAACCCTCCATGCCAATGTCAGATTGGAAGTCAGCCATCATGATTCGACGTTTTCTGCTCCTGTTTTGCCTGTTGGCACCGCAAACGTTGCCTGCCGAAGAGATCGATTTCGAGGAACAGATCCTGCCGATTCTCGAAGAACGTTGCTTGTATTGCCACGGCGAAGATGAGCAAGAATCGGGGCTGCGGCTGGATTTGCGTGCCCGCATGCTTCGCGGCGGCGATTCAGGCTTGTCGGCCGTCGTGCCCGGCAAGCCCGAAAAGAGCTACCTGGTCGAAGTGATCAATCATGTCGATGAGGACATGGCGATGCCGCCGGACGATGACAAGCTGCCGGCTGAAGAAATTGAGTTGTTGACGCGTTGGATCAAAGCGGGCGCCGTCGTCCCGGGACAAATGGACGACGTGGTCAGCGAAAAAATCGATCACTGGGCATTCAAACGCGTCGTCCGACCCGCGATTCCCCAAAGTGGCGTCAGCTTCCAGCTTGCGAATCCTGAGCGTGGCGTAAGCTTCCAGCTTGCGAATCCGCCACAACGTGGCGGCCGCAGCCAGCTTGCGAATCCGCCCACGCCCATCGACGCCTTCCTGTTGAAACAACTCGCCGAACAGGAACTTTCGTATTCACCACCGGCCGATCCCCGTTCGCTGATCCGACGCGTCTCGATCGTGTTGACGGGGATCGCCCCGACGCCGGAACAGACGAACGAATTCGTCGGTGCATCGGCAATCGATGCCGAGCGGGCGTATTCAACGTTGGTCGATCGGCTACTGCAATCGCCGCATTTCGGTGAGCGTTGGGCCCAGCATTGGCTGGACGTGATTCGATGGGCGGAAACCAATGGATCCGAAGCCAATTTGTATCGGAAGAACGCGTGGATCTATCGCGATTATGTGGTCCGTTCGTTCAATGAAGACAAGCCCTACAACGTGTTCGTGCAGGAGCAAATCGCCGGCGATTCGATGGGTGCCGGCGAGGCGACCGGTTTTCTGGTCGCCGGTCCGCACGTACCCGCGGCGACGGTGGGTCGCGAACCGACGGCGATTCGCCAAGCCCGCGCGGATCGGATGGACGAGATCATGCAAACCGTCGGTGCCTCGGTGATGGGCGTCACGATCGGATGCGCTCGGTGTCACAACCACAAGTTCGATCCGATCACGATCAAAGATTACTATTCGATGACGGGCGTGTTTCAAGACGTCGAATTCGGCAGTCGTCACCCCGAATTCGCCCCCGATCACCCCCGCCGCAAACGCGGCCAAGAGATCTGGAAAGAGATCGCCAAGCAGCGCGCGGTGTTGCGGCCGATCGGCGGTTGGGAAGAGGATTGGGGGGCGTTTCGTGAAATGCACTTCAACCCCGTCACGACCAAAGCAATCCGTGTCCGATTCAAGATGGGAAACGTCGGCTTGGATGAGCTGGAAGTGTTCGGCCCCGACACCGATGGTGAAAACCTCGCCCACAAACGCCGCGGCACCAAGGTTTCCGGATTCCCCGCAGACGGTGTGGAAGGCCGCAATCCGATTCAACGCGTCAACGACGGCGAATACGGCACGATGGCTTGGCGGGCAAAGAAGGACAAGGGTTCCGACGAGCAGCCCTACGTGCAGTTCGATTTTGAACAGCCCGAAAAGATCAGTCGGCTTCGGCTGAGCAGCAACCGCGAGTACTTCTACGACACCGATTATCTGGACAAGAAACCGTACCTGCCGCGATACGAATACGACGTCGATGTGCTCCAGAGTGACGGGACCTGGCAGCCTTGGGTTGGGACTTGGTTCGTCAACACTCAATTGGACAAAAAACATCCCGAACGCAAAGCGGCGCTCCAGGAGATCCAAAATCAAATCGAAACCTTGGCCGAAGAAGGGCCGCGTCCAAGCTTCGTCGGCCGATTCGTCCGCCCCGAAGTGACCCGCGTGCTGCTTCGTGGCAGCCCCGAAAACCCGCGCGACGAAGTCGACCCGGCGGGGCCGGCCATCTTTGATGGCGACTTGGGGCTGACACAGGAAGCGCCCGGCCCCCAACGGCGGGCCGAGTTCGCCAAATGGATCAGCAGCGAAGAAAACCCGTTGACCGCACGGGTGATGGTCAACCGACTTTGGCACCACGTTTTCGGCAGCGGCATTGTTCCAACGACCAGCGACTTCGGTAAAGCGGGCGCCGCACCGACGCATCCGGAACTGTTGGATTGGTTGGCTGCGGAGTTCGTTCAGCCGACGGTCTCGGGCAACGAAGCTTGGTCCATCAAATCGATGATCCGCCAAATGGTGATGTCGGCGGCCTTCCGTCAGTCGAGTGCGCCGCGGCCAGAGGGCATCGCCAAGGACGCCGGTTCGGCGCTGTTGTGGCGGTTTCCGCCCAAACGCGTGGAGGCGGAAGTGATTCGCGATTCGATCCTGCAGGCGTCGGGATCACTGGATCGAACCGTCGGCGGTCGCAGCTACCGAATTCACAACGAAAAGAAAACCTATGCACAGTGGGAAGTCGTCAAAAACTACGGTCCGGAAACGTGGCGCCGCATGCTGTACCAAGAACGCATGCGTCGCGTCGACGACCAGATGTTCACCGCGTTTGACTTTCCCGATTGCGGTCAGGTGCGTGCCAAACGTCCCGTCTCGACGACTCCCTTGCAAGCGTTGAATTTGATGAACAGCGACTTTGTGATCCACCAATCCGAGTTGATTGCCGAGCGTGCGAAGGAAGAATCTGGTGGGGAGTTGAAAGCGGCGATCAGCCGCTGCTTTGAATTGTTGTTGTCACGCCAGCCAGAGACGGACGAACTGGATGCCTGCTTGGGCATTGCCCGACAAACGAGTCTGTCGCTCGTCTGCCGAACCCTGTTGAACACGAACGAATTTGCATTTTTGCCATGAATCCCCCACACACTTGTTGGTGTCCAGGCTTTAG
>NZ_JANZKV010000096.1 GCF_025060895.1 Stieleria sedimenti | reverse complement strand
CCGACATCGATGCGGGCCTGATCACGTACGATCATGATGGCAGCCAAACTTCATCGGACAGTTTTGACTTCACGGTCGACGACGGCGCGGGCACGACGACCAGCAGCACGTTCAATTGGACGATCAGTAATGTCAACGATGCTCCGGTAGAGGCATCGATCGAAGGCAGCACGCTGGCCTACACGGAAAATGACGGCGCGGTGGCGATCACGTCGACGTTGACTCTGAGCGATGTCGATGATACTAATCTGGAATCTGCCGTGGTTCAGATCACTGGCAACTACACCAACGGCCAAGACGTGCTGACGTTCGTGAACCAAAATGGGATCAGCGGCGTTTGGAACGGGGGGGCCGGCACGCTGACGCTTTCCGGCACGGCAACGGTGGCCCAGTACGAAGCGGCGCTGCGGAGCATCACCTACACCAACAGCAGCGACAACCCATCGACGTTGACCCGCACCGTTGCGTTCACGGTCAACGATGGCGATGTGGATTCCAACACGCAAACCCGCGACATCTCGATCGCGGCGACCAACGATGACCCGACGGGGACGGGATTGCCGAGTGACATCACGGTGACCGAAGACGTCAGCAGCAATGTCGATCTGTCGGCTCTCAACCTGAGTGACTTGGATGAGAACGGCGGCAACCTGACCGTCACGCTATCGACATCGACGGGCGGCGATCTATCGGCATCGACCGGTGGCGGAGTCACCGTGGGTGGATCGGGAACCGGCACGCTGACCCTGACCGGAACACTCGCCGATTTGAACACGTTCTTGGATACGCCGGCCAACATTCAGTACTTGCACTCTGCGCCGCACACGTTCGGCAACGACGCCGACACGATCCAAGTCGTTGTCAACGACGGCGGCAACACCGGCAGCGGCGGTGGAACGGATCAAACGATCGGCACCGTCAACGTCGATATTACCGCGGTCAATGATGAGCAGGTGCTGGCGACCAACACCGGTGACACGGTCCCGGAAGGCTCGGTCGGCAACACCGTGGCCACGGCGATGCTGGAAACGACCGACGTCGACAACACGGACAGCCAATTGGTTTACACGGTTGATGCGGTGCCGACCAACGGAACCCTGTACCGTCTCGGTTCAGCGTTGAACGTCAGCGACACCTTCACGCAAGCGGACATCGATGCGGGTCTGATCACGTACGATCACGACGGCTCGGAAACGACGAGCGATTCGTTCGACTTCACCGTCGACGACGGCGCTGGGACGACGACCAGCAGCACGTTCAATTGGACGGTCAGTAATGTCAACGATGCTCCGGTGGAAGCCTCCATCGAAGGCAGCACGCTGGCCTACACGGAAAATGACGGCGCGGTAGCGATCACGTCGACGCTGGCGCTGAGCGACAGTGATGACACAAACCTGGAATCGGCCGTGGTTCAAATCACCGGAAACTACGCTAGCGGCGAAGATGTGTTGAGCTTCGTCGACCAGAACGGAATCAGCGGCGTCTGGAACGCGGGCAGTGGGACGATGACGCTGACCGGCACCGCGACGGTGGCCCAGTACGAAGCGGCACTGCGGAGCATCACCTACACCAACAGCAGCGACAACCCGTCGACGGCGACACGCACGGTTTCGTTCACTGTCAACGACGGTGACGTGGATTCGAACACGCAGACGCGTGACATCTCGATCGCCGCGACGAACGATGATCCGACGGGCGCCGGACTGCCGAGCGACATTACGGTCACCGAAGACGTCAGCAGCAACGTCGATCTGTCGGCGCTCAACTTGGCGGACCTGGATGACAACGGTGGCAATTTGACGGTCACGCTTTCGACGTCCACCGGCGGCGATTTATCGGCCTCGACCGGCGGTGGAGTGACCGTGGGTGGATCGGGCACTGGAACACTGACCCTGACCGGAGCACTCGCCGACTTGAACACGTTCTTGGATACGCCGGCCAACATTCAGTACTTGCACGGCACGCCACACACGTTCGGTAACGACGCCGACACGATCCAAGTGGTCGTCAACGATGGCGGCAACACAGGTTCCGGTGGCGGAACGGATCAGACGATCGGCACGGTCAACGTCGATATCACGGCCGTCAACGACGAACAGGTGCTGGCGACCAACACCGGCGACACGGTCCCGGAAGGTTCGGTCGGCAACACGGTGACCACGGCGATGCTGGAAACGACCGACGTGGACAACACGGACTCGCAATTGGTTTACACGGTTGATGCGGTGCCAGCCAACGGAACCCTGTACCGTCTCGGTTCTGCGTTAAGCGTCAGTGACACGTTTACCCAGGCCGACATCGATGCGGGCCTGATCACCTACGATCACGACGGCAGCCAAACTTCATCGGACAGTTTCGATTTTACCGTCGATGATGGCGCCGGCACGACGACCAGCAGCACGTTCAATTGGACGGTCAGTAATTTCAACGACGCTCCGGTGGAAGCATCGATCGAAGGCAGCACGTTGGCCTACACGGAAAACGATGGCGCGGTGGCGATCACGTCGACGCTGGCGCTGAGCGATGTCGACGACACGAACCTGGAATCTGCCGTCGTCCAAATCACCGGAAACTACGCTAGCGGCGAAGACGTATTGACGTTCGTGGATCAGAACGGCATCAGCGGCGTCTGGAACGCGGGCGCCGGCACGCTGACGCTGACCGGCACCGCGACGGTCGCCCAGTACGAAGTGGCCCTGCGGAGCATCACCTACACCAACAGCAGCGACAACCCATCGACGTTGACCCGCACCGTTGCGTTCACGGTCAACGATGGAGACGTGGATTCCAACACGCAAACCCGCGACATCTCGATCGCGGCGACCAACGATGATCCGACGGGTGCAGGCCTGCCGACAGACATCACGGTCACCGAAGACGTCAGCAGCAACGTCGATCTCTCGGCGCTCAACCTGGCGGACTTGGATGAGAACGGCGGCAACCTGACCGTCACGCTTTCGACTTCAACCGGCGGCGATCTATCGGCATCGACCGGCGGCGGAGTGACCGTGGGTGGCAGCGGCACGGGCACGCTGACCCTGACCGGAACACTCGCCGATTTGAACACGTTCTTGGATACGCCGGCCAACATTCAGTACTTGCACTCTGCGCCGCACACGTTCGGCAACGACGCCGACACGATCCAAGTCGTTGTCAACGACGGCGGCAACACCGGCAGCGGTGGCGGAACAGATCAAACGATCGGAACGGTTAATGTCGATATCACTGCGGTCAATGATTCACCGAACTTGGTATCGAATACAGGGATGACGGTTGCCGAGGGATCGACGGGAGTCGCGATCACGCCGGGCATGCTCAGCGGTAGTGACGTTGACGACGCTTCGATGGACTTGACGTACACCCTGACGGACGACGTCGACAACGGGACACTGACTTTGGCGGGATTCGGAACGCTCTCGCTCGGCGATTCCTTTACCCAGGCGGATCTGGACAATGGAGACGTGACGTACAGTCACGACGACAGCGAGACGGCCGGCGATGGCTTTGGGTTTACGCTCGCCGATGGCGGTGAAGACGGCGCGTCGGCGATCGCCGGGAGCTTCACCATCACGGTGACTCCCGTCAACGACAATGCGATCAGCGCGATTGCTGACGTTGATCCGTCGGCCAATTCCGTTGCCGAGGACGCGGTGTCCGGAACCCTCGTCGGGATCACCGCACTGGCAAGCGACGCAGACGCTGGGGCCACAGTCACGTATTCGCTCGACGACGACGCCGGCGGTCGATTCTCGATCGAAACCACGACGGGGATTGTCCGAGTCGCCGGAGCGCTGGATCACGAAACGTCGTCGAGCGAAACGATCACGGTTCGGGCCACGAGCAGTGATGGTTCGACGACCACGATGACGAACTCGATCGCCGTCACGGATGTCAATGAAGCTCCCGCGGCGACCGGGGAAGCGTTCACGGTGCCGATCGGTGAAACGTTGTCCGTGGGAGTGGCGGGGGTGATCTTCAACGACACCGACATCGATGGTGATACGCTGGCGATCGTGTTGGTTGCCGGGCCGACCAACGGCACGTTCAGTTTGGATCCGGGCGGCAATTTCACCTACACACCGAACGCGGGCTTCTTCGGCCAAGACTCGTTCTTTTACCGAGTCACCGACGGGACGCTTTCGAGCAATGTCGCCGAGGTGGTCCTTGAAGTGCCGGTTGTCGCGCCGGTGGACGGCACGTCCAATCCGCTTCCGGGCGACGAAGTTGTGGCGGACGAAACACCGGATTCGGAAACGCTGACGGAGTCTGAGTCGGAGTCGGAATTCGAAACGGAAACCGACAATGCGGCCGATGAGAGCGAAGCGAGTGAGTCGACCGATGACGGGGGCAGTTCATCAGCCATTGCCGTTCCGCTCGTTTCACCGATTCAAGGGGGCGTGGGAGAACGGTCGTCAAACGAAGCGGCGGAGCGTGCTGCGGCGGAACGCACGGCGGATGAGTTGGCGGCGTCAGAGCAGCGGCTCATCGCCTCCTACACAACCGTTCAGAACTCGGCAAACTTTGTTCTCTCGTATTCGCCGGAACTCGAGCAGCTCGAACGCTTGCTTCAGCAAGATTTGCAGCAAGCGATCGTTTGGACGCAGTGGGATGATTATCAGGAGCAGGAACAGTCTCCCGTGACCGTGGTGGTGGGCGCCGCCGGAGCAGGGATGAGCGTGTTTTCGGTCGGTTATGTGTTCTGGGCATTGCGCGGAGGCGCCTTGATGTCGGTGTTCGCATCGAGCCTTCCGGCATGGCGATTCATCGATCCGATCGCGATGCTGTCGGCCTATCGTAGTTCACAATCGAAACTCGACGAGGGGTTGGAGTCGCTATTGAGCAGAGGTGATTCCGCGGCACCCTAAGTTGAAAAGTTGGCGGAGCATTCGGGTTGCAATCGTTAACTTCAGGTTGATCACTGCGATCGGCAAGATCCCTCGTCGAGGTTGTCCGTCATTGACGAGACCGAGCAAAGATCTCATCCGGTTCCGCCGGTTCGCATCCTACCTTTGGAAGAGCCCTGCCGATCGATGTGGGGTCGATGTGCGTTTGTCGACCTTCTGTGAAAGCCCGGAACGAATCCTTGACTGTAAAGAAACCCAGACGCGTTTTCGACTTCTACTTGCTGGAAGACCGAATACTGCTCAGTGCAGAGGGTTTTGCAGAGGGTGCGGCGGATACACCGGCGGACGTCGAGCTTCTCGACTCGATGTTGGTTCAGATGCTCGAATCGGGTCCGGCAGGCGCCGCGGACGAGTGGGGCGACTCTGCTCTCGGCGAGATTGCTGTCGCCGAATCGGAACAATCATTTCTCGGCCAGTCCGTCGAGTCTCCTCGCTTCGATCCGTCACGTCCGCTCGAAGTCGTCTTCATCGATGAATCGGTGGAGGACGCCGAAGTGCTGTTGGACGGACTTCGCGACCAGTCCGTCGATGGAACGCAGTGGTGGGTCGTCCGTCTGTCATCGGATGAAGATGGGATACGCCAGATCACCGAAGCGCTCGGTGAACTCTCCGGTGTCGACGCGGTCCATCTGGTCAGCCATGGGGATCGACAGGGGCTGCAACTTGGCAACGCGCGGCTGGACTCCGAGACGATTTGGGCGTATTCGGGCGACATCGCTTTGTGGGGCGGTGCCTTGGATCCCGATGCCGACTTGTTGCTGTATGGATGTGACTTGGCCGGATCCGACGACGGACGTGCCTTGGTGGATTCGATCGCGGTCCTGTGTGATTGCGATGTCGCGGCCAGCGACGATGTGACGGGGCACCAGGCACTCGGCGGCGATTGGGACTTGGAGTACACGTTGGGTGCGATCGAGACGTCTGTCGCGTTTGATGTCCAGTCGCAACAGAACTGGAGCGGCGCGTTGGCGACGTTTACCGTCACGAATGTGAACGACACCGGTGCCGGATCACTGCACCAAGCCATCTTGGATGCCAACGCATTGTCGGGGTTGGACACCATCGAATTCAATCTCAGCGGGCCAGGGCTGCATTCGATTTCTCTTTCGACTGCGCTCCCGACGATCACGGACGCGGTCTTGATCGACGGCTACACCCAATCCGGTTCGTCGGTGAACACGTTGTCGACCGGTGACGATGCGGTACTCCAGATCCAGCTCGACGGATCGTCCGCCGGAACGACATTTGGCCTGGACCTTGGCGCAGGTAGCGATGGCAGCACGATCAGGGGACTGGTGATCAACCGGTTTGAACTCGGCGGAATCCAAATCGCCAGCACCGGCAACTCGATTCTCGGTAACTTCATCGGCACCGACAGCAGTGGTGGTTCCGATCTGGGTAATCTGCAGGACGGGATCACGATCGTTGCCAACAACAATACAATCGGCAGCGCGGCGGTCGCGGATCGCAATCTGATCGGTGGAAACGATGGCGCCGGGATTGAAATCGGTGCGGGGGTCAGTGGTACCGTGGTGCAGGGCAATTACGTCGGCACCGATGCGACCGGCATGAGTGCCTTGGCCAACCAAGGCGATGGAATTGCGATCGCCGGATCCGGCAACACGATCGGCGGCACGACAGCCGGTCAAGCCAACGTGATCGCCTACAGCGTCGGCGACGGTGTTCAGGTTGAATCGTCGGGAACCGGCAATTCCATTCTCGGCAACTCGATTCATTCCAACGGTGGTTTGGCGATCGATTTGGGAGGCGACGGTGTGACGGTCAATGACGGCGAATTGACTCCCACCCCGGACCTGGATTTCGGTGCCAACGATTTACAGAATTTCCCTGTGCTCACGGCGGTCGCATCGGGACCCTCGACGACGATCGTCGGCACGCTGGCGTCGACGCCCGGTCGCTCGTTCCGGATTGAGTTTTTTGCCAATGCGACCGGTGACGCCAGCGGCTACGGCGAAGGCCAGCGTTTTCTGGGCTTTGTGAACGTCACGGCCGATGGAACCGGCGATGCATCGTTCAGTCCGACGCTGGGATCCGCAGTCGCAGTCGGTGAAGTCATCTCGGCAACGGCGACGGACTTGACCACCAACGCGACGTCCGAGTTTTCGTCGAATCTGATCGTCAACAGCAATAATGCTCCGGTGCTGGATAACACTGGCACGATGACGTTGAGCACGATCAATGAAGACGAATCGTCCAACGCCGGACACTCCGTGGCTTGGATCATCGCCAGCGCCGGTGGTGATCGAGTGACCGACATCGACTCGGGATCACTCGAAGGCATTGCGATCACGGCGACCGCCGATGGCAACGGTGACTGGGAATACTCGACCGACGGCAGTAGCACCTGGCTGGCCGTCGGCAGCGTTTCGGACAGCTCTGCGCTTCTGCTGCGAGACACGGATCTGGTTCGGTTTGTCCCCAACGGCCGCAACGCCACTTCGGCGAGTTTTGATTTTCGGGCCTGGGACCAGACCAGCGGAACGTTCGGAACGAAGGACGACACGTCCACCAACGGTGGCAGTTCGGCATTCAGCACGTCGATCGAAACCGCCGACATCACCGTCACGAGCGTCAATGACTCTCCCGTCCTGAATTCCGCCGCCAGCCCGGAATTGGAAGGCGTGGCGGAGAATGCACCTGCACCGGTCGGTGCGGTGGGCACGTTGATCACTTCGTTGGTCGACGACGCGACGCCGTCCGGTGAACTCGATAACGTCACCGATGTGGATGGCGGTTCGATGCTGGGAATCGCGGTGACCGGTGTCGATGCGAGTAACGGAACCTGGTTCTATTCGATCGACGGCGGATCGAATTGGATCGCGATGGGACCGGTCAGCGACAGTTCGGCCCGATTGCTGGCGGCCGATGCAAACACACGTGTCTATTTTCAACCCAACCCCGGGTACACCGGCGAGGTCGCCAGTGCGCTAACGTTCCGCGCCTGGGATCAAACAACCGGCGGCAACGGTTCTCTGGCCGATGTGTCGATCAACGGGACGACGACCGCGTTTTCCGCCGCGACCGATACGGCATCTCAGTTGGTCAACGACGCTCCGGTGTTGGACAACACCGGGTCGATGACACTGACAACGATCAACGAAGACGAGGTGACCAACGCGGGTGACAGCGTGGCGTCGATCATCGCCACCGCCGGCGGGGACCGGATCACCGACGTGAATCCCGGTGCGGTCGAAGGGATCGCCTTGATCGCGACCAACAACGGCAACGGAAGCTGGCAATATTCGCTCGACGGAGGCACCAACTGGTCGAGCGTCCCGAGCGTTTCCGACACTGCGGCACTGCTGCTGCGCGACAGCGATTTCTTGCGGTTTGTGCCCGATGCGGAGAACGGTACCGCGCCGACGGTTACATTCCGGGCTTGGGATCAGGCGTCCGGAGTGGCCGGGACCGTCGTCGATGCTTCCAGCAATGGGGCGGCGACGCCCTTCAGTTCGGCAACCGAAGTCGCATCCATCACGGTGACCGATGTCAACGACGCGCCGGTTCTGGATTCAAGCGAAAGCCCGATCCTGGACGGTCAATACGAAGACGCCCCGGCGCCGGTCGGGGCGGTCGGTACGTTGATTACCTCGCTCGTTGATTTCGCTTCTCCCTCCGGTCAAGTCGACAACATCAGCGACGTTGACATCGGGGCGTTGCTGGGGATCGCCGTGACGGCAGCCGACACGACCAACGGTTCGTGGTTTTATTCGGTCGACAATGGGGCCAATTGGAATCCGCTCGGAGCGGTTAGCGACAGCTCGGCGCGACTGCTCGCCGCCGACGCCAGCACACGACTCTATTTCCAGCCGGACCCCGACTACAACGGCCAGATCGCCTCGGCAATCACCTTCCGAGGTTGGGATCAAACGTCGGGCGTTAACGGAGCGTTGGCCGATGCTTCGGTCAATGGAACGACGACCGCGTTTTCCATCGCCAGCGACACGGCTTCGCTGTTGGTCAACGATGCTCCAATCCTGGACAGTTCGGGGGTGATGACCCTGACGACCATCACCGAAGACCAAGTCAACAACGTCGGTGATACGGTGGCTGCGATCATCGCCAGCGCCGGCGGGGATCGCATCACCGATGTCAATTTTGGACCGGTCGAAGGCATTGCGGTGACCGCAACCGACAACGGTAACGGTTATTGGCAGTACTCGATCGACGGTGGCTCGTCGTGGTCGAATGTCGCAACCGTGTCGGACACCTCGGCGCTGTTGTTGCGCGAAAATGATCTGCTGCGTTTTGTTCCCGACGCCAAGAACGGAACTCCGCCCACGGTCACGTTCCGGGCCTGGGATCAGGCGACCGGAACCGCGGGCACCACCGCTGACACCTCCATCAACGGTGCGACGACGCCCTACAGTGTCGCCACCGAAGTTGCCTCGATCACGGTGACGGATGTCAATGACGCACCAGTGCTGGACAATAGCGGCGTCATGACGCTAACGTCCATCACCGAAGACGATCTGGCCAATTCGGGCAATACGGTCGCCAGTGTCCTGTTGAGCGCCGGTGGCGACCGCATCACCGACGTTGACATCGGGGCGGTCGAAGGGATTGCGATCACGTCTTGGAACAACGGGAACGGCACCTGGCAGTTCTCGACCGATGCCGGGGGATCCTGGAGTGACATCGGAGCTGTATCGAACACGTCGGCGTTGTTGTTGCGTTCAAACGATCTGATTCGACTGGTGCCCAATGGCGTCGGCGGCACGTCAGCCGATGTGACCTTCCGCGCCTGGGACCAATCCATCGGGGCGTTCGGAACCAAAGTCGACACGTCCTCCAACGGCGGAATCACCGAGTTCAGCTCGGTCACCGAAACGGCTGCGATCACGGTCACGGATGTCAACGACGCGCCGGTGTATGATCCTGCGGGTACGACGACGCTTTCGACTCTTACCGAGGACGAGACGGCAAACGGCGGAGACACCGTCGCATCGATCATCGCCAGCGCCGGTGGTGACCGGATGACCGACGTGGACGCCGGGGCATTGGAAGGGATCGCGATCACGGCGCTGGTCAGTGGCGGCGGCACTTGGCAATACTCGGTGGACGCCGGGGCGAATTGGACCGACATCGGTTCGGTTTCTAACGCGTCGGCACTGTTGTTGCGGGGCAGCGATCTGGTGCGATTCGTGCCCGACGCGCAGAATGGAACGACCGCCAGCTTTGACTATCGCGGTTGGGACCAATCCGCGGGAACCGCCGGCACGAAAGTCAGCACCGCAGCCAATGGTGGCACGTCCGCGTTCTCTACGGCGATCGAATCGGCAGACATTGTTGTCACCAGCGTGAACGATGCTCCCGTGGTCGACAACACCGGCAGCATGACATTGACGTCGATCAATGAAGACCAAACCAACAACGCCGGCGACACGATCAGTGCGGTCCTTGCCAGCGCCGGTGGTGACCGGATCACCGACGTTGACAGCGGAGCCATCGAAGGCGTCGCGATCACCTCGCTGTCCAGTGGCAACGGCACCTGGGAGTATTCCACCGACGGAGGATCGTCCTGGTTGACCCTCAGCGGAGTCTCCGATTCATCGGCATTGTTGTTGCGACCGGTCGACCTGGTTCGTTTCATCCCCAACGGCGAATCAGGCACGACGGCCAGTTTTGATTTCTATGGCTGGGACCAAACCAGCGGGACGGAAGGAACCAAAATTGACGCGACCGTTCGCGGCAGCGTCACGGCACTGAGCAGTGCGGCTGAAACCGCCAGCCTGACCGTGACCGACGTGAACGATGCGCCGGTCACCGGCAGCTCCGGAGGCCTGGCGGCTTATTCGGAAAATGCCGTGGCGACAGTCGTGGATTCACTGCTGACGATCACGGATGTGGATCCCGTTGATTTCAACGGCGGACAATTGACGGTCACGATTTCAACGAACGCCACCGCAGACGATCGATTGACGATCTCGCCCGGCGGTGCGATCACCTTGCTGGGGACGGGGGTTTATCACAGCGGCACACAAGTCGGGACGCTGGCCGGTGGCACGGGGACGGCACCGCTGGTGGTCACGTTTAATGGCAACAGCACACCCACGATTGCTCAGGAAGTCGGACGACGGGTCAGCTATTTCAACGTCTCGGACGATCCCTCTTCATCGCTGCGCACGATCGATTTTGTGGTGACCGACGGCGACGGAGGCACGAGCAATACGTCACAACGGTCCCTGTCTGTGACAACCGTCGATGATGACCCGGTCGCGGTCGACGACCACCACGGACTGAAATTTGACGGCATCGACGACGCGGTGAATATGGGTGTCAGCGCTGTTCTGGAAGTCAGCAACCAACTGACCATGGAGGCCCGTATTCGCCCCGATGCTTATCCGGCGTCATCCAGCATCATTCTGAACAAGGAAGGCGAGTACGAAATCGGCATCACGTCGACGGGCAACCTGCGGTGGGCCGTCGCGAACACCACGCCCGGTTGGGCCTGGCATGACACCGGGTCTATCGTCCCGCTCAATGAATGGACTCACGTTTCGGTGGTCTATGACAACGGCACGATGAGCACTTACGTCAACGGCAATCTGGTCGAAACCTACTATGGTTCGGGCAGCATCGGGGATGCGCACCCAACAAAGGATGACTTCATCGTCGGCGGCCGACAAAACAACCCGGTCGGGCAATATTTTTCCGGAGAGATCGACGAAGTTCGAATTTGGAACGTCTCCAGGACTCAGAACGAAATCCGCACCAGTGTTGATCAACCCTTGGCCGGAACCGAAACGGGCCTGATCGGTTATTGGAGCTTTGATGAAGGGGCGGGGGCGAGCACCGCTGACTTGACAGCCAATGCCAATACGGGATCACTCGTCGATGGGGGTTCTGGCACGGTCGGGCCGCAGTGGACCGGCTATCTGACCAATCAGGACACCACGCTGACCATCAATCTGGCCGACGGAATTCTGGGCAATGATCTCGATGGAGAGGGAGATCCGCTGACCGTCACCCAGGTCAACGGCAGCGGGGCGAATGTCGGTTCGACGCTGACCTTGCCATCGGGAGCCCTGTTGACCGTCGCTGCGGGAGGGGACTACCAGTATGATCCCAACGGCGTGTTCGATTATCTCGCGCTGGGACAAACGGCGATCGATTCGTTCACCTATCAAGTCGATGATGGCAACGGCGGAACCGACACGGCGACAGTGAAGGTGACCATCACCGCGATCAACGACGCTCCCCTGGGCACAAACCTGAGCGCGGCCGAAACCTACACCGAGGACGCTTCGCTGGACCTGACGGACATCGTGGTCAGCGATATCGATGACGCCAATTTGACGGTGACGTTGACGCTCTCTGACGCAGCAGCCGGATCGTTGAGCACCGGCACGTCGGGCGCGGTGACGTCGTCCTTTGCCGCCGGCGTTTGGACCGCCAGCGGTGCGGTGGCGGATGTCAATGCGCTGCTGGCCGGCGTCACGTTCTCGCCGACTGCGGATTACGCGAACGACTTCACGATCGCGACCAGCGTCGACGATGGATTGGCACCACCGGTCACGGGAGTCAAAATGATGACTGCCACTCCGATCAACGACGTACCCGTGCTGACCGCCGGCGCGTTGAATGATTTGACGGTACTAGAGAATTCCGGATTCACGTCACTGGGATTGGGTTCGGTCAACTACGGGCCCGGCGGCGGAAGCGACGAACTAACTCAAACACTGACCTATCAAGTGACCCTGGTGCCGTCTGCGTCCCTCGGAGAAATCTTCTTGGCCGATGGGGTGACCACCGTCACCACGTCCACGTACAGCTTGGCAGAGATCCGGGGAATGCAGTTCAAACCCTCTGAAGGTATCAACGGCGGACCGACTTACTTCTTGTATCAGGTGATGGATGACGGCGGCGGAACCGACACACTTGCCCAATCGATTCAACTGACAATCACCCCCGTCAACGATGCTCCCGTTGCCACCTCGGATTCCTACGCGGTTGGTCCCGCTGCGACGTTGTCGGTGGCTGACCCGGGAGTGATTTTTAATGACAGGGATGTGGACGGAGATGCGATGTCGACGATCCTCGTGACCGGTCCGAACCATGGGACGTTTTCATTGCAGCCCGGTGGCGCGTTCACGTACACACCCAACGCCGGCTTCTTTGGACAAGATTCGTTTTTCTATTCGGTGACCGATGGTTTGCTGGTCAGTGGCGCGGTCGAGGTGACGATTGAGGTTCTCCCGGCAACGGGGCATTCGCCGGTGACGCGTTCGCCCTCGGATCCGACGATCGAACCCGAGGCTTTAACAACGTCAGAGAGCCAAACCGCCACGGAAGATGCATCGGATCCGTTGTCCGAAAGTGATTCGTCAGACGAGTCTCAAACCGACCCGTCCGCTAGCAGCGATGCCGCGGCGATCCAAGCCGCACTGGACGCCGCCGCACGAGCTGCACGGAATGCATCAAGTATCGGTGGGGGGAACCCTGCGGGCGTCGACGCTGACCTGCCCGGCGAATTGCAAGGCGGTGCAGCGGGACGGCTCTTTGACGCGTACGGAGTCTCCGACAACCAGGTTTCCGCTGGAAGGTCGTCTTCATTCGAATCGACGCAACTGGAACGTTTGCTTCAACAGGACATTCGACAAGCGATCCTCTGGACTCAGTGGGATGATCTCGAGCAGCACGAAGAATCTCCGATGCTGGTTTACGTCGGGGCCGCGGGCGCCGGGATGAGCGTGTTTTCCATCGGATACGTGTTCTGGGCACTACGCGGCGGCGCCCTGATGACAGTGTTCGCATCTAGCTTGCCCGCATGGCGGTTCATCGATCCGATCGCCATGCTCTCGGCCTATCGTAGCGTTGGGGCTGCGCCGGACGAGGGACTCGAAGCGTTGCTCAACCGCAGGAAATAGACGTTCACTTCGTCCAGCGTTCGCGGGCGTCGCAGCAACCCTTCCCGCTCCGAGCGCACACTCTTCCGCGACCCTGCCAGAGAGCATTGGTGTCTACACATCTTTTGCGTGTCAGATCTGGTCTGAGTGCATGGTTTCGGCCAACGGCCGTTTACAGCCATAGCCTTGGGCATCGCCCAAGGTCCGCTGCCAACGCGTGCAAACGGGAGTGATCGCTACGATCGGGACAATCCACCACGTCGGTTCTCCTGCATTGACCGCCGTAGCGGAAGTTCTTCACCGCATTGCATTCACACCGACATAGGTTTGAAAAGTGAAAAACGACGAGTGCGGAGGGCGTCAAATGTCGTTTCTTACTGGTCGCGATGTTTTAGATTTGGATCCACCACCTTGCCTGTTCAAAAGAACGAACGCGTCTTTGAATTCTACCAATTGGAAGACCGAATCCTGCTCAGCGCGGACGGGTTCGATGCCGGTGATGCGCCTGCGCACGGGGATGTCGGAATCCTCGACGCGTTGATGACCCAGCTGCTCGAATCCGATCCGGCGGGAACGTCGGACCCGTTTTTCGGTGCCCATTCGGTTGATCCGAGCGATGCAGAATCGGCTGAGGCTGAATCAAACGATCGGGTCGACAGGCCAGCGTTTGATCCTTCACGCCCGCTGGAAGTTGTCTTCGTCGACGCAGGAGTTGAGGACGCTGAGACATTGCTGGCGGGGCTGCGCGATCATTCTGATGACGGCACTCAGTGGTCCATCGTCCGCCTGTCTTCCGACGAAGACGGGATCGCCCAAATCACGCAGACGCTGGCTGACATGTCCGGCGTCGATGCGATCCACATCCTCAGCCACGGAAATGGCGACGGAATTCAACTCGGCAACACGCGGTTGGATCAGGAATCGGCGAACGGTTTCGCCGGTCATATTGCGGCGTGGGCGGGATCACTGGACGCGGACGCCGATCTATTGATTTACGGCTGTGACCTGGCAAGTACGACAGAAGGACGCCATCTGATCGAGGCCCTCGCCGAACTTTGCGAATGCGACGTTGCGGCAAGCAACGATGCAACGGGACATCATTCACTTGGTGGTGACTGGGACCTGGAGTACGAAACAGGACAGATCCAGACGGACGTCGCGTTTCGCGTAGACGTGCAGCAGGATTGGGCACATTTGCTGGCAACCAGTACCGTGCGAGACGAATTCTCCACCAACAGTTTCAGCAACAACGATGGGTCAGAAAACTGGTCCGCAAATTGGCAAGAACTCGGCGAAAGCGACGGCACGGGATCGGGTGACGTTCGAGTCACCGGTGGCGAATTTCGTCTCGGTGGAGACGGGGTTACGATCACAAATGACGGCATGAGCCGGGAAGTCGACCTTTCAGGTGCGGTTTCAGCAACACTTACCTTTGACTACCGACGCGTCGATATCGACGGAGGCGGTGGTAGCGTTGCCATTGAAGTTTCGGACAACGGCGGCAGCAGTTGGAATACTCTGCAGTCGTATAGCCTTTCGTCGACAAACGGTACAACCGGCGCATCCTTTGATCTAACGGCCTACATTGCAAGTAACACACAAATTCGCTTCATCGGATCAGGATCGACTGAAGCCTATTTCTATGCTGACAACGTTCAAGTCCAGTACAGCACCGTTCCTACACAAACCGCGACGTTCCAAGAGGGAATCGGCGGCTACACGGGAACGCAGGACACCAGTATCAACGGTGATTCGCCCGCCTCGTCGTATGGCAATGACGTTTCAGTTGTCGTTGATGCGGATCATAACAATGGATTTGAGGGTGTCGGGTTGATTCAGTTCGGCAGTATCTTCGGAACCGGCCCGGGGCAAATCCCGCTCGGTTCAACGATCGTTTCCGCGAGCCTGACGATCAATGCGGTCGGGACCGGCGACGCGGCCGGCACCTTGTCGCTTCATGAGATGTTGGCCTCTTGGGACGAAACGTCAACTTACAACTCGCTCGGCAGTGGATTGCAGTCGGGCAGCGAGTATGTCGCATCGGCGGACGGATCGATCACCGACTTAAGCAGTTTCGGCTTGTACACGATCACCGGCTTGGAGGACGCGTTGCAAACGTGGTCCAACGGGGGCACAAACAACGGCTGGGCACTTTTTAATAGCAACGTGAACGGCTTCGACTTCGAGAGCTCCGAAGCATCGACGGCCTCACTGCGACCCGAGTTGAGCGTTGAGTATGTTGTCTCCGAGGCACCCACCTTGACTGCATCGAACGTTAATGCGTTGTACACCGAGAACGACGCGCCCCTTTACGACGGGTTCGCCACCGTCACTGACTCGGACTCAGCCAATTTCGATGGCGGTAACTTCACCGTTACGATCACGGCAAATGCGACAGTCGACGATCGATTGGGAATCCGCAATGTGGGCACGGGCGCAGGGCAAATCAGCACAACCGGTGCAAATGTCTACTACGAAGGAAACTTGATCGGGACGTTCAGCGGAGGTACGGGAGCGACCGCGCTGGCAGTCGATCTGAATGTGAACGCCAGCGTCGCCGCGGTCCAGGGATTGGCCAGGGCGATCACCTATAGCAATGTTTCAGAGAATCCGTCGACGGCCACCCGCGTCATAAGTGGTGTCGTTTCCGACGGCGGTGGTGGAACGAGCGCCGCGTCGAATATCAACATGTACATCACCGCCGTCAACGACGCTCCGGTGGAATCCTCCATCGAGGCTGGATCACTGAGTTACACCGAGAACGGCGGTGCGTTGGCGATCACCTCGACGTTGACCTTGAGCGACGTCGACGACACCAATTTGGAATCGGCGGTCGTCCAAATTTTGGGCAACTACGCCAATGGGCAGGACGTACTGACGTTCGTCGATCAGAATGGCATCAGTGGCGTCTGGAACGCTGGCAGTGGGATCATGACCCTGACCGGAACCGCAACCGTGAGCCAGTACGAAGCGGCGCTGCGGAGCATTACCTACACCAACAGCAGCGACAATCCTACCACGGCGACGCGAACGGTGTCCTTCACCGTCAATGACGGCGCTGCGGATTCGAACACACAGACGCGTGACATCTCGATCGCGGCGACCAACGACGATCCGGCCGGCACCGGATTGCCGACCGACATCGCGGTCACCGAGGACGTCAGCAGCAACGTCGACCTGACGGCCATCAACTTGGCGGATCTGGATGACAACGGCGGCAACTTGACGGTCACACTGACCACATCGACCGGCGGAGATTTATCGGCTTCGACCGGCGGCGGGGTCACGGTCGGCGGATCTGGAACGGGCACGCTGACCTTGACCGGATCGCTGACCGACCTAAACACATTCCTGGACACGCCGACCAACGTCCAATACTTGCACGGCACGCCACAAACCTTCGGCAACGACGCCGACACGATCCAAGTCGTCGTCAACGACGGTGGCAACACCGGTTCCGGCGGCGGAACCGATCAAACGCTCGGCACCGTCAACGTCGATATCACGGCTGATAACGACGCACCGGTGCTGGACAACAGCGGCACGATGACGCTGACCGAGATCTTTGAGAACGACGATCGCAGCAACGGCGACTTGATCTCCGACGTCATTTTGAGCGCTGGCGGTGACCGAATCACCGATGTGGATTCGAGCCCCGTCGAAGGCATTGCGATTACAAACGTTGACAACACGAACGGTCAGTGGCAGTTTTCCACGGACGGCGGATCTTCTTGGAACCCGATCGCCAGCGCAAGCGACAGTTCGGCTGTATTGTTGACGACCACGGCAAATGACCGGGTTCGCTACCTGCCGAATCGCAACTTTAGTGGCACGGCGCAGTTCAGCTTCCGCGCCTGGGATACGACCGATGGGAATCCTTCTGGCACCACGGGCGTCAATGTTTCGTCAAACGGGGGCACGTCCGCCTACAGTTCGGCGGTCGAATCGGCGACGATCAACATGCTGCCCGTCGACATCAAAATTCTGCTGTCAACGGCCGGTGATGCTTCGAACTCAAGCACCGTCGGACTCAATAACTGGACCTCCGAAGACATCGTTTCGATCGGCGATCCGAACTTTCATATTGAACCGGGCACCAGTTCAGGAACGTTTGGCTTGGTAAGCGATTTTTTGCAGACCGCGGGAGACGTCGGATTCAGCATCAACGCGCTGCACTATGTCGGTCAATCCCTGACGTTGGGTCAAGGCGGATTCACCTTTGATCTTGAGGTCGGCGATATACTGATCACGGTGGATCGCAATGTGACATTTACCGGCGACACGACAAGTGTCTCGGCGACCAACGAAGACGTTTTCGTGTTCCGGCCGGTCGACGCGGCAGGGAATGATTATCGATCCGGTGACTTCTTTGAATTGCTTCATAGTGCCGCGGGTGTGGGCAATGAGATCCAGGGCGTTTCGCTCGTACAAGCCGACGTGGATGTCGGCGGAACGATCGTCAATACAGGGAGCTTTCTGCTGTCGAGCGCCGATCTGGTCGCCAACGACATCTACCAGTTCGACCCCAACCAAGTCGGCGCTGGCGCAGCGTCTGCATCAGGAACAATGACAACGCTCGTTTACGGCGATGACTTGGGGTTGGGCGCCGGAAACAACAACGTTCAGTCGTTGGATTTAGTTCAGTCTGACATTACGATCAACGGCACGACATTTCAGGCCGGCGACATCTTCGTCAGTCTCGAGAAGAACGACAATGATGTTTCTGGTCTATCGGTTTCAAAAGATGACGTCGCCGTTCTTCGTTTGACCCAGGCCGGTCAAGCGGTAACCACCCAGGGTTCGATCGATCTGTTCTTCGAGGGCGGCGACACAGGACTCAGCTCGTCGAACGATGAGATCACGTCCTTGGCGACGGTCATCGCAGGAGGAGTTGCGGACCCGGTGATCGACGTGGCCGGAGCGACGCTGGCGTATACCGAAGGTGACGGTGCGACGGTCATCGACCCTGGAGCGACGGTCACCGACGCGGACTCGCTCAACTTTTACAACGGTCAATTGAGAGTGCAAATTACTTCCGGCGGTTCGGCGGAAGATCGGCTCGCGATCGAGAACCAGGGAACGGGAGTTGGACAGGTTGGCGTTGCAGGAAGCTCGGTCACGTACAACGATGGTGGCGGCGCCGTTACGGTCGGTACGATTACGGGCGGAACGAGCGGCACACTCCCGCTCGCAATCACCTTCAACAGCGGGGCCGATCTCGCCGCGGTGCAGGCGGTAATGCGTGCAATGACTTTTGAAAACGTCTCGGATGCACCCAGCACCGTCAACCGCGAGCTGGAGTGGGTGTTCTCAGACGGCGATGGTGGAACCAGTAACATCGCTGCCAAGACGATCACCGTCGCCGCCCAGAACGATTCTGTAAGTGCCAATGATGACAACATAGTCGTCGCGGAAAACGGCACCGTCGCGACGGGATCCGCGTGGTGGAACAACGACTGGACGGCTCGCCGCGAACTGGCGTTTGACAATGCCGATCGAATTGAAAACCTGACCGATTTCGCGGTGCTCGTTCAGCTTGACAGCTCACGCATCGACTACAGCCTGACGCAGAACGGTGGACAGGATCTTCGGTTTGTCGATTCGGACGGCGTCACGGTGCTGGATCATGAAATCGAGGATTGGAATGAAGCCGGGACGTCTTACGTTTGGGTGCGGGTCCCGCAAATTAACGCGAGTTCAACGACCGACAGCATCTGGATGTACTACGGAAACTCGAGTGCACTGGACGGACAAAACACTGATGGAACTTGGGGAACGGATTTTGCCGGCGTTTACCATCTGAACGATGACTTCTTAGATTCGAGCGGGACCGGAAACCATGCGACGAACGCAGGGTCAACGGATTCCGGGGGGCAGTTTGCCGATGGACAGGTGTTCGATGGCGTTGACGATACGATCAATGCCGGCTCGGACATTTCTTTGGATAACCTCTTTGTAGGCGGGGGCACGCTTTCCGCCTGGATCAATCCCACAAGTTTCGGCGAGAACAACTATGGAAATATTCTCGACAAGTCGTCCGCGACGAGTGCAGATGGCGGGTGGGGATTACAGGTCAATGCAGGTAACCAGTCGATCGATCTGGAGGTCGGTTTCGCAGGAACCGACCGCGGAATCTGGAGTACGGAGACGGGTTCGTTGACCCTCGGCGAGTGGCAACATGTGGTGGTTGTTTATGACAGCAGTTCGATCAGCAACGATCCGGTCATTTACATCAACGGTGTGATGCAGGATCTTGTGGAAACGCAAACACCGGCCGGGGCGGCCGACGACGACTCGGCGAAGGACTTGCATATCGGTAACTTTGCCGGCGCCACCACCCGTACGTTTGATGGAACGATCGATGAAGTTCGGATCGTCGGAGCGACGCGGTCGACGGACTGGATATCTGCGGAATACGCATCGATGACGGATTCGCTGATCAGTTTTGGTTCCGAAGGCGCGTTGTCCAACGACATCGATCTGGACGCCGACATTCTCACCATCACCGCAATCAACTCTGGTACGGGATCGCAGGTCACCGACGCGGTTCAAATCGCCAACGGAGTGACGTTACCGTCTGGAGCCATCATCGCTATCAGTCCGAACGGTCGCATCAGCTATGATCCGAACGGCCAGTTTGAATGGCTTGACTCGGGGCAAAGCGTCGACGACACGTTCACCTACGAGGTCAGCGATGGCGAAGGCTCGACCGACGTTGCAACGGTTACTGTCACGATTAATGGCGAAAATGACGCGCCCACAATCTCTGTCAATTCCGGCGTTACCGTGGACGAAGGCTCACTCAGCAATGTCATCAATGAACTGATGCTGGACGAAGGCGACGCTGATGACGACGGCAACGAACTCGTCTACACAATCACGACGAATACCGCTCAGGGAACGATTCGCAACAACGGAGCCGCTTTAATCGTGGGAGGCACGTTCACCCAGGACGACATCGACGCGGGATTGATAACATACGACCACGACGGTTCAGAAACCACGGCTGACAGCTTCGTGTTTTCGCTGGCCGATGGCGGGGAAGACGGGGCGTCGGCCGCTACGGGCACCTTCAATCTCTCAGTCAATGCGATCAATGACGCCCCCACAACGAGTCCCGTCGCATTGACCGCGATCGCCGAAGACAGTGGGGCGCGGACGATCACGCAGGCTGAGTTGTTAGCCAATGCCAATGACGTGGAAGGTGACTCCTTGACCGCGACAGGACTTGCGGTCAGTACCGGTGCAGGAACGTTGATCAATAATGGCGACGGCACTTGGGACTACACCCCCGCTGGTGACGATGACACTTCGGTCAGTTTCAGTTACACGATCAATGACGGAACCGACAACGTCGCCGGCAGCGCGACGCTGGATATCACTCCGGTCAACGACGAACAGGTGTTGGCGACGAATGCTGGCGACACGGTCGTGGAAGGTTCCACCGGCAACGTGGTCACCACCGCGATGCTGGAGACGACGGACGTCGATAACACCGACAGCCAGTTGGTTTACACCGTCGATGCCCTGCCGGCCAATGGCGCGCTGTACCGCAACGCGGTCGTCTTGAACGTCAATGACACGTTCACGCAGGCAGACCTCGACGCGACCCTGATCACCTACGACCACGACGGCAGTGAAACATCAAGCGATTCGTTCGACTTCACCGTCGATGATGGCGCGGGAACGACGACCAGCAGCACGTTCAACTGGGCAATTAGCAACGTCAATGATGCTCCGGTGGAAGCCTCCATCGAAGGCAGCACGCTGGCCTACACGGAAAATGATGGTGCGGTGGCGATCACGTCGACGTTGACGCTGAGTGATGTCGATGACGCCAATCTGGAAACAGCGGTGGGCCAAATCACCGGGAACTACGCCAGCGGTGAAGACGTGCTGAGCTTCGTCGATCAGAACGGGATCAGCGGCGTTTGGAACGCCGGCAGCGGCACGCTGACACTCTCTGGCACCGCGACGGTGGCCGAGTACGAAGCGGCCCTGCGGAGTATCACGTACACCAACAGCAGCGACAACCCGTCGACGGCAACACGCACGGTTTCGTTCACGGTCAACGACGGCGACGTGGATTCCAACACGCAGACCCGCGACATCTCGATCGCCGCGACCAACGATGACCCGACCGGCACCGGACTGCCGAGCGACATCACGGTGACCGAAGACGTCAGCAGCAATGTCGACCTGTCGGCGCTCAATCTGGCGGACCTGGATGACAACGGCGGTAACCTGACCGTCACGCTGACAACTTCGACGGGCGGCGATCTATCGGCATCGACCGGCGGCGGAGTCACCGTCGGCGGCAGTGGAACGGGGACACTGACCCTGACCGGTTCGCTTGCCGATTTGAACACGTTCTTAGACACGCCGGCCAACATTCAGTACCTGCACGGGACGCCGCACACGTTCGGTAACGACGCCGATACGATCCAAGTCGTTGTCAACGACGGCGGCAACACGGGTTCCGGTGGCGGAACGGATCAAACGATCGGCACGGTCAACGTCGATATCACGGCCGTCAACGACGAACAGGTGCTGGCGACCAACACCGGTGACACGGTCCCGGAAGGCTCGGTCGGCAACACCGTGACCACGGCGATGCTGGAAACGACCGACGTGGACAACACGGACAGCCAATTGGTTTACACGGTTGATGCGGTGCCGACCAACGGAACCCTGTACCGTCTCGGTTCTGCGTTAAGCGTCAGCGACACGTTTACCCAGGCCGACATCGATGCGGGCCTGATCACGTACGATCATGATGGCAGCCAAACTTCATCGGACAGTTTTGACTTCACGGTCGACGACGGCGCGGGCACGACGACCAGCAGCACATTCAACTGGACGGTCAGCAACGTCAACGACGCTCCGGTGGAGGCGTCCATCGAAGGCAGCACGCTGGCCTACACGGAAAATGACGGCGCGGTGGCGATCACGTCGACGTTGACGCTGAGTGATGTCGATGACACCAATCTGGAAACAGCGGTGGTCCAAATCACCGGGAACTACGCCAGCGGTGAAGACGTGCTGAGCTTCGTGGATCAGAACGGGATCAGCGGCGTCTGGAACGCCGGCAGCGGGACGATGACGCTGACCGGCACCGCGACGGTGGCCCAGTACGAAGTCGCCCTCCGCAGCATCACCTACACCAACAGCAGCGACAATCCATCGATCGCGACCCGCACGGTCTCGTTCACCGTCAACGATGGCGATGTGGATTCGAACACGCAGACGCGTGACATCTCGATCGCGGCGACCAACGATGATCCGACGGGCGCCGGACTGCCGAGCGACATTACGGTCACCGAAGACGTCAGCAGCAACGTCGATCTGTCGGCGCTGAATTTAAGCGACTTGGATGAAAACGGCGGTAACCTGACCGTCACGCTATCGACGTCCACCGGCGGCGATCTATCGGCATCGACCGGCGGCGGAGTCACCGTCGGCGGCAGTGGAACGGGCACATTGACCCTGACCGGCACGCTCGCCGATTTGATCACGTTCTTGGATACGCCGGCCAACATTCAGTACTTGCACTCTGCGCCGCACACCTTCGGCAACGACGCCGACACGATCCAAGTCGTTGTCAACGACGGCGGCAACACGGGTTCCGGTGGCGGAACGGATCAAACGATCGGCACCGTCAACGTCGACATCACGGCCGTCAATGACGAGCAGGTGCTGGCGACCAACACCGGTGACACGGTCCCGGAAGGCTCGGTCGGCAACACGGTGACCACGGCGATGCTGGAAACGACCGACGTGGACAACACGGACAGCCAATTGGTTTACACGGTTGATGCGGTGCCGACCAACGGAACCCTGTACCGTCTCGGTTCAGCGTTGAACGTCAGCGACACCTTCACGCAAGCGGACATCGATGCGGGCCTGATCACGTACGATCACGACGGCAGTGAAACGACCAGCGATTCGTTCGACTTCACCGTCGACGACGGCGCTGGGACGACGACCAGCAGCACGTTCAATTGGACGGTCACCGCCGTCAACGATGCACCGGTGGAAGCATCGATCGAAGGCAGTACGCTGGCCTACACGGAAAATGACGGCGCGGTAGCGATCACGTCGACGCTTTCTTTGAGCGACAGTGATGACACGAACCTGGAATCAGCTGTCGTCCAGATCACCGCGAATTACGCCAGCGGCGAAGACGTTTTGAGCTTCGTGGATCAGAACGGGATCAGCGGCGTCTGGAACGCCGGCAGCGGAACGCTGACGCTGACCGGCACGGCGACGGTCGCCCAGTACGAAGCGGCGCTGCGGAGCATCACCTACACCAACAGCAGCGACAACCCATCGACGGCAACCCGCACCGTGGCCTTCACCGTCAACGATGGCGATGTGGATTCCAACACACAAACACGCGACATCTCGATCGCCGCGACGAACGATGATCCGACGGGCGCCGGCCTGCCGAGCGACGTCACCGTGACCGAAGACGTCAGCAGCAACGTCGACCTGTCGGCGCTGAACCTGAGTGACCTGGATGACAACGGTGGCAATTTGACGGTCACGCTTTCGACGTCCACCGGCGGCGATTTATCGGCCTCGACCGGCGGTGGAGTGACCGTGGGCGGATCGGGAACGGGCACGCTGACATTGACCGGAACACTCGCCGATTTGAACACGTTCTTGGACACGCCGGCGAACGTCCAGTACCTGCACGGCACGCCACACACGTTCGGCAATGACGCCGACACGATCCAAGTGGTCGTCAACGACGGCGGCAACACGGGTTCCGGTGGCGGAACGGATCAAACGATCGGCACGGTCAACGTCGATATTACCGCGGTCAATGATGAGCAGGTGCTGGCGACCAACACCGGCGCCACGGTTCCGGAAGGATCGGTCGGCAACACCGTGACCACGGCGATGCTGGAGACGACCGACGTGGACAACACGGATTCGCAATTGGTTTACACGGTTGATGCGGTGCCGACCAACGGAACCCTGTACCGTCTCGGTTCAGCGTTGAACGTCAGCGACACCTTCACGCAAGCCGATATCGATGCGGGCCTGATCACTTACGATCACGATGGCAGCCAAACTTCATCGGACAGTTTTGATTTCACGGTCGATGACGGTGCGGGAACGACCTCCAGCAGCACGTTCAACTGGACGATCAGTAATGTCAACGATGCTCCGGTAGAGGCATCGATCGAAGGCAGCACGCTGGCCTACACGGAAAATGACGGCGCGGTGGCGATCACGTCGACGTTGACTCTGAGCGATGTCGATGACGCCAATCTGGAAACAGCGGTGGTCCAAATCACCGGGAACTACGCCAGCGGTGAAGACGTGCTGAGCTTCGTCGATCAGAACGGGATCAGCGGCGTCTGGAACGCCGGCAGCGGCACGCTGACACTCTCTGGCACCGCAACGGTGGCCCAGTACGAAGTCGCCCTCCGCAGCATCACCTACACCAACAGCAGCGACAATCCATCGATCGCGACCCGCACGGTCTCGTTCACCGTCAACGATGGCGATGTGGATTCCAACACACAAACGCGTGATATCTCGATCGCGGCGACCAACGACGACCCGACGGGCGCCGGACTGCCGAGCGACATCACGGTCACCGAAGATGTCAGCAGCGACGTCGATCTGTCGGCGCTGAATTTAAGCGACCTGGATGAGAACGGCGGCAACCTAACCGTCACGCTGACAACTTCGACCGGCGGGGATTTATCGGCTTCGACGGGCGGTGGAGTCACCGTCGGCGGATCGGGCACGGGGACACTGACCCTGACCGGAACACTCGCGGACTTGAACACGTTCTTGGACACGCCGGCCAACATTCAGTACTTGCACTCTGCGCCGCACACCTTCGGCAACGACGCCGACACGATCCAGGTGGTCGCCAACGACGGCGGCAACACCGGATCCGGTGGCGGAACGGATCAAACGATCGGAACGGTTAATGTCGATATCACTGCGGTCAATGATTCACCGAACTTGGCATCGAATACAGGGATGACGGTTGCCGAAGGATCGACGGGAACCGCGATCGCGCCGGGCATGCTCAGCGGTAGTGACGTTGACGATGCTTCGATGGACTTGACGTACACCCTGACGGACGACGTCGACAACGGGACGCTGACGTTGGCGGGATTCGGGACACTCACGCTGGGTGATACGTTCACGCAGGCGGATCTGGACAATGGAGACGTGACGTACAGTCACGACGATAGCGAGACGGTCGGCGATGGCTTTGGGTTTACGCTCGCCGATGGCGGTGAAGACGGCGCGTCGGCGATCGCCGGGAGCTTCACCATCACGGTGACTCCCGTCAACGACAATGCGATCAGCGCGATTGCTGACGTTGATCCGTCGGCCAATTCCGTTGCCGAAGACGCGGTGTCCGGAACCCTCGTCGGCATCACTGCACTGGCAAGCGATGTAGACGCCGGCGCCACTGTCACGTATTCGCTCGACGACGACGCCGGCGGACGATTCTCGATCGAAACGACGACGGGGATTGTCCGGGTTGCCGGAGCGCTCGATCACGAAACGTCGTCGAGCGAAACGATCACGGTTCGGGCCACGAGCAGTGACGGTTCGACGACCACGATGACGAACTCGATCGCCGTCACGGATGTCAATGAAGCCCCCGCGGCGACCGGGGAATCGTTCACGGTGCCGATCGGCGAAACGTTGTCCGTGGGAGTGGCGGGGGTGATCTTCAACGACACCGACATCGATGGTGACACGCTGGCGATCGTGTTGGTTGCCGGGCCGACCAACGGCACGTTCAGTTTGGATCCGGGCGGCAATTTCACCTACACACCGAACGCGGGCTTCTTCGGCCAAGACTCGTTCTTTTACCGAGTCACCGACGGGACGCTTTCGAGCAATGTCGCCGAGGTGGTCCTTGACGTGCCCGTCGCCGCGCCGGCGGTCAGCGGATCGGTGGCGACGTCACCAACTGATCCGGATTCTGAGGAGCCCGAGACAGAGAACGCGACCGAATCGGATGCCGACACTCCATCGGAGATTGAATCGGAATTCGACGAATCAACGGACAGCACCGAGGCGACTGCAACGTCCGGCGAAGATTCCGGCATCGCCCTGGCATCGGTCCTGCATGGTCCAGGTGTCAAAGCGGACGGTGGCGTCGCGGGAACGTCCGATGGGAGTGATGCGCGGGGTAGCGGCGGGTTGCCGGACGAAGTGATACGGGGCGAGCGACAACTTTACGGGGTCTATGCGGTCTCAAGCGATGCCTCCAGTTTGACCCTCAGCCACTCCCCTGAACTGCAGCAACTCGAGCGTTTACTGCGTCGAGACCTGCAGCAAGCCATCGTTTGGACGCAGTGGGATGATCCCCAGCAGCAAGACGACGACTCATCGATGATGGTGATGGTCGGGGCCGCGGGCGCGGGGATGAGTGTGTTTTCAATCGGATACGTGTTCTGGGCATTGCGCGGCGGGGCCTTGATGACGGTGTTCGCGTCCAGTTTACCTGCGTGGCGGTTCATCGACCCGATTGCGATGCTTTCGGCCTATCGCAGTTCACGATCGGGGGTCGACGAAGGGTTGGACTCCATGCTTGGCTAAAGCACAATCCTGCTGCTGTCACCGTTGAACCCGTTCCAGCCTTGCGGATAGACTGCGGTTTTGGTTTCGTTCAACTGATCAAACGCGTGAAGGATGTTGGATTGATGGATTCACAGGACACCACTCCGTTGGCCGCGAGAAACGTCACGTCGACGAGTTCAGCCGATGCCACCTGCGGCGCCAGTGGACACGGCGTCTGTCCGGTCTGTCGTGGCAAAACGCTGATCGAGATTCGCGGTAAATTGCAGTGTTCCCGTTGCCACTCGATTTGTGAAACCTGTTGCGAAGGTGGTCGCGGGTAAACTCGGGGGCATGTTGTGCGCCGATTGAAATCGAGATCCAAAGCTGAGATTCGGAAAGAGCCCCATGGAAGCGATCATCCTGGACCCAGGCGGTCTTCACTACCAGAGTTCGCACCCCGCACCGACGCCGGCCGAGGGTGAAGTGCTGGTGCAGGTTCTCCAGGCGGGAATTTGCGAAACTGATCTGCAACTCGCTCACGGTTACATGGGGTTCCGTGGGATCTTGGGGCATGAATTTGTCGGCATCGCGAAGACGGGAGTTCATGCGGGACACCGAGTGGTCGGCGAGATCAATTGCAATTGCCGGGTCTGCCCGACCTGCCGGGCCGGGCGACCGACACACTGTCCCAAGCGGACGGTGATCGGGATCGATCGTCACGACGGCGCGTTCGCCGAAATCGTCGCGATTCCGGGGCACAATTTACATGTGGTTCCCGAAAACGTGACCGACGACCAGGCGCTCTTTACCGAACCGCTCGCCGCCGCCTTTGAGATCTTGGAACAGGTTGCGATCACGTCCTCCGACCAGATCGCGATCTTGGGTGACGGTCGATTGGGCTATCTGTCGGCCCAAGTACTTTCATCCGTTGCCGACCGCATCACCGTGTTCGGCAAACACGGTGTCAAACTGCTGCGTTTCGGACATCGTGGATACGAAGTGGTTCAAGTCCCGTCGACCGATCCCGCGGAGCTTCCCCATCACAAATTCGACGTGGTGGTCGATTGCAGCGGATCGACGAGCGGGTTGCCGATGGCCATGCACCTGGTCCGGCCACGCGGGACGGTGGTGCTCAAGACGACCGTCGCCGATCCGCATCAACTTTCACTCGCTGCGCTGGTGATCGACGAAATTTGCGTCGTCGGTTCACGCTGCGGTCCGTTTGCAAAAGCGCTCAATGCGCTGGCCGGCGGCCAAGTCGACGTGGACGGTTTGATCACCGATCGATACACGCTGGATCAGGTCAAACCCGCGTTCGCGTCGGCCGTCAATCCGAATTCGTTCAAGGTCGTCTTTGACGTCGGTTCCCAATCGCCTTAGGACTCGTCGCTTTGTAGCGGCAGGGCGCGAGCCCTGCGGCCATTCAAGGTGTTTTCAAGCGGACCCGGACGGCTCGTGGGCTGTCGATTGAGGTCCGCATGCGTGAGCAAAGGGTCACGCGGCGCCCCTCGCTAACGCGTTCGGGCTGGGATCATCGTTTAGATTTCGGAACGTCGACGAAATCGACAGCCCGCTCGTGCCGTTCCGCTAACAAGGTCGTTTGATTGCGAGCGAGTCCTTGGAGCCGGGCGGAAACGCGTTGTCATCCTGTCGGCTCAACGCCGGCGGCGGAGCACATAGACGACATCTTCACTCGCCGCATCGACCGTGATCGGGTCCGACAGGTCATAGCCAAAGTCAAACGTTTCGACGATCTCCCACAAACCACTGTGATCGATCAACGCCTTCATCTGACGCATCGTGTAGCTGCGCAGCACCAGTTCATCGACGATCCGCACCGAGCCCGATGGACGATGGATATCAAACCGAATGCCGAACCGTTCGACGCGTCGTTTGGGGTCGCGTGAATTGGTCCACATGTGCGTGTTGACCGTCAGGTGACCTCGACGAGCCGACCACGATTCCCCTTCACTCGGTATCGCTTTGGTCGGAGTCAGGTGCACGCCCAGCAGGTAGAGTCCCCCGACGCGGACCGCATCGGCCATCGAATTGAAGTGCCCGCGTGCGGCCGCTTCGGTCGGCAGGTGGCGAAAGCTGTTAATGGTGTTGAACGCGACATCCGTTTTTTTTCGCAGCCGAAAGTCCGACATGTCGGCCACAAAGGCGCGATAAGGCATCCCGTGACGCTCAAACCTGGCGTTGCAGAACTCGATCGCTTTGGGGTTCAAATCCAAGCCGTCGACGTCGTGACCGCGGCGGGCGAGGGAGTACAGCAACCGCCCGGTCCCGCACGCCGGCTCGAAAAATCGTTTCGCCGGTCGGCTCGAATACTGCTCCGCACAACCCAGAATGAACTTGGTCTCCGCGGCACAATCGGCCCCGAAGACCAGATCGTAATACTTCGGGTGGTCGTAGATGGATTCGTTCAGTTCTTGCACGGCGTGTCACTTGACGGAGGAGGACGAAAACGCTTCGGTGATTGGCAAGGCTTTTACTCGTTCTACAATCCCCCGTCTACCACTGCGGTCGACCACACCGTTTCACATCACATCACGATCCCCCCGTCCACACCGCTTCCCATCGATATCATGCTGATCGTTCTTTCGCCGGCCAAGACACTGGACTATGAATCCCGACCGAAGGTCCCGGCACGGACCACTCCCGAGTGGCTCGCCGAGAGCGAAAAGCTGGTCGACTTGCTCAAGAAGAAAACCCCCAAGCAGATCCAGACGCTGATGGGCGTGAGCGAGAATCTGGCCGAACTGAATCATGGACGCTATCAGGACTGGCAGCTTCCGATGCCCGAAGAGGCGTCTCGGCCGGCAGTTTTGGCGTTCAAGGGAGACGTCTATCTCGGGCTTCAGGCCGACCAGATGACGGAAAAACAACTGCTGTACGCGCAGGATCATCTGCGAATCCTTTCCGGACTTTATGGCGTGCTGCGGCCACTCGATTCCATGTTGGCGTATCGGTTGGAGATGGGCACGGCACTAAAGACCCGTCGTGGCAAGGATCTGTATGCGTTTTGGGGAACGCGAATCACGCAATCGATCAACGAGCAACTCGACGCAACCGACTCGCGGTACCTGTTGAATCTGGCGTCGAACGAATACTTCCGGAGCATTCAGAAAAAGAGCGTCCAGGCCGAGATCGTTGCACCGGTGTTCAAAGAGCAGAGTAACGGCAAGTCTCGCGTGATCAGCTACTTTGCCAAAAAGGCGCGCGGGACGATGGCCTCCTGGGTGATTCGAAACAAAGTCAAAACGCCGGCCAAGCTGGTGAAGTTTGCCGAAGACGGTTATCGCTACGACTCCGAATCGTCCAGCGAAACCGCGCCGGTGTTCTTGCGCGGGTAAGACGTACGCCTCTTTGACCCACCCGATATGATTCAGCCCCCGTGGTGCTCGATCAGATGCGCAAAGAAAACCGATTTGTCATCGGCGTATTTTTGCGGCTCGCCGGCTCCCCGTCGCCAGCGGGTGACTTTGGTTTCCTCGAACCTCAGCGAGAGTTCCCGATCGGAACGTAACGCATCGCGGACGGCGATCGAACTGCGATAAAACGGACTATCTAAATAGGTCAAAAACACGCGATGGGTTTCTTCCCCGCTACGTGGCTTGCAGAACACAATCGCTTCGGCGGCCCACATTGGTGTGCCGACGCGTCTGAAATTCAGCCCCTCGATCATGTCTGATGATTCGGCGATCGCTTGCTGGGAATCATTGTCATCGCGGACCGCCGCAACCACATCCAGGACCGGGCGGGCGATCATGCCACCGATCGCGGTGCTGCCGATGTGTTGAACGTCGATCACCCAACCGAGGCAACTGTGCAAGATCCCGCTTCGCGTTTGCTCGAACTCCTGCCGCCAGCGCGGGTCGTAATGCATCAATCGGACGGTGTCGGTCATGGCGGGCTTCAATCAACAGGCCGAAATGGCGGTCAACAAAAAAACGAGCCCATCGCGGATGCGATAGGCTCGCTGTATCGTTTCCTGATGTCAAGTTCGGACGCTACTTGCTGCTCAGCAAGGGCAATCGCGACTGCTTGACTTCATCGCGGATCGAATCGACGTACGACTCATCGGCCGGGCACAGTCGTCCGGCGGGGACCGTGCAGGTTCGGCCGTTGGACTTGAGCAATCGCACGTTGTCGGTGTTGATTTCGATCAAGCGGCCTTCGACCTGATACTTGCCCGTGTTGTCGATCCACGTTCGCACATGGGTCTCGTCCAGCGGGTTGATCGCGACGGCGGGTGCGACCGAGACGACTTGAACACTCAGCGAACCCTCGGCCGCGGGCGTTTTTCCAAACAGGTCGTCCAGATTGTCCGCTGCGTCATCGGCGGGCTTCTCTTCGGTTGCCGGTGCGTTCTCGCCGTCGCCCGGATCGCCGAACAGATCGTCCAGGGACTCGGTGGCCGACGATGCGTCCGAAGCGTCGGCTGCTGGTTCGGGCGTGTCGCCGAACAGGTCGTCCAGTCCGCCATCGGCCGGTGCGGGTGCTTCGGTCGCCGGTGCAGCGTCGGCCGGTGCCGGATCGCCGAACAAGTCGTCCATCGGTTCTTCGGTCGCCGGTGCGGCGTCGGCGGGGGCTTCCGCAGCGGGCGCGTCACCGAACAGGTCGTCGAGTCCGCCGTCGGCCGGTGCGGGCGTTTCGGTTGCCGGAGCAGCGTCGGCCGGTGCCGGATCGCCGAACAGGTCGTCCATCGGTTCTTCGGCGGCCGGTGCGGCGTCGGCGGGGGCTTCCGCAGCGGGCGCGTCACCGAACAGGTCGTCGAGTCCGCCGTCGGCCGGTGCAGGTTCTTCGGTTGCCGGTGCAGCGTCGGCGGGAGCCGGATCGCCGAACAGGTCGTCCATCGGTTCTTCGGCGGCCGGTGCGGCGTCGGCGGGCGCTTCCGTCGCGGGCGCGTCACCGAACAGATCATCAAGTCCGCCGTCGGCCGGCGCGGGTTCTTCGGCTGCCGGTTCGGTGGCCGGTGGCTCGGGCTCGGTCGTCGGGGCCTGGTCAAACGGGTTGGGTTCCGCGGCTGGGGGGGCGTTTTCGGCGGGCATGGTCGCCGCTTCGCTAGTTTCCGCTTCGGCGGCTGGCGGTTCGGGCTCTGTAGCCGGTTCTGGCTCCGGCTCGGGTTCTGTAGCCGGCTCTGGCTCGGGCTCTGCTGGCGGCTCTGGCTCGGGCTCTGCTGGCGGCTCTGGCTCGGGCTCTGCTGGCGGCTCTGGAGCCGGTGGTGCCTCGACGGTAGCTGAATCGCCTGGGGTGGTGCTCATCGGTGCGGTTTCGTGGGCCGCGGGCGCGACGGCACTTCCACAGCAATCGACGGACACGACCGGCGAGCAGGGAATCGTTTCACATGCCGGGACGGGATCGCAGCAAACCACCGGGGTCGGATCGCAGCAAGTGACCACGGGCGCGGGACAGATCGGCTGGGAAACACAAGCCGGTTCCGGGCAGCAAACCTCTGCGCATGAATCAGACGAGTTTCCGCGGAGGCGTTTGAGTAAGCCGCCGGCCGATGCAGGGCCGATGCCGAGCATCACGGTCAAGCAGACGACCAGGGTCCACTGAAATACGTTTCGGACCTTTCGATTCATGGTTTTGGGCTCCTGAGCGGCCGATGTGCCGCACGAGACACGCGGATGTGTGGGAAGATTCGGAAAGCGGTAAAGGCGTCGCCGAAATCGGCGAATGTGAGAACCGACCATGCTAATTCGCCCAAAATCGCGTCACAAGCAGATAAACTGGGCAAATTGCTCTTGTTCTGCCAGCACGAGAACATCGCAATCGGTCTGTCGGCAGCCTCAGCATAGGCGATAAAACCAAGCACTGTAGAACGAAGGTGGGGGCCGGTGCTGTAATACTTCCGGCGTCGTGACTTTCCAATCTCACCCGATTCGCCCTCTCCAAACGATTCAAACTTATCATGTTTCGCCTGGTTCAAGGACTGTTTTCGTCGATGAGCCTGGAGCGAAAGTGCCTGCTCTTCTTTGGGTCGGCCTTCACGCTGCTGATGTGCGGTGCGTTCTTGGTCGTGCAGACGCTCGGCAACCGATTGGTCCAGCGGACGACACAGCAGCGGGCCCAAGACCTGGCCGATGCCGAGCTGATGCTGTTGCACAGCGACGCCAAATGGGCCCAGACCAGCAGCCCCGAAGCGATCGCGGCCAACCAACCGATTCTCGCCGGTCTGCGGGCAGAGATGCTCGCCAAGGACATCGAATTCGAGATTCTGGGGCTCGAAGACCGAGTGGCGTACACCAATCTGCCCCCGATCTCGCCGCCGGAGGACCCCGCCGAGCTGAAACGCCTGCGGACCCTCGAGCCTCAATTTCGCAGCCAACTGGCCCGTCGCATCGCCCAGCAGCAACCCGATATCTCCGAGTCGATCGACTTGGGCGAAAATGAATCGATGAGCATGATCGGGCTCGGCACGCTGCCGGTGCACCAGCAGCTCGGACCGGTCGACGGCCGCTACATTTACTATCGCCCCGTCTTTCCGAAACTGACCTGCATCACCTGCCACACTCCCGAAGGCGAAAAGGCGGCGTTGGCCACGTCGGGCACTCCCACCGAACAAGCCGGTTTGGCGCCGTTCCGAGTGATCCGCGTCAGCATGCCCTACAAGGACACGGAAAACCAAACCACCTGGATCAGCTCGATCGTCGTCGCCTTGGCCTTGTTCATCGTCGCGGCGACGCTGTACATGCTGCACGCCTTGATCCGCTACCTGGTGCTCGAACCGTTGTATCATTTGCGCGACGTCAGCGATTCGATCACCCATGGTGACGTGACGCAGCGTGCGGTGATCGAATCGGAGGACGAGTTTCGCGAGCTCGCCGACGCCTTCAATCGAATGTTGCGGGGGATGTTGGAAAGCCAGGAAAAAGAAAAGATCATCAACGCGGAACTGGATGGTCGCGTCGATCAGCTCGCCCAACTGAACTGGCAACTCTACGAAGCCAACCGCGTCAAAAGCGACTTCATGGCAAACATGAGTCACGAGCTGCGCACACCGCTCAACAGCATCATCGGATTCTCCGATGTCTTACAAGGAATCGACTCGCTGACCGACAAACAGCGGCGTTACGCGCAGAACATTCAAAAGAGCGGACGTCTGCTCTTGGAAATGATCAACGACATCCTGGATCTGGCCAAGGTCGAAGCGGGGAAAATGGAGGTCCGGCGGAACGAATTCGACCTCGGCCGCCTGGTGACCGCCCAGTGCGACATGATCGGATCGCTGTCGGAGGAAAAAGACATCTCGTTGACCGTCGACGTCCCCGACGATCTGCCGACCGCGTTTCAGGATCCCAACAAGCTCGGTCAAATCGTCAACAACCTGCTTTCCAACGCGATCAAATTTACGCCCGAAGGTGGCATGGTGACCGTCCGCGTGGTCGATCTGTCCGGCGGCATCTCGACCGGACGGTTCCGTCTGTTGATCATCGACACCGGCGTGGGGATCGCCGAAGAGGATCAATCGGTGATTTTTCAAAAGTTTCGACAGAGCCGGAAAGTGCTCGACGGCGAAGGGCTGACCCGTGAATTCGCCGGCACCGGCTTAGGGCTTTCGATCGTCAAGGAACTGGCGAAACTGCTCGGCGGCGAAGTCGGTTTTGAAAGTGAGCTCGGACGCGGCAGCACGTTTTGGGTCGAATTGCCGTGGCGATTGAGCGACGAGACGATTCAATTGGCCGCTGAACTCTCGCAGCCGCGCGGATTGCCCGCACCGACCAAGGGCACCGTCGGCGACGTGACCGGCGACATGGTCGCCAAGTAACGCCGCCGGAGCGGTGGATGTACCGACGCGGCCGATCGACTTGCCATGCGAAGTGCTTTTTTGATAGCGGTAGGGCGCGAGCCCTCCGGTCTTTCAAGCTGAAATCGGACGGCTCGCGCCGTTCCGATCACGCCTTCAGTGCCAAAGTCGATGGCGTTAGTCTAACGCCAGTACCAACCTGCTCCTGCATCCTCCCGGCTCTTCGACTGCGTTCCCCGTTGACAGCAGCGGCGATCACCGAAAGACTCTCTCGCGATGAAACCAGTCCAGCTCTATACCGACGGCGCATGCAGCGGAAACCCCGGACCGGGTGGCTGGGCGTTTATCTTGCGGTGCGGCAAAACCGACAAGGAACTCGAACGCGCCGCCGGTGATCCCCAGACCACCAACAACAAGATGGAACTGCAGGCGGTGATCGAAGGGCTCAAGGCTTTGAAGGAACCCTGCGAAGTCACCTTGTATGCCGACAGCAGTTACGTGCTGCAGGGAATGCAAAGCTGGATGAAGGGATGGAAGAGTCGCGGCTGGAAACGGAAAGACGGCTCAAAACTCGTCCCCGTCAAGAACGTCGAGCAGTGGCAGGAACTGGATCGGTTGATGCAGAAACACCAGATCAAGTTCGAACACGTGAAAGGCCATTCCGGCCATCTGGAAAACGAACGCTGTGACCAGTTGGCCGTCGCCGCGTATCAACGCTATCTGGTCAAAAAGTAGGTGATTCTGATGAGCGACACTCCGTTGGCGGACAAGAACGTCCTGATCCTGGTCGGAGACATCTACGAGGACCTGGAACTGTGGTATCCGAAACTGCGTTTGATCGAAGCCGGTGCGTCGGTCACCGTCGCCGGCCCGGAGGCGGGGCGTTGTTACGCCGGCAAGAATGGCTACCCCTGCGTCTCCGACGCCCGGATCGACGAGCTGGACGAAGCGACCTTCGACGCGTTGGTCGTTCCCGGCGGATTCATGCCCGACAAATTGCGGCGTGATCCCGTCGTGCTCGATTTAGTCCGGGCCTTCAACGATGCCAAGAAACCGATCGCCGCGATCTGTCACGGCGGCTGGATCCCGATCTCCGCCGGTGTCTACCGAGGCATCCACGTGACCGGATCACCGGGGATCAAAGACGACCTGATCAACGCCGGTGCAAATTACCAAGACGCCGCCGTGGTCGTCGATCAAAACCACGTGACCAGCCGACGGCCGGATGATCTGCCGGATTTCTGCCGCGAATTGATCAAGCTCTGCAGCTGATAAATCAGCGTAGGCTGTTCGCGCTGCGGCGCGAGCGGCCTGTCGATTTAGTGAGCCGCGACGCGTGAGCGGCCGGGCCTCCTGGCGCTGCCCGTGGCCTTACGGCCAGCGGCTCACCATTGGATCGACGAATCCCATCACAGCGACAGCCCGCGAGCGGGCTTGCGGCGGGCCGCTGCCCAAGTGTCCGCATGGAGCGGACGGACGGAATCAGTCCTTGCGACCAAGCGACGCAGCGCCGAACGCGCCGATCCCGCAAACCACCGCCAGACCGGCCGTGATCACCGCGTTCCACCCCCATCTGGCCTTCTCGGTGACAACCGCGTGGTAGGTGTACGGTGACACCATATCGAGCGAGCGAACTTCCATGTCTTCGAAATCCAGGACCACCGAAGCGGGCTCGACACGCGCATAGCTTTCTTCGATCTCGGCCAGGTGCGATTCCGTCGTGGTGGTCGTCTCGATCATTGCCCAGCGAACAGTGGTGTATCCCGCCCCCAACAGCAGCGCGACGGCAACCAGACCGAGCAGGAGGAAAGCGATCGTGCTACCGCCCGAAGGTGCCTTCGCGGTCGGCCGGTCTCGGTCGTCCTCGACTTGCGGCAATTCCCGCAACTCACCCAGTTTCGGAATTGCGACATCTGCGTGACAGTGGGGGCATTGCGTGCTGTCCCCCGCCTGTGCAGGGGTGACTGTCAGTTCAGCGTGGCAATTTGGGCAAGATAGCAAGTGCATCGGCTAAAATATGAAGAAGTTTTGAAGTTGTTGCGGGTGGACCCGACTGGCGACCAGACTAAAATCTTAGACGTCCTCGATCACGCCACAATACACGCCGCTCCCACACCGAACTGATTGTCGGTCGCAGTACGAAATGATTCGTCACTCGTCCAGCATTGCAATCACGACGCCTGTCGGACATCCCCGATGACCCGCGGTCTAATAACGAACTACTTTGTTCGTGCGAGCAATCCGATGGATTCGGATTTGCGATTCACCTTGGTGGCGTGAACACGTCGGGAACGGCCAGGAAGGCGAAGGTCGAAGTCCATTACGAGCAACGGTTGCACGTATTCCAGAAACGAATCTCCATCTGTCGGCACAATCCTTGGCGTTCACTCTCACCGTTGGAGCATCGGAACGGTTCCGGTCGGTCGCGGCAAGAGACGACGCAAGTGCAAGTAGGCACGAGTAGGTACAGGTCAGTAATTGTACGCGGGCACAAATCTGATGGTTCGATTTGGGACGCTGTGAAACGTCGTTCACCGTCGCGGAGTAGGGACAGGGGGCATACTTGGGGAAAAATTTGCACGGGAGAGGAGAAATGGGAGCAGCGCGAGCGCGCCTTCTCGCTCCCGGCAAAGTCAACCAATCACGGCCAACTGGGACAACTGGAAAGTTTTTCCAATTAGCCGCGGCCGCCAGGGAAACGTAAGGGGGGTGGTAGAGTTTCACCAGCGAATTTGAATCAGACACCGTTCTCGCCATGGTTCCCGGCGATGTGGGTTGGTCACGATCAACCCGCCCGTTGAACTGGAGTAAATGGTTTGGTGAATTTCACCAAAACCCCCTACGCCGAACCGACACACCGATCATTATTCATTACAGATATCCTGCACTGTTCCTCTTGGAGTTTTAGTTTTGTTCGACACCCTTTTGGACGAATTTGAAGACGTCGCCGCACATTCCGCCGAGGCGGTAACCGGTGGCTTTCGCAAACTTCCTGTTGATGAGAACGAGGAGGATGGTGGCGTGGGCTCGCCTTCGCAAGTGGCCGAAGGCGAAGTCCAGTTGGACAGTCCCGACGAGTTGTTAGCCGTCGAAGAGGCGGAAACCTGGTCCGACGACCCGGTGCGGATGTACTTGACCCAGATGGGTGAAATTCCCTTGCTGACCCGGCGTCAAGAAATTGAGTTGGCCAAACGGATCGAAGAGACCCGTCGCCGCTTCCGCACCAAGTTGCTCGAAAACCACTATGTGCTCGTTGAAGCCTACAAGACGCTGAAGAAGGTTTATCGCGGCCAATTGCCCTTCGACCGAACCGTTCAGGTTTCGGTGACCGATCGGCTCGAAAAAGAGCAGATCATCGGACGGCTGCCGCACAACCTGCTGACGCTGCAAACGTTGCTCAAACGGAACAAGCACGACTGGAAAGTCGCGCTCAGCAAGAGCGCTTCCAAGCGACGTCGTGCCGAAGCTTGGCGTGCCCTGGCGCGTCGTCGACGTCGAGCCGTCCGGTTGATCGAAGAGCTGGGGCTGCGAACCCAGCGGATCGAGACTCGGATCGATCTGCTCGACAAATTTAGTCGCCGAATCTCCGAAATCGATTCGCTGGTCCGCGATCAACGGCGGACCAAGCACGGCCGTGAAACCCGTGATGCCCTGCTTCACGAACGTCGCCAGATCCTGACCGCGTGCCAGGAAACGCCGACCTCGCTTCGCAATCGTGTCCGCATGCTGAAAATGGTCTACGCCGAGTATCAGCAGGCCAAACGGGAGTTGAGCGAAGGGAACCTCCGGCTGGTCGTCTCGATCGCCAAAAAATATCGCAACCGCGGTCTGTCGTTCTTGGATCTGATCCAAGAAGGCAACGCCGGCTTGATGCGGGCAGTCGATAAATTCGAATACCGCCGTGGGTTCAAGTTCTGTACCTACGCGACGTGGTGGATTCGACAAGCGATCACCCGTGCCGTCGCCGACCAGAGCCGAACCATTCGGATTCCGGTTCACATGGTCGAAACGATGAGCCGCGTTCGCAACGTCGCTCGGCAATTGCTGCAGGAGCTCGGTCGTGAGCCCACGATCGAAGAAACGGCACGTCGCGCTGACGTGACGGTGGAAGAGGCGCGCCGAGTGCTCACCATGAGCCGCTTCCCGATCTCGCTCGACCGTCCGGTCGGCAACAGCGAAGACAGCCAGTTCGGTGACCTGCTGCCCGACGGAACCGCTGAAAGCCCCCAGATCGGTGCCACGCAAGAGATGCTCCGCGACCGAATCACCAATGTGCTCAAATCACTCTCCTACCGCGAACGCGAAATCATCAAGCTCCGCTATGGACTCGGTGACGGGTACAGCTACACGCTGGAAGAGGTCGGGCACATTTTCAAGGTGACCCGCGAGCGGATCCGTCAGATCGAAGCCAAGGCGGTTCGCAAGTTGCAGCAACCCAGCCGCAGCCAGGACCTGGTCGGGTTTCTCGATTAGCCGCATCCGGCGTATGCCGTGGGGCAAGCAGCCTGCTTGCCGTCAGCGTGCGAACGCAAGCTGGAAGCTTACGAAACGCAAGCTGGAAGCTTACGCCACTTAGCCATCCCGAAAATCAGGGCGACGATTGAAAAATCGCCGCCCTTTTTTTTGGATTCGACCCCACCAGCCTCTCACGCTCTTCTCTCCCGGACAGCTGATTTCAATGCCGACCGTCGCCGAGGTCCTCTCGCAGGGCTGGAAAGTTCATCAAGCCGGCAAGATCGATGATGCGCTGCGTTTGTATCAGCACGTCATCAAGCAGGCGCCGCGCAATCCCGAAGCGCATGTCTATCTCGGTATCGCGCTGTTTGACCAGCGGCGCTACAGCGACTCGATCATGGCCTATCGCACCGCGCTCGCTCTCAAAGACGAGTTCCCGATCGCATGGAACAACCTCGGCAACTCGCTTCGGATGACCGGCGACGTCCAGGAGAGTGATGCCTGTTTCGACAAGGCGTTGTCGCAGGATCCGGAGTACCTGTCGGTCTACAAAAATCGTGGCACGCTTTGGATCTGGTCCGGCGAAATCGAGCGGGGACTTCGGTGGTATGAAAAGGGGCTGCAAATCGCACCCGATGATCCCGAGCTGCATCGCAACCTGGGCGTGATCTATCTGCTGCTGGGCGACTTCGATCGTGGCTGGCCGGAATACCGTTGGCGATGGAAGATGGGCGGATTGCGCCGTACTGGATCGCGCGCGCCGCTGTGGAAAGGGGAGCCGATCTCAGGGCGTTCGATCTTGCTGTATCCCGAACAAGGTCGCGGAGACGAGATGCATTTCATCCGCATGGCCAGTGTGTTGGCGGCCGAAGGGGCTCGCGTCGTCGTGCAGACCGACCCGCAAATGATCCCACTGTTTACTTCCGTGCGAGGCGTGCAGACGCTGCTGCCGGTGGGAAGCCAATTGCCGCCGGTGGATTTTCAGGCGTCCTTTATCGATGCCGTCGATAGCTGGTACCAGGCGACAGGCAGCTTGCCGTATGCCGCCAAAAAGTTTGCCGAACGGGACGACCTCAGCGGTTACCTGAATGTCTCCGATCCGTTGGTCAGCTACTGGGATCGCTGGATGGAAAAAAACGCGATGGGCAAGGACCATCGAAAACGCATTGGGATCGCTTGGCAAGGCAATCCGAAACATCATGCCGATGTCTACCGAAGCATCCCGTTGGAAACGTTTCGACCACTCGCCGAAGATAAAAATTTAAACCTGATCAGTTTGCAATTTGGTTTCGGCAGCGAGCAACTCGATCAAGTCGATTTCGGCGACGCCATCGACCGATTGCCCGACGACACCGACACCAGTGGCGGCGCGTTCACCGACACCGCGGCCGTCATGAAGAACCTGGATCACGTCATCACCACCGACACCTCGGTCGCGCACCTGGCCGGCGCCCTGGGGGTCCCGGCGACGGTGATGCTGGGCCGGGTCCCCGATTGGCGCTGGTTGCGTGACGGAGACCGCACCGAATGGTACCCCAACATGCGGTTGGTGCGACAACGTGAAATGGGCCACTGGAACGATGTCGTTGGGCAAGCCCATCAATCCCTGATGTCGGATGAGCCGTAGGGTATGCTGTGCATGCCGATGGTCTAAGAAAGTGGCGTAAGCTTCCAGCTTGCGATTCCTGCACCGCAAGCGCGACAGCCTGTCGATTTAAGCCC
>NZ_JANZKV010000095.1 GCF_025060895.1 Stieleria sedimenti | reverse complement strand
CGCGTAAGCGGCCGGGCACGGCGACGTCGCCCGAGGCCTGACGGCCAGCGGCTCACCATTGACTCAGCAGAACCCGACGAAACCGACAGCCCGCGAGCCGTCCGGTCACGCCGGAGACCGGAGGGCTCGCGCCCTGCCGCTAACAAGAGGGCCAGGAGTTTGGCTTTCGCTCACTTCCGTTGTTTTCCACCGCCGGCGGCGTAACGCTTGTTCTGCGCCTTCACTTCGGCCAGCGTGTGGGGGGCCAGTCCACAGGCCCAGTGGATGCCCGCCGAGAGAAACGCTTCGAACTCGGCTTGCCCGAAATCATCGACATGTCCCAGCGAGGTGTAAAACGAACGTCCGCCGTCGTTGCGGATGAACGTCCATGCGACCGGCTGGGCCGTTTCACCTTCGACGCTTCCTTCCAATAAGACCCGAGCGCCTTTTGCCAGCGGCGCCGTCTTGTAAAGCGAACCGCCGGGCTGAATGTTCATGGCTCCGGTGGCGGTCGCGATCGGATCATGGATCGCATCGGCGGGCCGGCGGATCCTGGTTTTCAGTGAGTTCCCAAAGTGGCCGTTGTAGTTGCCGCCGAAGACGTCGGCGTCGAAGCTGTCCCAAACACTCTTGCCGTCCGGTGCTGGTTGGTCACGCAGCGAAAAGGCGTGGCTGGCGGTGCGGATGCCGATCACGGGTTTGCCTTGCCGGACAAACTCGCGGATCAAATCAAGATCGCGCTGCGGCAGAGCACGCCGACGGACACTCACCAGCAACGCATCGGCGTCGGCCACCTGCTCGATTCCCACCATTTCGTGACGTTCGGTTTCACTGCCCCAGGCAAACTGGACGCTGAAGTGTGTCGACAGATGTTTTGCCGCAAATGCCGGAAGCGTTTCGTTGGTCTGGTATTCGTTTTCGGCGACCAGCATCAATAGGCCGATGCGATGGTCGCCGGCGAAGCGAAACGCCTGGTCGCCGAGTACTTGATCGCTCGAAATCGTCGGGCACACGTAGCGTTCGATGTGTGCAACGATCAGATCGGTGCCGGTGAAATGGCTGGCATAGGGCCAGGCTCGGTAGTCGTACATGGTGTCGGTCAGGTCGCGTGCCAACACGACGTGCTTGCCCGCCGAGGCCAGACGGCGCAGCCCGAAGGGACGTCCCAGCACACACATGTTGGTGTGCACGCCGACCAAGATGACGTTGTCGATTCCCCGGCTGGTCAAGATGCTCCAGATCTCCGTGCCGCTATCGCTGATGAAGTCTCGCTGGTCATCGATACCGATCACGTCGACTTGGCGTTGCCAGGGCGCCCGCGGGTTTCTTCCGCTGGCGGCCAGACGTTCGGCCCACTGGCGGTGGTCGTCGGCATCGTCGTCTTCACCACCCTCGGATTGGTCGATCGGATACGCGGCTGCCTCTTCGCTGGGGATTTGATCACACCAGCTGGCGATGTCAGCGGGCATCGAGGCGGCCGTTGCAATCGCCGATACCCTGACGCGGGCGGGGTGGTTTTCGTATGCCGCCATGCAACTGCTGGGGGCGTGAATGATCGTCACGCCTTGTTCTCGCAGCGTGTCGCAAAAACGATCGATTCGAGGTGCAAGCTGCGCGACACGCCGGACCGCGTTGACGCAGTGATGGGAATCCCACATGTCGCAGACGATCACGGCCGTGCGGGCCGGATCCCATTGCTCGTCACGGGTCAAACGGTGAAATCGGGGTGACCCTTCGGCGGTGGGCTGTTGGTAGCGCAGTTGCAAATTCAACGACTGGGCGGACGCGGGCGGGAATGTGGAAATCATCAGGGAGAATCCGATCGTCACAACGATCGACTTGAGCAGAGGTGGCGGATTCATGACGGGGAATGGGCGGAGTGAAAGGGGGCGGGGCGACGTTCCTGAGTAGTGTAACCGGTTTGTGGCTGAGAGGACTACAATGTGCGGTTACGGGCTCCACTCCTTCAGACCGTTCCGCAGAACAACCTCCTATGCCGCATGCGAACGACGATTCGCCGAAGCAATCCTTCACCGAGCTTGATCTTGGTGAATTACTGCCGGCATCACATGACGATGGTCGGGGTGAACAATCAATGGGTCAGACATGTTCGATTTCGATCGAATCACTCGACCGAGAATCTGTGCCCAGACTTTCGCAGCGCTATCAGATTTCGGAATTGCTCGGTGAGGGCGGTTATGGGCGTGTTTTCAAAGCCTTTGACGAGCAACTTCAGCGGCATGTCGCCATCAAGATTCCGCACCGGCATCGAATCACTTCACCGGCTCAGCTGGACCGCTACTTAGAAGAGGCTCGCACACTAGCCAAGCTCGATCACCCCGCCATCGTCGCTATCTATGACGTCCTGCGGAGCAGCGACGATCTGCCCTGTATCGTTTCGGCCTACATTGACGGCTCCAGTTTGGCCGCTCGAATCCGCGCCCAACCCTTGACGCTTCGCGAAGCGTTGGAGGTGCTTGCGGAGATCGCCAGGGCACTCAGTTACGTCCACTCGCGGGGGATTGTGCATCGCGACATCAAGCCGGGCAACATCCTGCTTTCACAGAACGAAAAGCCGTTCTTAGCCGATTTCGGGCTGGCCCTTCGAGATGAGGCGGCCTTGTCATCCCGGGGCCGCGTCGGGACGCCGGCTTACATGAGTCCCGAGCAGGCACGTGGGGAAAACCACTTGGTGGATGGTCGCAGCGATCTCTTTTCGCTCGGTGTGATCTTGTATCAAATGTTGACCGGGCAACGACCGTTCGGCGGAGGCGATCACGATTCGATCGTGGAAAGTTTGCTGCACAAGGAACCCCGACCGCCAAGACAGTTGGTCAGTTCGATCCCGCGTGACTTGGAGCGGATCTGCATGAAGGCGCTCGCCAAGCGGGCCTCGGATCGATACGGAACCGCGTCAGACTTTGTCGACGATCTCGAATATTTCTTGTCCGCGTGTCAGGATCGATCGGTCGAAGTGAATTCGAGAGGGAGTGAGGATTCCGCGGGAACATCGCGTGTTTCCCACGGCATCGTTCCTCGCGGGCTTCGTTCTTATGGACGTCACGACGCAGACTTTTTTCATCGGCTGATTCCCGGACCGCGCGACCGCGATTGGGTTCCGGAAAGCTTGCGGTTTTGGCAGCGCCGAATCATTGCAAGCGACGACGGCGAATGGCCGCGGGTGGGCGTGCTGTATGGTCCATCGGGGTGTGGGAAGTCGTCGTTCGTCAAAGCGGGTTTGCTACCGCTGCTGGGAGATTCGGTCACCACCGTGTTCGTCGAGGCGACACGCGATGAAACCGAGATGCGATTGCTGCGTGGCGTTCGGAAACGCCATCCCGATCTTGAATTGAATGCGACGTTGACCGAAGCTCTTGCGAAGCGGCGGCAGAGTGGCGAGTCATCCCGCGGACCGAAGTTGTTGCTCGTGATCGATCAATTTGAACAATGGCTGCACGGTCGCAGTGACGAACAGTATTCAGAGCTGGCCGCCGCTCTGCGCCAATGCGATGGTCAAACCGTTCAGTGTTTACTGCTGGTGCGGGATGATTTCTGGTTGGCACTGTCGCGATTCATGGCCGCGTTGGAAGTGCCCGTCCGACAGAACCACAACGCATCCTTGGTGGATCTATTCAGCCCCGCGCATGCCCGCCGAGTGTTGGCGGAATTCGGCGTCGCCTACGACCGAATCCCTGCCGAAGCCTCTGCCCGCTCGACTTCGCAGAACCGCTTCTTAGATCGATCAATCGAAGGGCTCACGCGCGATGGGAAGGTGTTTCCGGTACGACTGGCGTTGTTCGTCGAAATGGTGAAAACCCAGCCCTGGGACGAACAGACGATCGATCGAATGGGAGGCATCGAGGGAGTCGGTTTGCAGTTCTTGGAGGAATCCTTCAGCAGCGATTTGGCACCCGCCGCACAACGCACGCACGAACCCGCGGTGCGAAAGGTGTTGAGGCTGTTGTTACCCGAACCGAACGTCGACATCAAAGGCAAGATGCAGTCCGAGTCGATCTTGTTGGAAGCATCCGGCTACCAAGGCCAACCGGGCTTGTTCAAGGAAATGATCCGAATCTTGGACAAGGAATTGCGTCTGATCACACCCACGGACCCCGCGGGTTCCACCAGCGGAGACGAAAGCGTCAGCCAGTCCAGCGATGGCGTCGCCTACTATCAACTGACGCACGATTATCTGGTCCCGGCGGTTGAGCGATGGATCACCCGTCGACAACACCAGACGCGACGCGGACGCGCCGAACTGCGATTGGCCGAATATGCATCGATGTGGTCTGTCAAACCGGTCCCGAAGTTTGCGCCCTCGTGGATCGACTGGTTGTCGATACGGACCTTGTCGTCACCGGATCGATGGAACGCCACCGAAAAACGGATGATGCGGTCCGCGACTCGCAATCACCTGCTGCGAAGCACGCTGGTTGCGGCGGCGGTGATGATCGTCGCCACCGTCGGATGGGCCGTTTGGAGACGGTCCAGCGCCCTGGCGGCCGTGCAGCAGCTCCAGACCGTCCGTACCACCGAACTCAGCGAAGTTCTGGATCAGATCCGCGGCCACGGCGGTTTCGCGTCCGCCGCGCTCCGGAAATCACTGGCCGATGCGAAACCCAATAGCCGTGAACGGATCCTCAATCAACTCGCGCTGTTGCGGACCGATCGATCGCAACGCGCGGAGCTGATCGATCAATTGCTGCGTCTTGATCTGCCGCTGTTGATGGTTGCTCTGGAACAACTCGGTCCACTTTCGGCGGACGAACTGCGGGGAGCGATTGCCAGCATCCATGATCCCGAGCAAGCGTCCGATCAACGGCTTCGTGCCGCGATCGTGATCGGCGGTCAGATTGTGGATCAGGACCGGGAGACCGTGCGTTTTTCGGACGAAGAATCCGAAACGATTGTGACGGAGCTGTTGCGACACGCAACCATCGCACCGCAGGACAACAACCACTTGATTGAAGGGATGTTGCCGATTCGTCAATCGATCATCCCTGCGCTCTTGGATCGCGCACTGCGACCGATCGACTCGCCGGTTCGATCGTTGTCCACGGCGTTTGTCATTCAATTCCTACGCGATCAGCCGCGTGAGCTGCTCGATTTCTTTCTCGACGCATCCTTTGAGCAACACTTGACCATCCTGTCGACCCTGGCAGACCAGTTGGCTCCGACCATGGATCAAATCCGTGAAACTGTGTTTACGGACCTGGATCCAGATTTGCCGGAACGCGACTTTGATCGTTTGGCACGACGCCGCGGCGTGGCAGCCGCACTGCTGCACCGAGTGGGCCAGTCCGAATCGACGTGGCCTCTGTTGCGGCAGACAAATTGGCCGCACACGCGGGGTTACCTGATCAATCGGATCGGACCGCTCGGCGGTGACTTGGAGAGTTTACTGAGCCGGTTTTCGCGTGATCCGGATCCCTCCGTCCGCCGCGCCTTGTTGCTCGCGATGGGAGGTTTTCCGTGGCGTGACGTCTCTCCGCCGACGCAGTCACAGGCAATGCTGGTCGCGAAAGATTCGTTCACCAACGACCCCGATGTGGGCATTCATTCGGCGGCCCAATGGCTATTGATGCGATGGGGCGAATCGGATTGGTTGCGCGCCGAGATCCAACGCCAATCGGCATTGTCGGTCGATGCACGTAAGAACTGGTTCGTCAACGCCGCAGGCCAAACGATGGCAATTCTCGATGCACGTGATGATCCCAACATCGGTCGTGTCTTTGCAATCTCCACGGGAGAGGTGACGGTTGAACAATTTCAGCAATTTGATCCGGAACATCCGTATTACGAGTACCGATCGCCGACCGACGACTGTCCCATCGGGCTGACCAATTGGTTTCATTGCGTGTCGTATTGCCGTTGGTTGAGTGAATATCTCGGCGCAGATCCGGAGAACTGTTATCCGGCCGAGCTTTCCGAAGATAACCCCGAGGACTCCTGCGACGCGGTGTTGGAAAGCGGTTCCTATCGGTTGCCGACTTGCCACGAATGGCGATTCGCGTGTGCGGCACTGACCTCCTCGCGTTGCTATTACGGCTACTCCGATACGCTCGCCGACGACTACTATTGGTACTATGAGACTTCACTGACCGAGGATGGCGAGAATCGATACCATCCGGCCGGGGCGAAAATGCCGAACGATTTTGGCATGTTCGCGATGTACGACGGCGTGCGTGAGTGGTGTCACAATCAGAGAGATCAACGCCGCCATGTGATGGGGCAATCCAGTAGCAACAACAAAGACCGAGCGTCCACGCAGCTGGACGTGCCGGTAGACAAGTTGCCGGCCGATCTGCCGTTGTCGATCAACGGCTTTTATGGTTTACGCGTTGCCAAGACGATCACGCGGTGAGAGCGAATCGCAAGGAGATCGGCGTCGCGGCGGTCGTCATCAAGAGGCCGGTTTTTGCAGCAGGACGTACCGGCTTCGAAACCCGTCCAAATATTGACTTTGGATCAGCGGGGGGTTGGCCGCGGTTTGGGACTCAGCCGGTCCGTCTTCCGCAGCGGCGCTCGCTTCGGGCTCATCGGCAACGTTTTCCGCATCCGTCGTTTCTTCTTCCGGTTCGACCGGCAGGTAGGGCTGTTGGACTTCGCTGCCTCGGCCGTCTCCGTTGTCATCGAGTTGGGCGTGTTCGGTTTGCAGGCGGTCGATGGCGCGGAAGCGCGCGGTGACTTCGATGTTGGTTGCCAGGTACAGGTCCAACAGGGAAAGTGTTCCGTCACCATCGATGTCGTGGAGTGATTCGGTGTCGGCGCTGCCGTCGAGTACCGCGGCCAACGCATACGGCATCTCCGTCGCCGTGAATTCGAGATCCGCTTCGGTCGCGGTCATGATGATGCGCCCCGGACGCGCCAGCGGTTTGATCCAAAACCCGCTCAACGGTTGAGTCAACCAGAACACCTGTTCGCGGCACCCGATCGCGGCGGCGGCCTGTGCGAATTGACTTTGGTTGATGTCGCGTCCGGACACGTTGAATTGACTTTCCATGCCGTACGGGTGCGAATGACCGATCATCAAGACCCAATACGCATCACTCGGTTTCAACGTCTCGGCTGCGTCGGCCAAAGCGGTCTCGAGCGTTTCTCGCGTGCAGATTCCCGTCGCGGAATGCAGCGGTTGGAGTGCGGTTTGCATCACTTCGTCGCCGGCCAAAATCGTCAATCGTTCCGGTGGCACACCGAGCACGGTTTGGGAGGTCGTGATCAGGCTCTCGATCGCTGCGGTCATTTGCTCGCGATGTCGATCATCGCCGGGCAGCCCACAACAGATCAGCATGCGACGGTTGGCGACCGATGCGGCGGCGTCACCGTCTGCATCGCGTTCCGCGGCAGCGGCGCTCGCCCCCGCGATCGCACTGACCGCGGCGCAGCAACCGAGCAGCAGAACCAGCAACGGCAAACGTCGAACTTTCATCGCAACCTCTCGGGGGTGGGGATAACGGAACCTGTGAGTTGGAAAAGGGTGTCGCGGATAGCGCACTAGCGGGCCGGGTTCGCGTCGACGAGCACCGCATGTTGTGACAGGAGGAGCGCCGAAACGCGATGTTTTTCAATTTGCATGTCCGATTGCGAATCATCAAACGATCGCACCCGACCATTCCAGTTGACGACGCACCATCGTCCGCTGCGATCCGGTAAGACGACCGCGGTCTGCGGGGGCATTTCCTGTCGAGCGTTCTCGGTCAACGTCTGGCTGTCCAGCAAACACAGTGTCTTGGGTGTCGAAGCCTGACGCCAATCACCACAGAGCACCGCGATGAATCTGCCGTCGACCGACGACCGAATGGACTGGATGGCGACGGAGCCGCTGGGCGTGTCTTGTCCGGGACGCTCGTCGGTCCAGCGGGCGAGTGTTCGTCCGGATTGCAGTTCCCAACGGATCACGGTTCCGACCGAATCGGCGGAAAAGACGCCGCCGTCGGGGGTGACGGCCAAGCTGGTGACGTCAGCAGCATGACGGCCGAGCAGCGACACCGGCATGCCGGCCGACAGGTCCCACAAGCGAACATTGCCCAGGGCATCGCCGATGATGACCCGTCCGCTGGCCGGGACCTCGGCGATGGCCGTCAAGCTTTGGCGGTCAAAGGCAAGCGGCTCGGCCGAAGGTCCCTCGATGACAAATCCCTCGCCGGCGATCGCGGAGAAACGATAGCCGGAAACGTCAAATGAAAACCGTCCCCAATCGCGAATCGGTGCCGCGTTCCAGAACCCGCTCGGGGCCGCCGGCAACCGTTGTTCGAACCAATCTTGGATCGGCAGGTCTGGCGCGTTCGGTGACGGTGATGCGATTCTCTCGCGATCGGAGGCTGACTCAGTCACTCGAACCCACTCGCGTGACCGTTCCAACGAATAGACTTCGGGATGGACCATCCAAATCGCCGCACAGGCCAATCCGCTGCCCCACGCGTGGAGTCGTGAGCCGGCATGATCGAGCTCGTTCCGCATCAACAACCGCAGCCTTTCTTCCAAGGTCGCGGTCGGTTGCATCCCACTGGCAAAACCCGGCAACCCGACTTCGTGATCGCTGATGAAGTCCACCACGCGCAGCAGCGCCTCGGCGTAATGACGCGGCTTCGTGTCCAAGATCTTGACGGCCCAAGCATCGCAACACGCTTCCTCGTGACGTTCGAGTTGTTTTTGCGCGAAATACACTCCGGGAAACCACCAGTAGACGGCCGACACCGACCACTCCAGCCAACGCACCCAATGGTCCCGTCGCAAAAAGTGAGCGGTCTCGTGCGCCAAGAATGATCTGCGGTCCGACGGCGAGAGCGATTGCCACAACGCTTCGGGGCACACAATGATCGGCCGTGTCGCGAAACCGAACAGCATCGGCGAGACGCGAACGGATACCCGCACGACGCGTGGCGTGCGTCGGCCTGAGTGCCAGCGACGCTCACGCTGCACGAATTGACGCACCGTCGCGGTCGCTTCCTGATCATCGACGCCGCACTCGACGATCAGATTGCGGAAACGAACCAGCCGGATGATTCCGTGTGCGACCAGCGCGAAAAAACCGCCCGACCAAATCGCGCACAACGCGCACATCAGACAGTTGAAACGCGACAGCGTTGATCGAGGTGCGACTTGAGCTGCTCGAACGGCGATGGTGGCTGGGACGGTGCCGGCGGCCAGGGACTGCGGATCCGGGGTGTTGTCGGCCGCCGGTTGCGAGTCCACATTGTCGGGAGTTGGAGTGTTGCCGAACGCGATCGGTGGGGTGACGTCTTGAACGACGGGACGGGGGAAAAACGTGGGGATGGGCAGTGGGATCGAGACGATCGGCGGGGTGATCAGTTTGACGAAGAGCATGGCCCACAGCGCATGGGCGAGCGCCGCGCGTCGGCCATGGCGACCGATGATCCATGCCAACACGCCGATCAACGACGCCAGGCAAAGGTTACCGATGATCACTGCGGCAACGGCCATCATTCGGCATCCAGATCATCAAGAATCTTGCGGAGACGTTTTCGTTGACGCGAGTTGAACTTGGCCGACTTGACCAAGTGCGTCAGCAAGGTGGACATCGTTCCGTCGCAGAGTTCGTCGGCGGTTGCTTGCAGCCGGTGTGAAATCAGATGATCACGATCGATGGCGGCTTGGAATTGATGCGGCCAGCAGTCGCGATCTCGGGCGACACAGCCCTTGGCTTCCAGCCGGGAAATCAGCTTCTGGACCGTCGCAATATCCGACGGCGTTTCGGCACCGTAAAGCCATTTGGAAAGCTGTTTCAGGGTCGCACGCTCGTGCTCCCACAGCTTCTCCAAAATGGCCAGTTCGGCAGCGGTTACATCTTTGGAGGGTTTTGCCATTGTCTCTTTGTACGTCTAAAGAAGATTCGTCATGCTAATCCGGAAACTCGCCGCCAAACCCATTCGGTCGATAGCAGACCGATTAAGCCTAGCCAAAGCCACGCACGATTCCACGCCGGAGTCGAATCAATGGTCGGTGGACCTCGGAATTCTTTTCGTCCACGCAGAAGCTCGCCCAATTGTTCCGGTTGGTCCAGTACCTGACCGCCCGAAACCGCCGCCACGCGGGCCATCAATTCCTGATTGGGAAGTGGGTTTTGTTGTTCGAACGGATCGCTCAGGATCTGGATGGCCAGCGACGTGCTGTCGACCTGCGTGCCGTGGCTGAACGAGGATTCGGGTTCGCCGCCCTCGTACGCGGTCAGCTCAATCCGCATTCCGCTGTCGCCGCTGGCCGCTGTTTCACTGAGCATCAAATCCAGTTGATAAACGCTTTCTTCCAGATTGGATTTCAGCGGTAGTTCTTCCCCCCACGCGATCCGCGGTCCGACTTCTCCGCTTTGACGCACAATATTGTCGGGCCAGAGGACGGGTGAATAAAGTGACATGTCGTCGAGCGATTCGGGTTCGAACATCGCCCAGATTCGATAGTGCTGTGATCGTCTGGCGGCTTCGTCATAGGCCGTCGCACGAATCGAAAGCCGCTGGCCGGGGCGATAGAAACGTTGGTTGGACTGAACGACCAGTCGGCGTCGGCCGGTCGAGGATTCTTCGGTCGCCCAGTAGACCAGATTTCTCCAGAATTTTCCGGCCACCCGTTCCGGTTGATCGCCCCAGGTTTGTGAGAGTTGTTCCAGTGCGGTCCCCGAGAGCGTGGCGCCGGAGACCAACACGCGGCCTCGTCCGGCACGTTGGGCGATCATGACAGGGGTTTGATCGTCACGCCGCTGGGCCAGCACCATCGCGTTGGGTTTCGCTTTGAAATCGGCTTGTCCGACCGACAGGTCCGGTAACGCTTGAATCAGCAGTTCGTTGAGCTGTTTTTCGATCCTCAGCCGCCAAATCGGGTGATCGGGAACCGTGACGTCGACGGCGGTGGGGATGGGGAAACCGGTTGACGCCGTTTCCAAGGTCACCGGCAACAGCGGCGCGATCGGCGAGTTTTGCCAGCCATCGGCCGAAAGCGATGACGCGCCGGTCACGATCAGCCCGCCGCCCCGGCCATCAATCCACTGCGTCAGCCATTGTTGTTGTTCGTCTTCCAGTACCGCCGGCGTGACGTCGCTGAAGATCACACAGTCATAGGCAAACAGTTCGGCGCGCGTGCGAGGAAAGCCCGACGAGGCTTGGGTGAATCCGTCCGGGGAAAGTCGTCGCAAGGATTGACCGCCCATGCTGACCAAGGTCGTGCATTCGACGTCTTCGTCGGCCATCAACGCTGATTGAATCGAAACGCCCGAGGTCGACGCCGGTACGGGGCCGGGGGCGATCGGCAAAAACTGGCTCAGCAACGACTGCGCCCCGGACACTTGACCGTTTTGAAGACACAGCACCCGAACCTTGGTCCGATCGATCTCCACCCGTGTCTCGACGCGGTTGTTTCGCCGCGTCAATTCACCTTCGACCGGATCCACCAGCACGATCAATTCCTCGGGGCGTTCGTCGACGCGAAACATCAATGAAGCGGATTGGGCACCGCCGGAGAGCGTGATCGGCAACGTTGCCAGATCGCCGCCCTGGCCGCCCTTGCGTCGGATCCGGACCGTGGTTTGTTGACCGGCATAGCCGAAGCTGCGCATGAAAACTTGCAGTTCGTTCTCGGTGTATTTTCGCACCCGCGACGGCACGACGAGTGAAACGATCGCGATGTCGCCCGATCCCCCGGATTGTCCAATCGGTACCACATGAATCGGCACCTGGGACTTGCCAAAGATCTCCGAAAGCCGTTCCACCGATTCCGAAGCTCGCACGCGTCCATCGGATAACAGCACGACACCGGCACATGATTGGGCGCTGACTTGGGGCATCAACTGACGCAGCGCGTCGGCCAGGCGCGAGTCCGAGGCGTCGGGGCCTTCGATCGTTTCCGACGCACCTCGCAACACGGAATCGGAAACCAAGGTGATGTCCACTGGGTCGCCAGCGCGCCGGTCTCCCACCAGCTTCTCTGCATCCGGTAGCGACGCGCCGGCGGATTGCGGCTCCGCACCGCTCGGCTGGACCAAGGGCGACAACCGGTGGCCAAATCGAAAGGGTTGGACGTCACCCGAGTACCCCGGCCCGGCACTCCGCTGTGCTTCTCCGACAAATCGTAACGCTTGATCCCAACGACTCAGTTCTCCGCCCAGTTGCATGCTTTGCGAACCATCGAACAGATAAATCATCGAGGGCCGGGTCGTTTCACCGGCCTGTTCGTCGATCTTGGTGGGACCCAACAGGATCACGACCAGAATCGCGACCGCGACGGCGCGAATCACCATCAACCCGGTACGACCGTTGACCAACGAACGCCCCCAGAAGACGCGCAACACGAACCACAACAGGACGCACGCGGCGACCAGTCCGATCCAGCCCCGGGGGGACAGTGGTGAAGTCCAGGAAAAATACGTGTTGGACAGCAACGCGATGCCGCTCATTGTGACGCTCCCGCAGCGGCCGATTCCATCTCGACAGAAGTCTCTCGGGCCAGTGTTTCAAAGTACCCGTCGACGGCGCGCCGATATTCTGACGGAATCGGAGTTTGGCGATCCACCGCGATCTCCAGCAGCATCACGTGTTGGATCCGCTTGCGGAGTTCCTCGGCGACCAAACGGATACGGTTGGAGAGCGAATCGCCCTCACGGAAAGTCAATCCTGCTGCGCCAGCCGACGGGCCGATCCTTTCGCCGTCACGGGATCGCTGGTCTTGCGCTTCCATCGCATCGTCGCTCTGTCCGCGCTCGAGCAGTTCGGCCAACTCCCGCAACGACTCCGCTCGTAACTCTTGCTTTAGATCACGCAGGGCTCGTTCGGTTTCGGGCTCGGTGTTTTCACCGGTTGTCCCGTTGCCTCCCATTTGGTTGGCCAACTGGTTTGCTTGTTGTTCCATGCGTCGCAAGCGGGCAAGGCGTGGAGTGACGAGTTGTTGGTAAAGTCGTTCAAGTCGATTGGCGGCTTGGGCGTATTCGACCGCCCGTTCGATCGCCTCGGCAGCTTCCGTTTCGTCCGCTTGGCCTTCGGCGTCCCGAATCCGGTCGGCGGCGGATCGGGTCGATTCGAGTTGTTCCAGGAAGCGAGTTTCCTTGGCGAAGGTTTGCAGCTGATCGTTGACTTCGCTCATTTCGATGTCGCCGATGTCCGCTTGCGACGCGATCACTTCCTCCAGCGTTTCGCTGCGGGCTGCCATCCGTCGTGCCAGTCGTTCGGCCTTGGTTTCACGCTCGGGCTGATTTGCACCATCGGGGTTCGCGGAGTTGGGATCGCGACCGCCGCCGGGGGAGAGTGGGTCGTGGGTGCCGAGTTGATGTTCCATGCCGGCCAGACCGCTGGTCAAATCTCGCAGAGACGAAACCCGCGTCACCGGTTCGGCGGCGGAGATCGCTTCGAGTTGCAGCCCCAGTTCTTCGATCAGATCGCTGACGCTCTGGCCTCTGGCAGCCATCGAATCCAGTTCGGCCTCGCGTGCCAGCGTGGCCAGATCGTCCATCCCAGCCTGGGCGTCATCCATCCGCCGGGTCATCAATTCGGACTGCGTCAATCGTTCCGCCAGTGGTTCGCGGATCGCATCGAGTCGTTCCAGCAATTCGATTTGCTGTTCGTAGAGTGTTTCCTGGGCCGTGGGCGCGTCGTCTGCGGTCATCGCGTCCTGGTTCTGGTCGGCTGATTCCGCGGCGGCCGCAGAGGGTTCGGCGTCGTTTTTATTTTCCTCAGCGGTCTCCTCAGCGGTCTTCTCAGCGCCCTCTGCATCATTTTTGCTTTCGCTCGTCTCGGCTTGACCTTGTCCGGTCGACGTTGACGACTGCGTTGACAGAGGGGATCGTTGTCCCGACGCGGCCGACTGGGCGTTGGCCGTCAAGCGACGTTGTTGAGATGCGATTTGGATCAGCGAGTCGGCCAATTGGCGTTCGGTCTCGGGAGGGTCGCGACGGAGTTTCTGTTGCAACTGACGCGCGAGACGACGCAGAGCCTGTTGTTGGGACAAGCTCATGCGTTTGGTCAGAACGATCTCCAGCGTGCGGCGTGCTTCGGCCAGTGAACGGAGGGCTTCTTCCTCTTGAACCAACGCCAGATCCAACGAGCCGGCGGCCAGCGAATCGGCCGCTTGCAACATCGCCGCTTCGGCCTGGTTGAGTGCTTCGACGTCGTCGTTTCCGCGCGAGATGAAGAACTCCGCCAGGAAACGAGTCAAGTCTGCGAGTTCGCTTTGGTTTTCGACCAGGCGATCGATCGTTCCCAGCTGAGCGGCCATGTCGGTTCCGCCGCGAACCAGTTTTCGCGTTCGATTGATCACAAACCGTTCGCGTCGAATGATTTCATCCAAACGCACCAAGACGCGTGAGCCGGCGCCTTCATTTCCGCCGGGCGGATCGATCTCTTGATAAAACTGCCGCAGCGGCCGGATGTCAATGTACCGCACCTCCGATTCGCTGCGATGGTTTCCCCAGGGGCGGTTGTCGACGGCATAGGCGTAGTACGCGATGTAGTCGCGTTCGGAAAGGTCGAACGATTCCAACGGCAACAACTCCGCAAGCAGCAACCGCGTTCTTTCAGCCGGCGATGTCGTCGAAGCCTCGGCGTCGGATTCCGTTGTCCAATCGGTCAAGACGTATTCATCGTCGCCACCGAGTTGGAATGCGATTCCGGATTCGATGATTCCGTAATCGTCGGAGACCTGGACGCCCAGCGGAACTTCGGCCAAAGTGTGAACCCTGATCTCGTCGTTCGGTTCCCGCCAGCTGATCGACGGCGCGGCGTCACGGCGGATGCCCAACCGGCCGGCGACCGGTTCCATCGGAGTCCCATCGGCACCCGAGCCGGAGAATCGCCAGCGGACGGTCTTGTCCGCGGGCAATGAAAACGACCAACGTGTCCGGTCCTGGGGTGAATCCAAGGGTGTCGGTGAAAGCTGTGATGTCCGCGGCCCCGTTTCCAGCACCGCTCCTTGCAGTGGATGGTTCAGTTCGATGGTGACGGTGACCTGGGAGCGTTCCAAGACAGTCAGGTCGGGCTTGGAAAACACGCGTGACTGCAATCCGGTGTACTCGGGCGGTTGGACGGTGATCTCGATCCGTTCGGTTTCGATCAAAGGCTGGACATCGATCCGGTGGATGGAGGTGGATTGCCCGCTGGAGACGAATTGATATTCGATCGGCCAAGTCGCTTTGCCCAGGTTCGTGCGGAACGTCTTTCGCCTGTCCTCGGTCTCCGGCGCATCGGCCAGGACTTCGCTTTCGATCCACTCGGGCTCCGGTGCCGCGGCGGCGTCGGTCGTCTCCGACTGTGTCGAATCTGTTTCGATCGCGTCGGTTTTGATCGGCCTGAGTTCACGGTAGCGAAGCAAGACGTCGCGATCGGTCCGTCCGACGAGCTCCAGGGACACGTCCACCGGCGTTCCTTCCAGCAGCGTGATGTCGCCCGGGGTGACCATCAGCGTGGTGTAGGGGCGGTCGATCCCGATCGCTCGCAGGATCGCCAAACGCCGATCTCCGCCGGCGCCGAACAACCCGAGCAGCAGGACGGCGGTGGCCGCGCAGGCGGTGAGCGCCAACCAAAGCGAACGAACGGGTATCAGGCGTGCGGGAGTGACGGATTCCCAGCGCCCGAGTGTTTGATTGCCCAGCGCGGTCAACATTTCATCGGGGCCTTGCACGCGTCCGTCGACCGTGTCGAGCACCGTTCGAATCCGCTGGCCGAAATCGTCAAAGGACCTCTCGACGATCCCCGCAAACGATCGTTGGCGGGTCAGGCGAAATAGCCGAATCGCTTGCCAGATCAGCAGCCCGCCGGCGATTCCGATCGCGGTCATCATCGCGGTCGTCCGCCAGGTGTGCGGCCATTCCCAGCGATAGTCAATCATTCCCAGCAACACCCACACGGCGAGCAAAAACACCCCCGCAATGCTGACCACGGTGGCCAGACGAACGGTCAGGTACCTGCGGCGCAGTGCCGTGAATTGGCGAGCGACTTGATAGGCGACGTCGGGAGCGTTCATGCGGATGTCCGATTGGCAAGTGAAAACTCGGCGGTCAACAACACGACGGCCGCGGCGGCAAACCAGGGCCACAGCTCGTGCTTGTGCTCGCCTTGGACGGTTTCGGCCACTTCGCTGGCCCCCGAATCAGCCGGGGTGATCTGAAAGTGCTCGGTGAATTGTTCGACCGGAATGCGTGTCGGGTCGGATTCTTTGGCCGTTGCATTGATGACGTACAACGCGCCACCGGATTGCTCGAATCCGATTCGACCGAACGTGAGCGATGCTGTGTCGACAGAGCCCGCTGAGACGGTGCGCAGTTCGGCAGGGTCCGGGGACGCCCGCTGTGCCGGACGCGTCGTCGAAAGGTCGCGTCGATCGCCCACCGAGCGGTAACGGATTTTTCCTTCGCCGGTCAGGTCCAACAGGTCGGCCGCCATCTGGTGAACCAGCGGCAAATACAACGGGCTGGTCGTCCAGTTGCCCCAGCTGGCATCGGCACTGGAGAGAAACCAGACCACATCACCCTGGCCCAATCGGTGTCGGGTCAGTGCTGGCCGGTCACCTTCAAATCGCGCCAAGACGTCGGTCTGTTCCGCGGGCCGGATCGGCAGAATTTGGTCGAACGAAAGGCGACCGAGGTCGCCGGATTGTGGGTCGGCAAACGGAGACAACATCGAATTGGCCGACTCGATCGAGGTGATGCGAAACGGCATCGCACCGCTGCGCGTCGGCGTCTGGATCGTTCCCGGGGCCAAGCCTGACTGTTGCCACGCAGCGTGGGACGCCGCGGCTGCGTCGCCACTGCCATCGCTGTTGCCGTCGCCGGCAAACACCAACAGCTTTCCGCCGGCGGTGACATAGGATTCCAGTCGCTGGATCCAGCGTTCCGGAAGCGATCTGCAATCGGTCACGACGACCAGTCCGGTGCGACCCGGTTGGATCTCGGGCAGGGCATCGTCGTGCAAATAGACGACCTGGGGATCAAACAAGCCCGAGGGCGGTGGTTCGACTTGGCCGTCGTCTCCGGGGCGATCCGCATCGACATTCGCTTCGGCCTTGTGACGGGTCTGCCGTAGTGCCGCGGCCAGATAAAAACTTTCGGCCAACTGTACCCCGTCACGCGAGCCGCCATCGAGGACCAGAACCGGCGCCGGTTGAGCGATCTCGAACGCCGTCATCCGCCGATTGTCGACGGCCAAGTCGTCTTCGACGTCCAATTGCACCGTGACCTGCCAGGTGCCCGGATCCAGTTTGCCGAAGTCGAACGACAGTTCTTGGGCTTGGCCGTCAGGCAGATTGATCGACTTTTTTAATCGCACGCTGCGTCGGCCGTTGGTTGCCGTCGCCGTCATCGGAATCTCTTCCATCGGCAGGGTGCCGAAGTTGAACAACGTGGCGTTGATCAATGCGTCTCGCTGGGGTGAAAGTCGTTTCGAGGTGGTCGTGACCGTTTGGATAGCGAGGTTATTCGCCGCCGGTCGGCCCACATCGATGACCCGGACGGGCAACTGCTTGGGCATCTTGAGGGTCGCGGTTTCCAACGCGTCCGAGGCCAGACCGGACTGTTGCAGGTCCGAGAGGATGACGACATCGGCAACGACGTCGGAATCCGCGGCGACGCGATCGCGTGCCCAGCGGAGTGCCGCCAGGTAGTTCGTGTCGCCGACGACGCTGCGTGGCGCCGACACGCGGGCAAGGTTGCCGTCAAAGGGTTCCACGCTGGAATCAAACCAGGCCCAAAGGACTGTCGCGTCGGTCCCGAGTTCGGCGGCCACGTCTCTCGCTTCGGCCACGGCATCGTCGATCAAGCGTCCCCCTTGGCCCGGCATGCTCATGCTGGCCGAGCGGTCGATCAACATCACCCGCAACCGATCTCCGTCGCGGCGGATGGTTTCGGGCAAGTAGGGTCGTGCGAACAGCAGCACCAACACGGCGACCGTGGCCATGCGTGTCAGCAGCAACAACCAGCGACGGATTTTGCGACGTTGCGCGCCGTCCTGCATCACCTCCTGTAGGAAACGCATCGTCCCCAATTCCACACGTCGAACCTGCCAGCGGCTGAGCAAATGCACCAGCACGGGAATCGCGACGGCCAGGCCGCCGATCAGGAATCCGGTTTGAATGAAGTTCATCGAAAAACGGGGGTGTGTCGCTCGTGTGTCGTTCTACGGAAGCTCGTGGCAGGACCAACGAGCGACAAAACATCAGCTGGATCGTTTCACCAAATAATCGACCAGCGCCGCGGTCGGCGGCTGATCGGTCGTCAACTCGATACGGTCAACGCCCTGGTGCAAACAGGCTTCGTCCAGCTGATCACACCAGTGCTCGATCTTCTGTAGGTAATCCGCGCGAACGCTTTCCATGTTGGTCGTCAGTTCGGCGGGGCCTTCCATGTCCAACACGCGATAGCGTCCGCTTTCGGCCAAATAGCGTTCAAAGGGATCCAGCAAGTGAAACACGATGACCTCGTGTCCGCGGTGGCGCAATTGCTGGAGTCCTTTCTTGATGCCTTCGACGTCGTCATCCACGAGGTCGCTGAGGATCACGACGACGCCGCGGTGGCGGGCCAATGCGGCGGCCTGTTCGAGCGACTTGGACAATGCCGTGACGTCGGATTCGGGACGGGTCGACAACAGGCTCAGGCAATCTTCCCAGCGTCCCGGTTTCGCCGAGGGATCCAGGTAGTGGCGGACGCCGTCATCGAACAACCCCAGAGCGACCGCGTCACGCTGTTTGAGCGCCAATGCGGCGAACGCGGCGGCCAAGGTCGCGGCGTATTCATGTTTGGTCATCGCGCCCTCGACCTTGCACTGCATCGATCGGCTGGCGTCGACGAACAAGTACAGATTCAGGTTGGTCTCGGCGTCAAACTCTTTGACGTAGAGTTTTCGCTGGCGGGCAAACAGTTTCCAATTGACGTGCCGCAGGTCATCGCCGGGGCCATAGCGGCGGTGCGAGGAAAATTCGACGCTGTAGCCGATGAACGGGCTGCGGTGTAAACCCTGCAAAAAGCCTTCGACCACGCCGCGGGCGCGGAGTTCGATCGAACTGAGTCGCGCCAGTTCGTCCGGTTTGAGCCAATCGGGCTGATCGGGCTGATTGGGTGGGCCGCCGGTTTGCGACTGGGAGCGTTTCGTTGGCTGGGAGGTGGCGATCAAGAGACGTCCTCCTTGACCGCTTTGAGCAACGCATCGATCACGTCATCGGAGTCGACGTTGTCGGCGCGGCCATGGAAGTTCAGCACCAACCGGTGTCGCAGCACCGGATGGGCCAGTGCCGCGATGTCGGCGAAATCGACGTGGTAGCGGCCTTCCAAGACCGCGCGCGCTTTGCCGGCCAACACCAATGCCTGGCCGGCTCGAGGGCTGGCGCCGTAGGTGACGTACTTTCTCACCATCTCGACTTCATTTCCGACCATGGTCGCGCCGCGATCGCTCAACCGCGGCCGTGTCGCCGCGACCAGTCGGGCCGCGTACATGATGACGTCGTCGGACACCGGCACGCTGCGGACGATCTCTTGCAATTGCAACAAGTCGGCCGCAGAGAGGACCGCCGAGGGCTCAAACGTGTCTGTCCCGGTCGTGCCGCGAATGATGTCTGCTTCCTCCTGGATCGTCGGATAGCGGACGCGGATGTTAAACATGAATCGATCGACTTGGGCCTCCGGCAGCGGGTACGTGCCTTCCATCTCGATCGGGTTTTGCGTGGCCACGACGAAAAACGGAGGGTCCAGTTCATAGGTCGTGTTGCCGATCGAAACCTCGTGTTCCTGCATCGCCTGCAACAACGCCGCCTGCGTCTTCGGCGGCGTCCGGTTGATTTCATCGGCCAACAGGAAATTGGTGAAAATCGGACCGGGGACGAATTTTAGCCGGTGTCCGCCGCCGCCCTCCTGTTCTTCAATCACGTCGGTGCCCGTGATGTCCGATGGCATCAAGTCGGGCGTGAACTGGACGCGTTTGAATTTTAGGTCCAAGGTCGACGATAGGGTCCGCGCCATCAGCGTCTTGCCCAATCCCGGCACCCCATGCAGCAACACATGGCCGCGGCAGAGCAACCCCAACAGCAACAGATCGACGACGTCTTGTTGCCCCACGATGACTTTGCCGACTTCTTCACGAAGCCGCCTTCGGGATTCACGCAGCTTGTCCACCTGGTCAAGCAGTTGGCCGTTTTTGGGAGGCTGTGTCTGGGACGCCGGCGTCTGGGATGACTGGGGCGAGGAAGGATTTTCGGTTGTGCGACTCATCCGGCTAGCTTGTCTGCGTTGGAGGCTTCGGTTTTATCGATCAGGTGATCCTGATCTTGATCCAGTTGGTGAAATACATCACGTGGTCCTAAGAATTCGTCCCAGGTCAGGTCGCCGTCGCCGTTGCGATCCATTTTCTGGAACCAGATCGGGCCGCTCGGCGGTGCCAACAGTGCGGCCGGTGTCTCGGCCAACGGCCGATCGACGCGGCCGAATAGGCTGACCCCGCCGCGTTTGATTTCGATGCGGTACGAGGCGGTCATTTGCGACGGGTTGATCTGGGGTTGATCACCCGCGACCGCCATCAACGTCTGTTCGCAGCGACGTAGCTCGCGAATCGAAATCCTGCCGTCGGCGTTGACGTCCAGCAGTTGAAAGAAACCGTTGCCGGTGTCCAGCAGCGTGACTTGGCACGATGTCGATGCCGGTTCGGTGTACTCTTGGACGTAGCTCATCATTTCGTCGGCAAACACACGGTCGTCACCGTCTTTGTCCATCGCGTCAAACAGGTAGCGTTCGAAACGCTGGTGTTCGACGATTTCGTCCCGATCCAAATAGCCGTTGGCGTCGACATCGATCGCGTTGAAGGCATCCGACGCATTGCTGATCGCTTCGGCCATCGGGTCACGAAAGCGATAGCTGACCCCCAAACTGACCGAATCGCGTTTGATACGAACCAGGTCGTCACGGGCCGAGATCGAACCATCGTCGAGGTGATCGAGCACCTTCATTGCCTGGCCGCCGGTGTCACTCAAGTCGACACTCAGGGTTAGATCGGGCTTTGCCGATGTGATCCTTGACAACTCTTGCATGCTCAATCGTTGATTGTCGTCGGCGTCCAACGCTGCGATTCGTGGACCGCTCCAGCCGAGTTCGTCGGCGGTCAGGTGCGCGTCGCGATCACGATCATAGCGACGGACCAAGCGGGCCGGCAAAATCGGCTCGGCGGCATTGCGAAGCAATTCGGCGTGCACCGATCCGGGTGGCTCCTGGTCGATCGCATTGACGACCACCCCGTTCATCACGTCCACCGATTCGGAGAGGAACTCGTCGAACGTGATGCACTGGTCAAAGTCGCTGTCGCGCTCGGCGATTCCGGCCGCGGCCAGCCGCATCTCGCGCCGGTCGATCAATCCCGACTGGTCTTGGTCCAGTACATTAAAAACACTCAAATCCTGTTCCGCCAGCGAGTTGTTTTGACGGTAAGTGACCAATTGGCCGGCCGCTCGATCGACCGCCAGGGCCAGCTCGCGCTCGGTGAAGGGCCGGCGACTGCGGAGCGAACTGAGAAACTTGTTGCCTTCGAACCGTCGCGACGTGGTGAACAGCGGATGGTTGCTCGTTTCCTCGCGACTGACTTTGCCATCCATGTCTGTGTCCAGTGTCGCGACCAGACGATCGAGGTAGTCTTGCCGCGTTTGCTCCAATGATTTTCCCTGATGGGTGATCTGGACGCGCAAATGCAGCGGACCGTTGGGCAGCAACAGCAACATGTCGTGCATGCCGGATGACGGCCCTGATTCGGCGCCCACTTGGGCAACGGTTTGGGCGGTCGGAACGATCGGGAGCAGCACGATCGTGAACAGTGCGATCGTGAACAGTGCGACGGCCATCAGCGCAGGGCGATGAATCACGCGTCGAGTGGATCGAGTCTGTTTCATTCAAGCAGCTCCCGAATCGGCGTTCCACCTTCGTCAACCAGCGGGATCGGTCGGTTGCCCATCGCGTTGTCGCCGCCCGAATCGATGCCCAGCCCTTCCAGCAGGGTGGCGTACAGATCGCTGGCGGTGACCGGATTGTCGCTGACCTCCATCCCGTCGGCCGAGGTTTTGCCGTAAACCTGGCCGCCGGCGATCGATCCGCCGGCCAACGCCACGCTCCAGGCGTCGGGGAAATGGTCTCGGCCGCGGTTGGGATTGATCTGCGGCGTTCGTCCGAATTCACCCATCCAGACGACGAGTGTCGAATCGAGTAGGCCGCGATCGCGCAGGTCCGTCAACAGCGTCGACCAGGCCGGATCGAGGACCTCGCACATCGAACTGACCGCGCTGAAGTTGTCGACATGTGAATCCCAGGATCCCTGTGCGGCGGCGTCCAACGAGACTTCGACGAACGGCACGCCGCGCTCGACCAGCCGACGTGCCAGCAAGCACCCCTGACCGAACCGATTGCGGCCGTAGGCGTCACGCAACTCGGTCGGTTCTTCATCCAATTCAAAAGCCCCCTCGCCACGTGTTTCCACCATCCGCATCGCCTGGTCATAAACCGATGCGTGCTTGATGGCGGCCGGTGACGACGAGGGGGCACCCTGGCGCAACATGTTCAGTAAGCCTTGGCGCTCCAGCAGGGCGTCGGGGTTGCCGCCGGCGACGTCCAGGTTTTCCACCGTCAAATTGGCTCGGGTATTGGGGTCGTTGCTGGCACCCGAGACGACCAGCGGAGAATGGTCCGGACCCAAGAAGCCGGATCCCAGGTTGCCGAATCGAAAGGGTGCGATCGAGACGAAGCCGGGCAGCGGCGAATCGGCTGGTTTGAGTCGATGCGAGATCAACGACCCCAACACCGGATAATCGGTCATGCCGCCCATCGGCCGATAACCGGTCATCATCAACTGTGTCGCCCGGCCGTGATCCCCCTCGCGGGTCTTCATCGAACGCACCAGCGCGACGTCCTTCATCTGGGAGGCCAATCCGGGCAAGTTCTGGCTCAGCTCGATCCCCGGCACGGCGGTGGAAATCGCCTGAGTCGGACCGCCGTTGCGGTGCCCGGGTTTCGGATCCAACGTCTCCATTTGACTCGGTCCGCCGGCCATCCACAACAAGATGCAGGCCTTGGGTGGGCGCTTGGTTCCGGCCGCCCTGGCCAGTTTGGGTAGCCATGGCGAACAACTGATCCCGCCCAAGGACGCGGCGGCGATGCGAAACAAATCACGTCGCGAAAACGTTTCGAAGGATCGTGTCATCGACATAGCACAAACTCCGGGCTGTTCAGGAGCGCCCACAAGATGTCGCCGAACGCTTTGCGGCGCGTCGTTTCGTCCGGCTTGTTGTCCAAGTACTCGGTCAGTGATTGTTTTTCGGCCTCGGAGGGCTCACGTGTCAGCACGGCCAAATAGAGCGTTTCGATTCGTTGGTCCTCATCGAAAAACGGCGACTCGACAACCGCACGTAGCAATCGGCTGCGGTCCAAATCGATCGCCTCCGAAGTGACCGGACCGTTCATCATCATCAACGCTTGCGGGATGCCTGACGCATAGTCTTCCGGTGTTTCACCGATCGCTTCGCCCAGTCGGTTGACCATCTGGGCGCGGGCACCGGTCCAGCGCGGCGCCGCAGGATCAATCCGGCTGATCGGTAAATGAAGCGACTGTTCGAGTGAATCAAAAACCTGTTCGGGACTGATGACTTTCAATTCCCGGCGGAACGTCGGGTCCGAATCCGTTTCCGACATCGCACGTGCGGCATACCAGTTCGTTTTACAGATTGCCGCAATCAATCGCTGCACATGAAATCCGTCCTCGGCGAATTTTTGACCCAGATCATCCAGAAATGCCCGTTCGTCTTCGTTCGCCAAGTCCAGATTTTCGATATCGGCGTACAGTCCACGGCCGACCAGCAATTGCCAAAAGCGATTGACCGCCGTCGCCGCAAAATTCGGATTCTGCGGTGACGTCATCCAGCGAGCCAGACGGACACGCGACGCACGTGTGGCGTCGTCCAACGCCGTGTCTTCCCACAACACCTTCGCCCGGTACGTCTCACCTTCGAATCGGATCTCGCCGCTCTTTCCCGTCGACTGCGATCCGTCGGGGGTGTCGATCGAACCGTTGATGTCGCTGTAAAACGCCGCCAAACCCCAAAAGTCGTGTTGCTTCCAGTCGGTGAAGGGATGGTCATGACATTGCGCGCAATCCAGACGAACACCCAGCATCACCCGCGATAGATTGCCGGCATAGGTTTCCGGCGTGCCCCCGACCAAGCGGTAGTACCCGCCGGCGGAATCGGGCGATTGAATCTGAGTGATCTCACGCATCATTTCGTCGTACGGCTTTCCTTCGCGAAACGCGTCGGCCAACCAGGTCTCCAGGGCTTGCACCGAACCGTTGACGACCGTGCCCGGTGAAATCAACACGCGACGCCAATGTCTCGCCAAACTGGATGCCGAGAGCCGCGTGTAGGTGTCGCGTCGTGGTCCCTCGCCGAACACCAATTCATTCACCAGCAGCTCGCGACGGTCTTCACCGAGTGCCCGGAAGTCGCGGATCTCCGATACGCTCGGTACGCGGCCGACCAGATCCAGGTAGACGCGTCGGACAAACGTCAGATCGCTGCACGGGGCCGGCGGCCTGCCCCAGAGCTGTTCTCCCCGCTGGTCCATCCATTGCGAGAGCGTGTCGCCCTGGGAGTCCGCCAACGCAGTCCCGGTTCGGGCGACGACGGCGACCGTCAATAGCATCAAGAGTACGACTGGCTTGCTCATCGAAGTGCCTTTTCACCCGTGGTGTGCAATCGTGCCGGCGTCGCGGCTGGCTTGCGAACGATCAGTATAGACAGGCCGTCTATTTCGGTCAAGCGCAACCAGTGCTCTGTCCAGATTTGAAGTTTGGGTTGCTCTTTTCAGGGCACCCTAAACCTAAAAGTTGACGGAGCACTCGGATTAAAATGATTTGTAGACGTAATACGGCGTATGGGGCCGCTGAATCGCCCAGTTGGTTTCCCAGACGAGCGAGTCGGCGCGCCGCACCTGTGTCGGCACGACGCTCATTCGGGCCAGGGCGTATCGCCAGGCTTGCCCGTCGCCCTCGTGGTAGGCTTCGATCAGAACGAGGACTTCCGGATCGGTTCCCTGGACGAACGTGAACACCGCCCCGTCGATCAGTTCGACATTGGGTTGGCCGGTGCTGGCTGCCGCCTTTTCGTCGAGTTCGTAGCGGTAAACGGGGGTGTCGAGCAAACGGAGTTCGATCGGGTTCTTGTTGGGAGGTACCAGTCTGGAAGAAAACTCGCGTGCCAGGACTCGCATCTGTCGCAGCCGCAGGAACGCGGATCGAGCCGGACGCGGGGCTTTTTCGATCGGCTTCCACTGAATGCCTGGTTCCGCGGGCTGCCACATCAATTGATCGTTGCTGTCCGCGGTCAGGGCCTGTTCGCTGAGCGATTGAAATTCCAGATCGATGACCTGTTCGCCGCTGGGGTACAGGCAAAGCGCGGCCTGCGGGCGGCCCGCCGCGGTCCACAGGTACATGGCGCCCGCGGGGGTCTGTCGCTCGGGGTTGCTCCAGCTGAGTGCGGGTCGGGGGTGACGTGTGAACGCATCCTGTGAACGCCCGGCCGGTGCGATCGCAATCCGGTCGGCCAGCTCCGCAAAGCGGTCTCGGATGATGTCGGGTTTCTTCTGCGGGGGTTGCTGAGCGATGGAACCGGCGGCGCTCCCCAACAGAAGCAGTGCAGCGATTGCGGTGCGGAATGGCGTAGGGCGGCGGGCCATCGTGGGGGGCTCTCCTGTTGCGCATCGGCTGGTCGAAATTAGATGATTTGTCTAATGTCTCAGCCTTTGTCGCGGAAGTCAAGTTTTTTCAGCTTGCCGCCCAGGATTGTCTGCCCGGGCGATCGTTGACCGGCGCGGTCCGGCCGGTGAGAATAGGGCTCTCGTCCACGCGATCTCGCCCAATGGCCTGCCCGCTTCCCAACCACTCTCCCGCCGGTTCGACCGATGATCCTAGAGTTCGACGACAACGTCGCGGGATTGCACCACCGCCGATGACGAACGAGCAGGGACATTTCATCGAGGGACGTGTTAGGAGAACACGTCTGCCTTTTCGTGTGGCCGCCGCGTTACTCGGCGTGATCTTCATCGCCGTTGCGTTTTTTCAAGTGCTCGACGGTGCTGAGAATTGGATCTACTTTGCATCTGCAATCATCATGGCGCTGCTCGGTGTGCAATATCTTTATTCGGCGTGGACCGGGCAATGGAAGTCGCCGTTTGAGTGGCTCGGTGATGGCAAGGTCGGGCAGGTCAACGAACGATTTCTGATGGTGGAAGCGGTGACTTGCGGTACCGCGACCGTCGAGGCGAATCGCCAGTCGCGTGTGCCGAATCAAGACGTCAACCCCTACGCGCCGCCAGCGGATTTAGCGGCGGCATCCATCGCTGATCAGGTCCAGGAGATGTCGTCTCAGGGGACGACACTGCATCACTTGACCGAACAGTTCGTGGCCGGATACCCCTTCATTCATTACGGCGTGGTGTTTTTTCTTGATCCCGACGACGACGCGGTGATTCATGCGGCGCTTCCGCTGGCGTCGGCAACCGATCGACGGGTGCGTCGCAACACCGATGAAGCAATCCGTGTGCTCGGCGAATTCCTGCCTACCCTGCCGGATGCTCGTGCGGTGGTCGAGGGCCGGGATTTGGTCGTTCGAATGATTTCATCTTACGATCGCTTGGATGAAGAAGTTGTCCCGCAGGTCGTTGTTCCCTCGTCGTCGATAAGCGGGCGCAACGTTGAGGCTTGACCGCTATGATGCGAGCATGTCGTCGAGTCGTATTGTGAGTCCGGTGTCGGATCGGCCGGGGCGATCGGTGAAACGACGGGCACCTGACTCCGGCCGCCGCCTGCGAGATGCTGGTCAAAAAATTTGCTGGTCAAAAAATGGGTGTGGAGTAGGACGACCTGGGGAGGATCGCCCCGACCAACCCCTCTTTTGACCCTCCCGATTCTGTTCTTGCCCGGCGGGCGGCCGTCTCACGCCGCTGACTCAAATTGATGTCAGGTGTGCTCGTTTTGACGTCGCGTTGATTTCTGTTCGTTGCCTGATCTGCGACCCGGAGCGGACGGTTTCGCAGCGTGTTTCACGGGGTTTGGATCGAGCGGTGGCCGACTGCCGTGCGATTGGCACGCCGGATGCGTCGTGAAACAGGCGTCAGACCCTCTTTCGCTCATTCATGGAGATGCAGCGTATGTCACGTTTATTGAAATGGGCAAGCATTCCGGTGCTTGCAATCGGTTTTGTGTTGATGCCAACGGGAAACGAAGCCGAAGCCGGCGGATTCAGTATCCGCATCGGCAACTATGGTTACGGCAATTACGGTGCGTACCGTAGCTACCGGCCGTCGTATGGGCCCTCGATTTATTATGGACGTTCGTACCGACCGACCTACAACTACCATCGTTCGTATCGTGGGTACCATCCGGCACGACCCCACTACGACTATCACCCGCCGTCCCTGGTGCCGCACCGAAATCACTTCGATTACGTTCCTGGCCACTACGACTTCCATCACCCGGGTCACGGACATCACCGTGGTCACGGCCATCACTGATCCGAGCCCTGCCGCCAACACCTCGTCAAATGCATCCAACGCATCGTTTAGCGTCGCGTTTTTAAATACGCAACCAGATCGCGGACTTCCGCCGGGCTGAGGACCGCGGTCATGTCGGGCATCAAGGAGACCTTCGTCTTGGCGACGTCTTCGATCTCGTCGGTCGGGATCTTGATCTCCTTGCCTTCCGAATTGATCAGCACGGTCGTGGTGTCATCTTCGCTTTTGATGACACCTTGAATCACATTGCCATCGGCCAACAACAGCGTCTGGGCGTTGTACTTTGGTTCGATGTCGGCGCTGGGATAGACGATCGCGCGAAGCAGGTGACTGGCATCACGCTGCTTGGCGATTTTTGTCAATTCCGGACCGATGTCGCTGCCTTGCTTTCCGATCCGATGGCAGCGACTGCACTGGGCGCGTAGATCGGTTCGAAAGATGGTTTCGCCGCGTGCCGGATCACCGCCGGAAAGGCACAGGGTGAATTCGCGGAACTTTGGCGACGTGATCTCCGCCAGTGGCGGTCTCGTCGCAATGCGGTCCAGCGTTTCACGAGCGGCTTCGAAGTGGTCGATGCGCGAGTTGAGTGCCTGCCAAACGTCCAACTGAATCGAGTCAGCCAAAGCTCCATCAGCAAATTGCTCGCCCAGTCGGACCAGCATCGCATCGGCTTGCGCGGTGCCGAGCGCGGCGAGCGACCGGATGCAGGCCTGACGCACCGCAACTGATCGGCTCTCCAGTCGTTGCTCGATGAGCTCGATCGCTTTGTCAGGGTGCAGTTCGGCGAGCCCCTCGATCGCACGCGCTGCGATGGCCGGAGAGGGTGCGGCGGTCAGCTCGACCAGCAGATCGACGCGGTCACCGGGTGCGATGTCGGAATCGGAGGTCGCAAGCGTGTCGAGTGCTTCGAGTCTCAATGGCTTTGGTGATTGGCTGTCACGGGCGAGTGCGACCAACGCGTCCGGCGACAGCGGGATTTTCAGCCGTCGTGATGCTTTCACGGCCGCGACCCGGATCGCCGTGTCGCTTCTTTCGACCAACCGCGTCAACAAATCGGACGCCGCCGAACGATCGAGGGCTCGATCGGCGGCGGCTTCTCGACGGCGACCATCCACGCGATCGAGCAGCGGCGGATCGAGCCAGTCGCCGAGGGCTTCACAGGCGGCCAGCCGCGCCGATGCGGGGTGGCTGTCGTCCCGGATGTAACGCAACAGCCGTCGGAAACTGGATTCGGTTCCGAGCCGGAAGTTGGCATTGATCGCCCGCAGGTTCATTGCGGTGGTCCCGTTGCGGTCCTGGTCCAAGGCGGCCGCCAGGTCTTCCATGGCGTCGGGCAGGGAGAGGTCGTCGTGGATGGCGCGTGCGGCCTCGGTGGCGACCCAATCGGAGGCGTCATTCAGAAAGCCGGCGACCGACCGATGGCCTTGCCGGCGGAGCGCCAGGACGGCAACGAGCCGAGCGTGTTCCGAAGGCGACTCCGCAAGTTCTGCCAATTGCTGCGGCGTCGCGCAGGCGGCCAGTGCGGTGACGATCGCGTGCCGCAGGTAGTGCTGGTCACGTGGCAGGGTTGCTGCCAGGTTGAGCAGTGTTTTCGTTGCCGCGCGGGTCGGTCGGCGTCCCAGGGCCAGCGCCGCATGGACGCGGACGTGCAGATCCGGATCGTCCAGCAGCGGTATCAACACCGTCGGATCACCGGCATCGGTTTCGCCGAGCGTTTTGGCTGTGACCGAGCGGATGATCGGGTCGTGATCGGACAGGAAACGATCCAAGACACCGGCGGGGACGCTGCCTGTTCGAAGGATCTGGCCCAGTCCCCAGACGCTGTGCACGCGGGCAAGTTGATCCGATTGTTCGTTGGACAGGATGGTCAACAGCGTGTCGGATTGCTGCTTAGCGGCCAGCGCGAACTGGGCGCGAAGACGGACGCGTTGGTCGATGTGCGAAAGCAATCCGGAGAGGACTTCGTCAGATTGCTCGCTGAAATCTTGAGACAGCCAGTGTCTCACGGACTTGCGGTTGTCGCGGTCTTGTGGGCTGAGAGTTTCAACCGGTACATCGATCCGAATCACGGAGCCGGTTTGCGTTAACGGATAGCCGCCGCCCCAGTCGACACCGTAGAGTCCGCCATCGGGGCCGAATGCGATTCCGACGATCGGATCACCGCTGCCGATGGAGTGGGAATCGATCATCCGGAACGAGTCGCCGGTGCGCTCGGTGCGGAATGCGTATTGAAATCCGTTGGGCGCGCTGGTGACAAAGAAGTAGTCTTTGTAGGCCGATGACAACGCGGCGCCGGGGTTGAATTTAAAACCGGCCGGACCATCGACATAGTTCTGAATCGGCGGGACCAGGTAGGCGGCATGGTCTTCACCGGCAACCTGCCACAGGTTTTCATCGGTCCAGGGATTGTACGCGTCGCCACGGTATTGGTAATTGCATCGCCATCCGGCATCCATCTGGTCGACGATCCAAACGAAGCGTTCCTTTTCCCCGGGTTTGTCGGCGTCGTTGTCGACACCGAACAGATTGCCGTACTGGTCGAAGGCGAATTCTTGAACGTTGCGCAGCCCGTGGGCAAACACTTCGAAATCGCTGCCGTCGGGGTTGCATCGCATGACGCCGCCCTGATTGGGATAGCTGATTTGTCGGCCATCGTCGCTGGTCACGGCGATCCCTTTGTCACCGATCGACCAATAGATCTTTCCGTCCGGTCCGATCGCCAAGCCGTGCATGTCGTGACCGGCGTAGGCGATGTGCAGTCCGAATCCGGTGGCCATGATTTGGCGATCGTCGGCGTGTCCGTCGCCGGTCGTGTCGGTCAGTTTCCAAACGTCCGGTGCGATCGTCGCCCAGACCGAATCGTCCCAGTGCAACACGCCGGCGGCGATCCCGGTCACTTCGGTTTTGAAATCGTCGGCGAACAGATTGATGGTGTCGGCCGTCCCGTCGTCGTCGGTGTCGACCAGGCGGTGGATCTTTTCGCTGATCACGGTCAGATCTCGCCAATCGTGTTGGCCGTCACCGTTGACGTCTTCGACGTGCTTGGCCGCTTCGACCTGATCGCCACCGATCGCCAGGACGCGATGATAGAACGCGCGTTTTTCCTGTACCGTTTTGAAGCCGACGTCATCGGGGATCCATTCGCTGTTCGCCCGGATGTCCAGGTCCTGGATCTTGCGACGCTGGGTTTGGGTCACGTAGACGTCGCCGTTGTCTGCCACGCTGATCGCAACGGGGTCCGGTACGTTGATCGATCCGCTCCAACGCTGGTATTTCAGTTTGGGCAGCGCGTCGACCGATTGGGGTTCGGTTGCGCCGGTGCCGCGACAGAAGCAGCATCCTGAGATCAGGGCGGTGACGCAAACGAGTTGACGGGGCGTGACGTGAATTGTCATGGAAGCAGTGGCGATGGGGGGTGGGGCAGGCTCGAACACCGACGGGATGATGCAACGCCCGCAGATTCATCATACCTGCCACGGTATCAAAATCGACAGGCTGGAAACCGATCTCGCGGTCCGGTCACGACAACGGGACGCCCGATTTCCGCGACTGGTGCGTCAACGTTTAAACTTTGGCTGCCTGACCCCGTTTCCGCTGGAACATTTAACGCTGACACCGCACTAGAATGAATGTCCCTACCCGGCGCGCCTGCCATCTACGCCACGATCACCACCTGAAACGACGTTCAACACCATGAATCAACTGCACCGTTCGGTTGCACCCACGTGCCTCCTTCTGCTCGGTTTTCTCGCGCACGGCCTGATGTCGCACCCGGCGGCGCAGGGACAAGATGGATTCCAGCCGATGTTCACCGACGCCGAATTGAGTGGCTGGGTGCGGACCAACACTCCGGAAGAAACATGGCGGTTCGAAGACGGCGTGTTGTACTGTACCGGCAAACCGATCGGCGAGATTCGAACGGCGAAGATGTACCAGAATTTTGTGATGGAATTGGAGTGGCGGCATCTGGTGCCGCGGGGAAACGCCGGCGTCTTCGTCTGGGCCGATGACATCACGGCGCGTGGCGTGCCGTTCCATCGCGGGATCGAAGTGCAGGTGCTCGAAAACGCCTACGGCAACACGAAAAGCCACACCACGCACGGTGACATCTTTCCGATTCACGGGGCGACGATGACGCCGATCAATGGACGTGGCGGCAGCCGCGCCTTCCCGACCGAGAATCTCTCTAAGCCGAGTCCACAGTGGAACCACTACCGCATTGAATGCCGCGACGGCGAAATCTCACTGGCCGTCAACGGCACCGTCGTCACCCGCGGCAAGGACTGTGTCCCGCGCAAGGGATACATCTGTTTGGAATCCGAGGGCGGCGTGGTCGAATACCGCAACGTCCGCATCAAAGAATTACCCGGCGGTGATGTGCCGGCCGACCAAGTCGCCATCGCCGATCGCGGCTACCATTCGCTGTACACCGGATTGAATCTGGACGGATGGGAGGCGAGCGATGCGTCGCAGTGGAAGGTCAAGGATTGGGTGCTCGGTTTTGAAGCGACCGGTGGAACGACAGGATCGCTGACGACGACGCGTTCCTTTGACGATGCAAGCTTCGTCATCGATGTGCGCCTCAAAGAGCCGGACAGCACCGTCGTGATCCAACCGGGCGGAAACCTTCAAATCCATCTGGCTGACCCGGTGTATGCGGTTCACCTGGAAAAGCCAGGTCGCTGGAACCGCATCGAATTGGTCACCCAAGACGGAAAGCGTGTCTTGAACCTCAATGGACAGCCGGTCGCTGCATCGGGGGCTGACGGTGCTGCAAGCGGAAAGTTGGTCCTGACTGCATCCGGTCCGGTTGAGTTTGCGAATCTATACGCGGCGGAGTGAAGGAAACCTGGAACGCGTTTCGCAAACCCCCATCGGCATCAAGTTAAGTAAGAACTCTCCGGTGTGCAGGCTTTGCAACATCGCCCTTTCGCCCCGAAAAATTACGCATTCTGAAATAACGCCGTGGCCCACTTGCTGTCTTGTCTTTTTGCATTCGTTCTGCTGTTACAGGTGACTGCTCCGTTCGCCGTCGCACAGCAGCCTGTCGCACAGCAGCCTGTCGCACAGCAGCCTGTCGCACAGCGGATCATGGAACGGCTCGATCGCGGAGTTGTGGCTGTATCGAGTGGAGATGGCGTTTTTGTCAGTTGGCGGTTGTTCTCGACGGAACGACAAACGATCGGATTTCATGTCTTTCGGCAAGACGGCGAGCGAGATCCGATGCGGCTCACTGCTCAACCCTTGACCGCTGGCACAAATTTTTTCGACTCCTCGGGAGGCATAACGGAGGCGACGAAGTACTTTGTGCGGCCGACGATTGACGGTATCGAAGGCAATGCGTCGAAGGCAGTGAACGTCTGGCGCAAAGGGTACTTGGAGTTTCCGATTCGGCTTGCTGAAGGTTACCGTGCCGGCGACTGCTCGATTGCGGACCTCGATGGTGATGGCCAATACGAAATCGTCTTGCATCAAGTCAAGAATCCGAAAGACAACTCGCACACCGGAATCACGGGCAGCCCGATTCTTGACGCCTACGAGTTCGATGGCACACACCTGTGGCGGATCGATTTAGGGGTTAATATCCGCGAAGGCGAGCACTATACCCAGTTCATGGTTTACGATCTTGACGGAGACGGCAAAGCAGAAATCGCGTGCAAGACGGCTGACGGAACGATCGATGGCAAGGGGACGGTGATCGGCGATGCGACAGTGGACTACCGCAACCACGACGTGAAATCGCGAAGATTCGGCCGCATCCTCGACGGTCCCGAGTTCTTCACGATCTTTTGTGGCGAATCTGGCGCAGCACTGAAGACCGTTGACTATGTCCCCAGTCGTGATCCGATTGACGGCTGGGGTGGAATCGGCGGCAACGGCGGAAACGATTCATACGGGAACCGCTGTGATCGCTTCTTGGCGTGTGTGGCTTATCTCGATGGCCAGTTGCCGAGCGTCGTGATGTGTCGCGGGGTCTATGGTCGGATCGTGATGGCAGCGTGGGATTGGCGAGACAGCGAGTTGACGCAGCGATGGGTGTTCGACTCCGGCATTTCCTCTCCTCCGTTCGATGACGCTTCTGAGTATTCCGGCATGGGCGGACATTCACTCTCAGTCGCCGATGTCGATGCGGATGGCCGTGACGAAATCGTGTACCAGGCGATGGTCGTCGACGACGACGGCAAAGGGCTGTACTCGACTGGACTCAGGCACGGGGATGCAATGCACATTAGCGACATGTATCCCGAACGCCCCGGATTGGAGGTCTTCACCGTCCAGGAAAACGAAGAGGCAACCGTTCGATTCAGAACTCCGGGGGCAGCCATGCGAGACGCTGCCACCGGCGAGTTGCTGTGGAGTCACAGCCCCGGTGTTGATGTAGGTGCCGGTTTAGCAGCCGACATTGATCCACGCCATCCAGGTTTTGAAGCTTGGGGTGGACCAGGCGGATTACGCAATGCCTCCGGCGAATCCGTCGGCAGGGCGCCCCGCAACACTGGCTATGCGATTTGGTGGGACGGCGATTTGTTGCGAGAACTGATTGGTCGTGGTGGTCGGGTCACAAAGTGGGATTGGGAGGCAGAACAGGAAAGGCCGATCTTTAACGCAGCTGGTCGCGGTGCTCCGCGCGGGCCGAACTTGATGGGCGACATCATCGGCGACTGGCGAGAAGAGATCATCATGGCCTCGCCGGATGGCCAGTCGTTGCGTGTCTACACGACTTCGTTTCCGACCGAGCATCGGCTGTACACGCTCATGCAAGACCCGCAATATCGGCTCAGCATTGCGTGGCAGAACGTGGTCTACAACAAACCGCCGCACACGAGTTTCTTTCTTGGCCACGACATGGCGGCTCCGCCGATTCCGGCGATCCACATCGTCGGCGAGTAGCCGAGTGACAGTGTCGTGCATGGGTGGGTCATGCCAGGATCTCGTGCACGACCCTCGGAGGCTCAACTCCGGTTAGACGTTCTTCCAGGCCGCTTCTGTTGAAGAACAACTGTTGATGGTGCAGCCCCAGGGCGTGCAAGATGGTGGCGTGGAAATCGTGGACGCTGACGGGATCTTCGATCACCTTGTGCCCGAATTCGTCGGTCTTTCCATAGCTGATTCCTCCCTTGATCCCGCCACCGGCCATCCAGGACGTGAAGGCTTGCATGTTGTGATCGCGGCCGGTGTAAAGATCGCCGCTGCGCTGCGAGGTGGGCGTGCGACCGAATTCGCCGCCCCAGATCACCAGGGTTGAATCGAGCATCCCGCTGCGTTTCAGGTCCTTGAGCAGCGCCGCGACCGGTCGGTCCGTGCGTTCACATGCGGCGCGGTGGTTGTCTTCCAGATCGACGTGGCTGTCCCAGGGTTGTTCTTCCAGAAAAATCTGTACGTAGCGGACGCCGCGCTCGACCAATCGGCGGGCCAGCAGGCAACGTCGGGCAAAGGAGTCGGTCGCTGCGGCGCCCACGCCATACATCGACAGCGTTTCCGCCGTTTCGCCGGACAGGTCCAACGCCTCGCTGGCAGAGAGTTGCATCCGTGCGGCCAGTCCATACGACTGAATCCGCGCGTCCAGTTGAGCGTAGTGCTGGCGACCGTTGCGATGATGTTGGTCGAGTTGTTTCAGCAGGTCTCGCGCCGTTTCGGTCACCGCGTCGGGTTGCTCGAATTGTGGTTTTAGGTTCAGGATCGGGGATCCGGTGGGCCGAAACGGCGTTCCCTGATACACCGGCGGCAGAAATCCTGCGGTCCAGTTGCGGGTGCCGTTTTTGGGCAGCCCCAGCGGATCGGAAAGCACGACATAGGCGGGAAGGTTTTGATTTTCTGAACCGAGTCCGTAGACCGTCCAGGCACCCAGGGTCGGATACCCCATAAACAGACGACCGCTGTGGATCTTGTAGAGTGCGTTGTCGTGGTTGGGGTGGTCGGTCCACATCGAATGAATCATGCAGAGGTCGTCAGCCATCTGTGCGGTGTGGGGCAAGACGTCCGCCATCCACGTCCCGGATTCGCCGTGCCGATCGAACTTGTATTTGCCGCCCAGCATGACGCCGACGTCCGACGTGCCCGTGTTGCCGATCTCTTCTACATTTCCCGGGTACGGCTGGCCGTCCATCTTGCCCAGTAATGGCTTGGGATCAAACAGATCCATTTGACTCGGCCCGCCGTTCATGAACAGCTGGATGACCGACTTGGCGGTGGCGGGATGGTGAACGGGTTTGGGGGTCAGGTCATAGATTCCGCCGCCGTGCGTTGGGGGGGCATCGTCGGACGCCGTGGCGCTCTGGCCAAACAAATCCGCACCGAGCATCTGGGCCAGCGCGGCGCCGAGCAGGCCGTCACTGGTTCGGGCAAAAAAATCACGGCGGGTTGGTGTCGGCCGGTTCATGCATTAATCCACATAGAGGAACGATGCGGAGTTCAAGATCGTGTGGCAATACGTTTCCAGTGCCTTGCCCGGATTGTTCCCCCAAGCCGACCGCAGCTGCTGCAACGCTTCGGTGCCCAGTGTCCGCTCGCGATCACTGGGTGATCTGGACAGTGCCAGCTGGTAAACCGTCTCGACCGTGGTTTCGTCCAGGCTGTCCTCGTCATGTCTGGCTTCGTTACAAACGATGGTTTCGACGCGATCGGCCATCGCGGCGGCAAGTTTTCGGACGCGGCCGTTGTTCATCAGCATGAGCGCCTGGGGAGAGACCGTGGACACGTTTCGCGACAAACAGTTGGGGCCCATTTGAGGATAGTCAAAGGTGTCCATCATCGTCGGAATCTCGGTCCGTCGGTATTGCAGGTAAACGCTTCGTCGCCAGTCGCCTCCCTCGGTCGCATTGGCGCTGACCAACCCGTCGCGATCGATCGAAACGGTATCGGGGAGACCGCCCGGCGTCGTGTCCAGACGGCCGGCGATCGCAAGCAGCGAATCGCGCAGCGCTTCGGCGTCCATGCGACGAAGGTTCATGTGTGAGAGCAGTCGGTTTTGTGGGTCGACTTGGTGCGCTCGCTCGCTGACCCGACTGGATTGTTGGTAGACACGCGAATTCATGATCAGTCGGTGCATCTCTTTGATGCTCCAGCCGCGTTCGATGAATTCGATCGCCAACCAGTCGAGCAATTCGGGGTGCGAAGGACGCTCACCCTGGACGCCAAAGTTCTCCAGGTCCTTGACCAGTCCGGTTCCGAAATGGTGGTGCCAGATTCGGTTGACCATCACGCGGGCGGTCAGCGGGTGATTGGGGTCGGTCAGCCAGCGTGCCAGCGCGAGTCGGCGGCCGGTCTTGGCGGTGCCGTCGGGGAACGGGGGCGTGACGACAAACGGATTGCGTTGGTCGGTCAGCACGGCGGGGACACCGGCAGCCACCGGATCGCCGGGCTTGTCGTGTTCACCGCGTCGCAACACGTAGGTCGGTGAGGGGCGTCCCAGGTCCCAGAGCGCCCGGATCGCGAGCGACGGAGCCATCTTGCGGCGCACGCGATCGATTTGGTGATCGGCGTCTTCGATCTGTTGCCGCAACGAAAGGACGAGCTCGGATTGCTGCGAATCGGGACGCAGTTCGGCTTTGACAAGTCGTTCGACCAAGATCTTTTGCTTCAGCGTACGATTGTTGTCGGCTTTCTTCAGCGCGTTCAACGTCGCCCGGTTGTCGTCTTCGGATTGATCGGGATAGTGATCGCGCAACAGTTGCAACTGCAAGTCGGCCGTCCATTGTTTTTGTCGGCCTTGCAGTTGTTTGATTTGTTTCTCCAGCGGCGGATTTTTTTCGGCGACCTTGCGCCGGTGCTCGGGTGTGGCGACGTTCAGTGTCCGTGTCTTGAAGCTGTCCCAGTCATGTTCGTCCAGCGCGCCTTGGAACACCGCCTTGAGCCGGTAGTAGTCGCGATGGGGAATCGGGTCGTACTTGTGCGAATGGCAACGCGCACACTCCATCGTCAATCCCATCAGCCCTTCGCTGACGACGGTGATCGCGTCGCTGATGACTTTCAGCCGCTCGGGGACGAAGTTCATCGTGCGCGAGCCGGTCTCGTCGATTCCCATCCGCAGGAATCCGGTGGCGATCAGTTGGTCGACGATGGCGTCGGTGATGGTGTCGGCGTTTTGGTAGTCGACCAGTTCGTCGCCGGCGAGTTGTTCCAGCAGGAATTGGTCGTAGGGTTTGTCGTCGTTGAACGCCCGGATGACGTAGTCGCGGTATTTCCATGCGACCTTACGAATCGGGTCGGCGGAGATGCCGCCTTCGGAATCCGCGTAGCCGGCCAGATCCAACCAGTAGCGGCCCCATCGCTCCCCATAGTGATTCGACGCGAGCAACCGATCGATCATCTGGGCGTACCAGTTCGCGTCGTCTGAATCATGCCAGACTCGGTACTCGTCCGGGCTGGGCGGCAAGCCGATCAAATCGATGTGGGCGCGTCGAATCAAGGTGTCGCGATCGGCGGTCGGGGCGAGTTCGAGGTCGTTCTCGGCAAGCCGATCGAGAATGAATGCGTCAATCGAATGGAATCGGGTTGTTGCGACCGGTGGCTGGAATGACCAGTGTTGTCGGTCTTCGTCGGCGACCGCACGGCTGGATGACTCGGAATCCGAGGCTTGCGTTGCACCGGCCGGCGGCGCACCGGCGTCGATCCATTGACGCAACGTCTGCACTTCGGCCTTGGTGGGGCGCCGCACGAAAAATTTCAACAGGGATTCGCTGGGCGGACAGGCATGGCTTTCGATGCGCCGGATCATCGGGCTCGCATCGGCGTCGCCGGGGATCATGGCCGGTCCGTTTTTGCCGCCGGCGATCATGGCCGCGCGGCTGCGAAGGTCGACGCCGGCTTGTCGGATTCGCGGTCCATGACAGGCGTTGCAACGGAGCAGGACGATCGGCAGGATGTCGTGCGTGTCGACGGTTTCGGAATGCGATTCGGCCACGACGTTCGAATGACCGCCGGCTTCGATCCACGTGTGAATTGATTTTCGTTCGGTGGCGTCGAGTGGCGGTTCGCCGTCGGGCGGCATTTCCCCGTCGGCGATCACCGACCACAGTCGACTTTCGTCGATCGAATCGGCGAGCAATGGATCACCGGACTCACCGCCCCGACGCACGCCGGTCATCGACGACAGATCGAGTTCGCCCTTTTGGACGTCGGCGCTATGGCACTTGCCGCATTTCTTTGCCAACACCGTTTGGGCGACGTCTTCGAATATCGGTGGGGCGGCCGTGACGTCCGATGCCATCGCGAACAGCAGGACAAGGCAGGCGGCCGGGAAACGTCGCAGCAAGCCGACGAGATCCGTGTTTGAAACGGCAGTCGCGAATTGAAACGCCGATCGTCTCATGCGAACAACTCGTGGACGACCGTGGCGTCTTCGGGACCGGTCAGCCGATGCGTTCGTCCGCCGTGGTGATAGGTCAATTGGTCGTGCCGCAATCCCATCAAATGCAGAATGGTGGCATGCAGGTCTCGAAAGTGGACCTTGCCTTCGACCGCCCGATCACCCGTTTCGCTGGTTCGACCGTGCACATGACCTCCTTTGACGCCGCCCCCGGCCAGCCAGAACGTGAACCCTTTTGCGTTGTGTCCGGTTTCGTCTTTACCGTCATCGGGAACCAATCCCGGCCGACCGAATTCACCGCCCCAGACCAGCAGCGTGTCTTCCAGCAATCCCCGTGCGGCCAGGTCTTCCAACAAGGCGGCGATCGGCGCGTCCACGGTTTCGCAATTCGCCTTCAAGTCACGGCGGTGATTCTTGTGCTGGTCCCAACCGCCATGGTTGACTTCGATGAAACGCACCCCGGCTTCGGCCAAACGCCGCGCCAACAAGCATTGGCGGCCGAAGTCGGTCGGTCGGCAGGTACCGACCGACAACTTTTTGCCGACGCGGTAGCGACGCAAGGTCGCTGCGGTTTCGTTGCTCAGATCGAGCAGTTCCGGTGCCGCGGCCTGCATTCGATAGGCAAGCTCCATCGATTCGATCACGCCTTCGAGTGCCGCGTCGCCGTTTCGGTCAGACAAGTGGTCTCGGTTCATCGATTGCACGAAGTCGAGTTGGCTGCGTTTGACTTCGGCCGGCAAATGGTTCCCCGAGATGTCGCGGATGGTCGCCAACGACATGTCTTCGCCATTGGTGCCGATCGGTGTGCCGGCGAATTCCGTAGGCAGGAACTCGCTGGAGTAGACCGATGGTTTGGCCGCATTCAAGCTGACGAAGCTGGGCAGGTCCGCGTTCTCGCTGCCCAGGCCGTACGAGATCCACGAGCCCATGCTCGGACGCTTTCGCAGTTTCTCGCCCGTGTGGAGTTGCAGGAACGATTGGGCGTGGTTTCCGGTGTCACAATACATCCCATTGATGACGCACAATCGGTCGGCGTGTTTGGCGGTTTCGGGCATCAACTCGGACACCCACAACCCGCTTTCGCCGCGCCGTTGGAACTTGAAAACAGACCCCGGATGTTTCTTGTTTCCCGTTTGCGGTTTGTAATCGAACGTGTCCAGTTGCGCCGGACCGCCGCTCATGCAGAGAAAGATGACACGCTTGGCGCGTGCGAGATGGGGCGTCGTCCCCGCCGTGGACGCGGCGGCGGACTGCTGCAACAGTGCTTGCAGGGAGAGAAAGCCAAAGCCACAGGAAGCGGTTCGTAGCATGGATCGACGTGAAATCATGGCGGCTTTCTCTCAATCCACGTAACGGAATTCGTTGGTCGTCATCAAGGCCTGGGCCAGGCTGGCCCAGGCATGCAATCGGCATCGGTCCAAGTCTTCGCCGCCGGCCGCGAGTGTGGCTTCGGTCGCACTCAGGTACGCGAACGATCGATCACGCTCCGATTCGCTGGGATGTCGCCCCAGCACGGCGGAAAAAAGCGCCCGCAGCCGATCTCCGTCGTCGCGTGAGTCATCGTCGAGCACCCGGCTGGCCAATTCACGCGATTGTTCGACCGCGAAGACGCTGTTGATCAAGAACAGCGATTGCGTTGGCAAGGTCGTGACATCGCGTTTCCCCCGCACACCGACTCCATCGGGAAGATCAAACGCCGCCAGTTCTTGGGGAGGTGCGTGGCGAAGCATGCAGAGATAAACACTGCGGTGAGAGGACTGGCGGTGCAGGTCGGTCGAGGCGCCCGGCGGCCAGTTGATCAACATGTCCAAGGTTTCGATCGCAGACCCTTTTCCCGGGGCGTAGTCCAACCGGCCACTCGCTTGCAGCATGCTGTCTCGCAGCGATTCCGCCTCCAGCCGTTTGCGAGCGTGTCGCGACAACCAGATGTTCTCCGGATCCTGTTCGGTCGTCCCCGAGTCGGCCAGGCTGCTCAGGCTGTAGGTTCGCGACAACACGATCGCCCGGATCATCCGCTTGATCGACCAACCTTCGGCAACGAATCGATTGGCCAGGTGGTCCAACAACTCGGGGTGCGACGGGCGGGCACCATAAACACCAAAGTCATCGGGCGTGGTGACGATGCCGCGACCGAACAGGTGCATCCAAATTCGGTTGACGATGACGCGGGCGGTTTGGGGGTGGTCGGGGTGCGTCAGCCACTCGGCCAGTTCCGCTCGGCCGCTACGGTCGCTGCCGATCGTGATCGAGATGTCGTTGAAGCCGTCTTCGCTGACGTTTCGATAGGCCGTCAAAACACCTCGCGCAACCGAGGGGCCGAGTTTGGTGCCCTCGCCGTTGATGTGAATCTTGCAATCGGTCGGTTTCGGCTTTTCACGGACGCCCATCGCAAACCCCAGTGGCGAAGACGGACGCACGCCCGGCGGTTGGCCCGACGACCGGTGCAGATCGATGACCTCCTCATCACTCAACGCGCGAGACAACAGCGTGAACTGGCCGATGTTTCCCGTCAGCGGCGCGAACCTGTCACTGCGGGCGGCCAAGCAATAGTCGAGAGACGTTGCGAACGTCGCCTCGATTTCGCTGGCGATTTCGAGTCGACCGTTGAGGAACACGTTCACCTGGTTGCCATCCCGCACCAGCGCGACATGGTTCCAGCTGTTGCGGGGGATCACCGTGGATCCGACGATCGACGTTTTCTTGACGTTGCCGTTGAACACGAACAGCTTTCCCGCACGCGATTTGTCATGGTTTCCGCCGATCCCCAGATGATCACCGGGCAACGTCTTGTCATCCAAGGCGGCGCGGGAAAACAAGTACGCCGTGATCGGACGCGCGTCATTGTTGACGGTGTTGCGGAACCAAAAAGAAACGGAGTACGATTGACCCGATTGGTCGAACCGGCCGGTGAAGCGTGTGTCGTTGACTTCGGCAAAGGTTTCCGCAGAGTGCTCCGCTTCGCCCTGGAGCGTCAGTTCATCGGGCTTCGATTCCAGCGTCGCGTGAAGCTCCGGTTCGAGCGCGTCGACGAATTGCAAGTAGTCGGTCGTCAGCTTGGGTGTTGAAGTGCGGTCGGGACGTTTTCGGCTGGCTCGCAGATCAGCGTGTAACTCATGCAGCGGCGTCGGCGGCGCCGTCAGTTTCTCATTGCCAGCGGCACCGTAGAGCGTCTCGGTGCTTTGAAAGATTCCCGCCAGGGCGTAGTAGTCTTTCGTCGGAATCGGATCGTGTTTGTGGTCATGGCATCGGGCACAAGCGACGCTCAGCCCGAGCACACCGGTGCAGACGACGTTGATTTGGTCGTCGACGACATCCATCGCAAAGTTCTTGTTCATCGCGACGGCCGGTTTGGACCCGATTGCCAAGAAACCGGTTGCGATCAGTTGCCGGTTTCGCTGCCCGGCCGTCGCCGCGGGCAACAAGTCGCCGGCGACTTGTTCGGTCAGAAACCGGTCATAGGGTACGTCTTGATTGAAAGATTCGATCACATAGTCGCGGTACCGCCAAGCGTTGGGGAACGTCGCATTGCGTCCCAGCCCGTCGTCGCCGTTGGATTCTCCGTACCGTGCCACGTCCAACCAGTGCCGGCCCCAGCGAACTCCGTATTGGGGACTGTTCAACAGGCGATCCACCAGACGTGCGGTCGCTTCGACACCGTGGCGTTCGAAGTCGATCAGGAACGCTTCGATTTCGGCGTGTGTCGGCCGCAGACCGATCAAGTCGTGGTACAGACGACGAACGAGTGTGCGTGGGTCGGCATCACGGGTCGGGTGCAGTCCCGCCTGCCGCATCGACGACAAAACGAACCGGTCGATCGAATCGCGCGGCCAATCGGAATCGTTGACCGATGGCACGGGCGGATCCTGCCGGGGCACAAACGACCACAAGGATTCATCGTCCGCCGCGTCGGTTTGGACGCCCGAAGATGGGTCGGCGGGGGGCTGGTCGCGGGGATCGACCGCGCCCAGGGAAACCCATGTCTCGAAGTCTTTGATGATCGTTTCCGGCAGCGGTTCCTCCGGCGGCATTTCCAGTCCGTCGTAGCGCAACGCTTGGATGATCAGACTGTCGTCCGGGCTGCCGGCCAACAACACCGGACCCGATTCGCCGCCGGCCAGCATCGACTGGCGATTGTCCACCCGAAGCTTTCCACCCCGTTCTTCCGATTCCGCGGAGTGGCATTGGTAACAGTGTTTGACCAGCACCGGACGGATCTTCTTTTCGAAGAACTCGAGTTGGTTGTCCGCCGCGGCCGGGCTGCCGAGAACGATGGCCGATGACAGCAAGAGAACGGCGGCGGTGAGTCGGTGCGGGGTCACTGCGGCGGCGTCGCGAAGGCGGGGAGGGTGGGGGAGGGATCACCATTGTCAGCCATTTGCGGCCGCGATGCAACCTTTTCCGTGCGGGCGACTCTCCCCAAGGGATGAAAGCGAGTCGCCGGAGGTGAGCGTCGCGCCACCTACGGGAAACGGGCTGGGGGATCCCGAAGGGATCAAAGCATGTAGCCGGAGGTAAGCGAAGCGACACCTCCGGGAAACGGGCCCAAGGGACCACTCGACCCCGACGGGGTCGCAGCCATTGAAGCTCACAGGGTCTGTGGCGCCGACGTGCTTCGCTGCGACGCCCTACGGGACAACGCTGTGAAGCATTTTTTAGCGGCAGAGCGCGAGCCCTCCGGTATGTTGGCAGCGATGAGAAACCGGAGGGCTCGCGCCCTGCCGCTAACACCTCAAGAAACACATGGGGAAAATGCTTCACCGCGTTCGACCCTGGGGGCCTCAGCGTTTGCGGAACAGCCGGCCGATGTCGTTGACGACTTTTTGGCCGGCGCGTTTGACGTCCTTGGAAACCGTCTTGCTAGTTTTACCCAGATCGCGGCCGACCGCCGATGCGGCTTTGCCGACGTTGCGACCGTGCCGGCTGACATCGCGGGCGATCGGGTTGAAGTCGATCGATGCGTCCACGCCGATTTTGCCGCCTACGCCGAGCGCCGCTCCCAACTCGCCCTTTAATTTCAGCTTGCCGTTTTTCATACCGACTCGGGCGTCCGCTTCGGCGCCCAGTCCGGACCATGCTTCCCCGGTGGTACCCACGCCGACGGCGCCCACTTCGGTGCCCAGTCGTCCGCTGACGCGACTGCCGGCAAACGCATTGGCTCCCAGACCCGCGCCGTCTTGCGATAATCCCGCATTGCCACCCAGTTCGGTCCCGGTAAAGGATTCGCCGCTGAGTTGATTCTTGATGTCAACCTTGCCCACGCGACCACGCTGCGTGACTGCCGCTCCGGCAAAATATCCCGCCTGAACGTTGCCGTGGATTCCCAACGTGCGGTCGCCCTTGCTGTCCATCTGGCCGCCGAGTCGGCTTTCGGTGCGAACACCCATGCCATGACCGGCCTGTGCCTGAAAGCCATTGCGGTCTGGCTCGGTGTCGACCTGATGGTAACGACCGCTTGGATAAAAACGCTCCCGATGTTGGGCCGAGGCCTGGCCTGGCAAACAAAAACAACACAGCAACAGAGCCGACACGCATTTGATGATCGAGCTGGACATCGGATTTTCTCGCAGCAGGAGAGAGGAGGTTTGGGAGCGACCGGAAGAGGTTCCGGACGAAAAAGACCTGCGAGAAAACGGCCCAGCCCCTTAATGCGGAAAACAGTTTTTTTCGAGTGCCGGTCGATGTAGACACCGCCGTTAACTTCTAAACTGAGGGTGCCTGACCCGAATGGTGCGGGCATAAGTGTTGGTATTGGGCTTTAGCCCAATACCG
>NZ_JANZKV010000094.1:23351-45135 GCF_025060895.1 Stieleria sedimenti | reverse complement strand
CGGTATTGGCCTTCAGGCGCATCCTCACAACATTTACTCGCCGATCAAAAACGCGATCAGATCGCGGAGTTCACCGATGCTCATCGTGCCCTCCAGTCCGGTCGGCATGATCGATAGGTCGACCGGTTCCTGCTGCTCGACATCGGCCAGTGGGACTTCAAAAACCTCTCCGTCGGCACCTTGAAACCGCATGCTGTTGCCGGCACCGGCACGATCCAATTTCAACCCCGTCAACACGTTTCCATCGGTCGTCAAGATCTTCCAGGGCACATACAGCGGCCCGACCTCTTTGCTGGGATGCAGGATCGAATCCAACACGCGTCTTTTCGTCATGTTGCCCGACAAGGTGGTCAAGTCGGGCCCGGTCTGGGCACCACGCCCACTGTGCCGATGACAGTTCACGCACGTGGTGCGAAAAAAGACGCGACGTCCCGCATCGACATTGCCGCGGTCGGCGATCAACGCCATCCAAGCCTCCAAGTCATCTTTGTCCGGACGTGATTCGTCGGCACCCCAGTTCCTTTTCTGCATGCGTCTTGCCTCCACACGCAACGTCTCGGGCTGCTTCGGCAGTGAAGCACGATTGATCAGCGTGGCATAAGAGCCTGCGTTGCGTGAGAGTCCCGCCAACGCGTCGGCTCGGGTTTGCAAGTCAAACCGTTCGTCAGCGGCGATCGAGGCGAGTTGATCGAGCGATGCCTTGCCATCGCGGGCGGCCAACAGGCGGACGATTTCCTTGGCAAAATCACGGTCGGACTGATCGTCGAGCCATTGGCGCAGCTGTTGGTCGGTCGGCGTCTCGGAGACTTCGGGGATGCGGCGGATGGCCATCGCGCGCAACTTGGGCGACGCGTTCGAATTGCCGGCGAATTCGATCAACAGTTTTTCGATCGCCGGATCACGACTTCGTCGCGACGCCGAACCGGTTTCCAAATACGCGATCGACGCGATCACGGCTGAAAACAGACGGGGCGACGTTTCGGGGCGTTGCAGCAATCCTTCGATCATCGCAAGTTGATCCTTGCAGTCGCGTTCGGTTGCCCAGCGAATTGCCGCCAACCGCACGGCGTCGGACTCATCCCCCAATCCCCACTCAATCAGAACGCGACGTTCATCCGCGGACAGACTGCTCGGGGCGACCAGTTCCTTCCAGCGCCACGCGGTCAGCAAGGCGACACGCTGGCCGGCGGTCGTCGCCTGCTCACGCCGCAGCGACTTCAATTGGTCCGTTTGCACCAGCCCGAACGTGGCAGACTGACGGACAAACGGATCGGCGTTATCGAGCCCCTGCAGTCTGCGATCGATCGCGAGCGTGCCGTCTTCACGCAATGTTGCAGCGAGTTTTTCGGCATCGGTCAGTGCCGGCACGTCGCCACCCGTCACGTTTGCGTCGTCCGTTTGACGGACCACCCGCCACAAACGCCCTTTTCCGTGAACCGGATAACTTCGATCGACCCAATCGGTCACGTAGATCGCGCCGTCAGCGGCGACCGCCATCGCGACCGGACGAAAATTGGCATCGCCCTGGACGACGGTTTCGACGGTGGTGCCCCACGTCGCACCGCGCTGGACCAGGCTGTGACGTTCGATGCGATTGTCGCCCCAGCTGGTCACCCACAGGTGTTCCCCGTGCGCGGCGACGGCACACGCGGCCTCGCCGGTTCCGGCCGTCATCGGCAAGGTCCCGGGAAATTCACCGTCCCAGGCCTGCAGCGGATGAACGCCGGCTCGGCCGAACCGGAACTGGAATCCATAATCACCGCAGGGGACGATGTGCATCAAACGATTCGGCGGCATCGCATCGGGATCGTTTCCGACGCCCCACAGGCGCCGTGCGGAATCGAAGCACAAACCGAAGGGGTTCCAAAATCCGGTCGCCACACGCTGCACATCGCTACCGTCCATTTTGCAACGGAACACGTTACCGCCTTCCCCGCCGCCGATCTGTTTGGATCCGTCCGTTCCGACCAACTCATAGGGCTCGCCAAAATTTTCACCCTGCCCGACGTACAGCCAACCGTCCGGCCCCCGTGTCAATCCGGCCAGTCCGTTATGGGGATAAACCGCGTCGGTCTTGTGGGTCAACAAGACGCTGCGTTCATCGGCCACCTTGTCTCCGTCGGTATCCCGCAACCGCACGACGTCGCTCCGGGTCGCAACGGCAAACGATCCGTCGCCCAGGTTGACGATGTTCATCGTCGCGATCCCACCTTCGTAGAACAGCGTTCTTCGATCCAGCACCCCATCGCCGTCACTGTCATCAAACCGGTAGATGCGATCGGTTTTGGGACCGACGTAATCGTCCGGCGGAAAGTGCGTGTGACACTCGATCACCAGCAGCGAGCCGTCGTCGTCGAAACAGCAACCGGTCGGAGTCACCAGATCCGGTTCGGACGCGATCAGTTCAATTTGCAGGTTGGGGTCCAACAACCGCGGTGGCTCAACGGCAGCGGCCGTGGACGCAAACAGGAGTAAGGCAAAGAGGCGAGTCATGGAGATTGTGGGGAGTGTCGTGAATCGGGCGGGGATGAACCGCCCTATTCTATCAACTGGTTCCGGCTAATACCCCGAGTTGTCCGATGCGGTCGCTTCGATCTCGGGCAAGCCCAATCGCTTGCGGGCTTCGCCGAGGATTTCGGCGGTTCGGCTGGCACCACAGCGAGTCACCCCGATCGCGCGGACGGCCAGCAGGGTGTCCAGATCACGGACGCCGCCGGCCGCTTTGACTTGCACCTGGTCGCCGGAATGTTTCCGCATCAGTTTCAAGTCGTCTTGCGTCGCGCCGCCGCTGCCGTAGCCGGTGGATGTCTTGACCCAATCGGCGTCCACCTCGGTGCAAATTTCACACAGTCGGATCTTTTGCTCGTCATTGAGATAAGAGTTTTCGAAGATCACCTTCACCTTCTGTCCGGCGTTGTGTGCGAGCTCCACGATCTGGGCAATCTCGGTTCGCACGTAGCCCCAATCACCGCTGAGGACCTTGGAGATATTGACGACCATATCCAGTTCTTCGCAGCCGTCGGCGATGGCTTGTTCCGCTTCGGCACGCTTGATCACCGTCGTGTGTCCGCCGTGGGGAAACCCGATCGTCGTCGACGCCTTGACCGTGCTGCCGGCCAGCCGTTCGGCACAGCTTTTCATGTAGTAAGGCATGATACAGACACTTGCAACATCATAGGCGAGCGCCAACTGGATGCCTGCGTCCAGGTCGTCGGTGGTGAGTGTGGGATTGAGCAAGGAATGGTCAATCATCTTGGCAACGTCATGGTATTGAAATTCTGGCATCTGCAATTCTCTGCGGAGTTCGAGTGGTTTGGGTGGATTCCGAAGAACATAATAGATTTGCGTGCCGCCACGTAGGTCATACTGTGCATGCCAAATCGTCGGGCAAGCTGTGCATGCCAACGGACCGTCAGGCACAGCCCGGGCTGTGCCGACACAAGCTACCTTCGCCAACATCGGAGCACCGTCCCTTGCGTTTCTGTCTCTTGCGATTCCATCACGTCCTGCTGCTGATTGTCGCGGCACTGTCCACATTTCCCTTGGACGCCGCGGCAAACCATGCATCGCAACCGCCCAATATTCTGTTTGTCCTGACAGACGATCAAGGCTGGACTTCGCTCGGTTGCTACGGCAACTCCCACGTCGCAACGCCGAACCTGGACCGTCTGGCCGAACAGGGCATGAGATTAACCGATGCCTACGTGATGCCACAGTGCACTCCGACGCGAGCGGCTCTCTTGACAGGCGAGCACACCGCACGCAACCAGATGTGGCATGTGATCGGTTGGTACGGTTCACCCTGGGCCCGCGTCTCAGAACCCATGTTTCGCGAGCATCTGGAGCCCTCCCAATGCCGTCTCCCCCATCGCCTACGCGAGGCGGGCTATCGCACCGGGATGGCCGGCAAGTGGCACTTGACCAACAACGAGCACGGGTTTTACACGTACCTGAAACAACCCTCCGGCGACACCTTCGGGTTTGACGACGTCGCGCCGCCCGGCGAAGGTTCGCAAAACGAAGGCGACAAGTGGGTCGACCACCTGACCGATGCCGCGTGTGCCTTCATGCGAACCAATCGTGATCGTCCGTGGTTCTACTATTTATCGCATCACACGCTGCACAACAAAGTCTCTGCCCCAGCGGATCTGGTGCAAAAATATCGCGACCGGGGCGCCCCGGAAACCGGCTTGCAGAACGCGACCTACCTGGCGGCCATCGAACACTTGGATCATTCGATCGGTCGCTTGATGCAGACGCTGGATGAACTGCAACTGACCGACAACACCCTGTTTGTCTTTATCAGCGACAACGGCGGCATCAAGAACCAATACAACTTGCCGGAGTGGGATGGGGCACCGCTGGACGGCAGTGCCCCCCTGACCGTCAAAGAACAGCAATTTGACAACGCCCCGCTTCGCGAAGGAAAAGGATCGGTGTACGAGGGCGGCATCCGTGTTCCCTGTCTCGTCCGATGGCCCGGCGTCATCCAACCGGGATCGGTCAACGCGACACCGATCCACATCGTTGACTGGTATCCGACGCTTTGCAGTGCGGCCGGACTGCCCCCGGCCGAACCTTCCGACGGAATCGACTTGCGGCCGGTCTTTCAATCGCAATCCTCCCCGCAGCGGTCCCTGTATTGGTACCTACCGCTCTACGATCTCCGCTGGGCGTCGACTCCCGCGGCCGTGATCCGCCGCGGTCAGTGGAAACTGATCGAGTATTTTGGTGACTGGTACGACCAGAACCAGGCGTACCACGTCGGCGCCCGCAGCGAACTCTACAACCTGGCCGAGGACCTGAGTGAAACGCAAAACCTGACCGAGACGCATCCACAGCGGGCATCGCAGATGAGGGCGGAACTATTGCAGTGGATTCGCGAAACGGGTGCCGAGGTGCCGACTCTGAATCCGCACCATATTCCTTCCAAGGCGTTACAAGAGACGAAAGAAAAACAACCCTGGAATCGTTAGGGTGTCACTGCGACGAACGTGTGGGATAGGCTTCCAGCCTGTCGAGCGTGCGATGACAACCGTAGGTTAGGCTGTGCCTGACGGGCAACTGGCGTGCACAGCATGCCCTACGCAACTACGCAACTGTCGAACCGCGATGACAGACTGGAAGCCTATCCCACTTACGACTCGCCGTACAACACTCCAGGCAAATAGATCACCAGTCCGACAGCCGCGGCCACCATCCAGGCCTGTGCCGGTCCGACGCTCGGCAGCCCCAGTTTGGCACCGAACAAAATCACGATCGATGCGACGACCGCAAACGGCGTCATCCTCCATCCTGACACAAACGCCGACAAGCACAGCAACATCCCCGCGATGCCGACCGACCACAGGCTGACGGTGATTCCCAGTGCGTCGGTCGTCGCATCGAGCGGAATGGGTTCCCCGTCAATTTGTCCGCTCCCAACGCTCCGAAACAAGCTCGTGCCGGAGATTCCCGCACTTTGCAAGGCGAAGGCAAACACCGCCAGCAATAAACATCCGACCAGTAAACGCGAGAAGCCGGAGAACGCAAACTTCAGTGACGCGAATCGATCACGCGGGCGTTTGTATCGGCCGCTGCGGGCGTCGGCCAACATCGCTTTGATCCGTTTCCGTTTGGCTTCGGCGATCACCTTTTCATCCTTGCCAAACGTCTCCGCCGCTTGCCGCGCCGATTCCATGATCGCCGACGCCATTTCCCAACCCTGCTCGCGAGCTTCGGCGGCGCTGACGCCCTGGCTGATCAGTGACCGCTGTTCCAGCTTGGCCAGTTTGCGGCGGTCGACCGCCTCACGCCTGGCCTCAGTCTTTCGATCCAGTGCGGCACACAACCGGTCGCGTAGCGATCCTTCACCGACCGGGCCGGTGAACGAGACGTCGAGTGACAAACGTCGACGTTTCTCCACCAACGCGTCGTAACCGAATAACGCCTCATAGATGGCTTGCCAGCCCTTGCCCGCATACCTCGCCAGGAAGTCGCGCAAGCCTTCTTCATCGGCGCCTTCGATCCGCAAGTCGCGCACAAACCGGCGGGCTTCGTCGAGTGGTGGCTGGCCCGATTTGGCGGCCGTCACGGTCACGGCAAAGTGATAAACGGCGCCCGCCGCCGCCCCCGACACGACTCCCAACAAGGCACCGATCCACAAACCGCTCGCCAACACGACCACGAGTCCGACGAGCGACGCCAACGAAGCGGCGCCGATCTCGATCCACGAAAGCGATCCGATCCAACGCCGCACATGATTCGCAATCGCAACCTGCCCGATCGTCGTCGCCAACCCGGTCGCCACGATGCAAGCGGTCGCCAGCAACATCGGCCCCAACAGAATCGCCCGCAAGGACCAAAACGGCGAAACGAATGTCAGCAAGATCGAGAGCGCTGCCAGGGCAACGAACAGCTTTCCAGAAAGCTGTTTGACAAGCTGCGTTTTCGCGTAGGCCGCGGCGATCGATTCCCAACGATCGGCCTGGTCGCTTGAGGGCGAAAACCCCATCAACGACTCGATGCCCAAAAACGATTGCAACGCATCAATCATCTCCGCCAGTGATCCGTATCGATCGCTCGGTCGCTTGGCCATCGCTTTGGCGACGATCTGACAGAGCGGTTCGGGAACGCGGCTGTTGATTGCGGCCAGATTCGGTAATGGGGAAAGCGCGTGTTGCTCGATCACTTCGGAGACCTGCGTTCCCGCGTACGGCGAACGGCCGGCCAAGAGATAAAACAGGCTGCACCCGAGCGAGTAGATGTCGGCGCGATGATCGACCGCCGTCGCATCGGCACCTTGTTCGGGCGCCATGTAGGCCGGCGTTCCGATCGCGGTGCCCTGCATGGTCACTTGCGTGCCGCTTTGCAGACCGCTGTACGAGAGGCCTTCATCAGACGACTCGGGATCGATCTGGTCGGGGACTTTGACCAGCCCTAGATCGGCAACCTTGACGACGCCGTCGTCGCTGAGCAATAGATTGGCCGGTTTGACATCGCGATGAACCATCCCGCTTTGATGAGCAAACTGCAATCCCCGCGCGGCCTGCAAGATGTAGGTCGCCGCCAGTTTCGGATCCAAACTTCCCTTGTCGCGGACCAGATCGCCGAGTGATCCCCCACGAATCCACTCCATCGAAAAAAACAGCTGCCCGTCGTCCTCGCCGAAATCATAGATCTGGACGACGTTGTGATGCGACAGTTGAGCCGCCGCGTAGGCTTCGCGGGTGAAGCGTGCCAGCGACGCCGGGTTTTCGGCCAGCCGCGTGCGAATGGTTTTCAGTGCGACGTCACGATCGAGCGACACCTGTTTGGCTTGATAGACCGCGCCCATCGCCCCGCGGCCGAGCAGCCGAACGATCCGATAGCCGCCCAGTCGCGATGGCCCTGCGCTGCCCGCCTCGTCTGAACCGTCATCGGAACGGTCCTCGACGACGTCGCGTTCCCGGTCGGACGTCGCTGCGGAGCGATTTCCCGATCCGGCGGAAATGTTCGGCGGCGGAGAAGACTTCCGTGGCGACGCCGCGGGACTGCTGTCCGAGTCCAAGGTCTGATCCACGGTTTGCTCGACCGCGGCCTTGGTCCGCGTGGCCGCATCGGAGGGCGGTCGGGTCGCCTGTTTCGCTTTGCCGACCCGCACCCGAGCCGGATCATCGTCACTGACCTGCATCAGAAATGTCGCCGCACACTTCTTGCACGTCGGCTTGTAGCGGCCCGGCTTGGGATCTGCCAGCTGCAGCTTTGCAGAACAGTGTGGGCATTCGATCTGGATCAAGGACAAACGACGACGTTGGAGTGGTTCGAAAAACTCAGCTCCCAACCATCATAGCTGATCCCAACGAGAAAGCCTGGATCACTGCCCCGCCGAAGTCACTGCCCCGCCGAAGTCACTGCCCCGCCCGCAGACGCTGCACCGTCAATTCGATGGCCGTGATCAGCGCCCGCGCCTTGTTGATCGTTTCCTCGTACTCGGCATCGGGATCGCTGTCGGCAACGACGCCGCAGCCGGCTTGCACGTACACCGTGTCGTTTTTGACGACCATGGTTCGCAGGGCGATGCAGGTATCCATGTTGCCTCGATAGTCGATCCAGCCGACGGCGCCGCCGTAGGGACCGCGGCGATGCGGTTCGATCGAATCAATAACTTCCATCGCGCGGACTTTGGGGGCGCCCGAAACCGTGCCGGCCGGCAATGCGGCCTTGAGCGCGTCAAAGGCGTCCAACCCTTCACGCAGCTTTCCTTGAACCTCGCTGCTGATGTGCATCACGTGGCTGTAGCGTTCGACGACCATGACTTCGGTCAATTCAATGCTGCCAAACTGGGCCACGCGGCCGACGTCGTTGCGTCCCAAGTCGACCAACATCACGTGTTCGGCGCGTTCCTTCGGATCGGCCAGCAATTCTTGCTCGAGCGCCTTGTCCTCCTTTTCGGTCTGTCCGCGTTTGCGGGTTCCCGCCAACGGCCGGACGGTGACGATCGAATCTTCGACACGGCACATGATTTCCGGCGAACACCCCACCAGAACGGTCTCGGGGGTCCGCAGGTAAAACATGAATGGGCTGGGATTGACGACCCGCAACGAACGATAGATTTCCAGCGGATCGACGTCGGTTTTCACGGCCATCCGCTGGCTGGGGACGACTTGAAAGATATCACCGGCGCGAATGTACTCGACACACTCCCGGACCGCTTGACCGAACGATTCACGGGTGAAGTTAGACGAGATTTCCAACGGCTCGTCCTGGGCCGCTTCGCGCCAAACCGTCTCGTCCCAGGCGGCGGTGCGAATCTCTCGCCCCCCCGTGGTCTCGGACAGTTTTTCGATCGTGTCGTCGACATCCGCGGCCGCTTTGGCGAAGGCTTCCGCGGCATCGCCACGGTTTTTGACGTCACGACAATCGGCCAAGGAAACGACCGTGACCGTCTTGTCGACGTGATCAAAGACGCACAGCGTGTGGTAGAACGCGAAATCCAGATCGGGCAAACCGCGATCATCCAGGGGCGCGTCGGGGAGGTGTTCCACGTACCGCACCACGTCATACCCCGCGTAGCCGATTGCCCCGCCGACAAAAGGTGGCAGTTCGTCGATCTCGGCGACCGATTTTTGAAAGTGCACGCGGAAGGCGTTCAGCGGGTCGGGATCGGTGAAGGTTTCCGTTTCCCGTTGACCGGTCAAATCGGTCACGGTGACCTGGTTTCGCGTGGCCGAGAAACGCAGCCAAGGTGCGGCGGCCAAAAAGCTGTAGCGGCCCACTTTTTCGCCGCCGATGACGCTTTCGAACAAACAGGCGCCGCCGGCCGCCGCCGACGTGCCGTCGGCGGATCGATCCAGCCGCCCGAATGCTGTCACCGGCGTCAACGCATCACTCAATAAGCGGCGATACACCGGGACAAAGTCGTGCTCGATGGCCAGGGCGGCAAATTCGTCGGGGGTGGGGTGGTGCATGGACGGAGCGAATTTCATGAATGGACAAGAGCGGTTGACGTTAGTGTCGCCACCGAAACGCCGGTCGTGTAGGGGACCGGGTTGGTTTTGCCTCTCACGAGCGATAGAATCGATCAAACAGCCTGCTGTCGCTTCCCTTGTCGGCTCGCCGTCACGCCCTGCACATCTTCTTTTTTCCGGCCCGGTCCTCCCCGTCACAACTCGGATTGATCATGAAGTGCCAATTCTGTGAAAAACCGGCCACCTTTCACATCACCGAACTGACCGAACCGGTCGGCCCGCAGGTCATGCACTTGTGCGAAGAGCATGCCAAGGGTTTTTTAAACAAAGAAGCCAGTCCGCCGATGACCGCGATCGCCTCGGCCCTGGCCAAACAACTCGGTCAATCCGGCGACGTGCTCGAAGAGCTGGATCAGAAGGAGTGTCCCGTTTGTGGCATCAGCTTTTTCGAATTTCGCAACAGCGGCCGTCTCGGTTGCCCCTACGATTACACCCACTTCGAATCCGATTTGCGCCCACTGCTGGTCAATGTCCACGACAAAACTGAACATGTGGGCAAAAAACCCACCCGCTCGGCGGGAACGGCCGACTCGTTGGCAAAAATGATCGGACTGCGGCGCGAAATGGAAGAAGCCATTGAACGCGAAGACTACGAGCGGGCTTCAGAAATCCGCGACGAAATCAAAGCGATGGAAGACCCGATCGCCCCACCATCGACCCCCTCGGATACCCAATCGTGAAACGTGACGCGGACTTTGACGAACTGGCCCGGTACAGCGGCGAATGGATGCGCGGTGAAGGGCCGGAATCGGATATCGTGATCAGCACCCGGATTCGATTGGCCCGTAACCTGGCCGATTTTCCATTCATCCGACGTTGCAGCGACGAGGATCGATTGAGCATCGAACGGACGGTCCGTGCCCGCATGGAGAGTCTGACCGACGCGCATTGGAAATCCGCCCACTACGTCGACCTGGAACCGCTCTCGGAAATCGATCGTCAGCTGCTGGTCGAACGCCAACTGATCAGTCGCGAAATCGCCGAGTCCGACGGGTCGCGGGCCGTCGCCTTTGATGCGACCGAAGGCTACAGCGTGATGGTCAACGAAGAAGACCACTTGCGAATCCAAGTCATGAAAAGTGGCTTGGACATCAAGAACACCTGGGAGCAGGTCAACCGCATCGATGACATGCTCGAAGAAGTCATCTTGTACGCGTTCCATCCGCGCTACGGCTACCTGACCGCGTGCCCGACCAACGTTGGCACGGGATTGCGCGTCAGCGTGATGTTGCACCTGCCGGCACTGGTCATCACCGAACAGATGGACCGTGTCTTCCGCAGCATGCAACGGATCAATGTCACCGTCCGCGGACTCTACGGCGAAGGCTCCCAGTACACCGGCGACTTCTACCAAGTCAGCAACCAAGTCACGCTCGGCCACAGCGAAGCCGATTTGTTGGCCTTGGTCGGAGACGAGGTCGCACCGCGGATCATCGAATACGAACGCAAGGCGCGTCAGGCGTTGCTGAAAAACAACCGCGATGACTTGCACGACGAAGTCAGTCGGGCGATGGGTATCCTGAGCACGGCACGAAAGATCAGCAGTGAAGAAACGATGCATCACCTGTCCAAGATCCGACTCGGGATCAGCATGGGGCTGATCGAACAACCGGACGTCAAAGTCATCAATCAACTGTTCCTGCAAACCCAATCGGCGCACCTGCAAAAACTGCAAGGTCGCGTCCTCGGCACCGCCGAACGCCACGCCCGCCGCGCCAGTTTTCTGCAACACCACCTGGCCGGCAAAGACGACGCCACCTGGAATTAGCCGCCGGCGGACGAAGTAGGGCATGCTGTGCATGCCGGAAACACTGGCGTTCTCGATTGACGACAACCGGAACGTTATTTGTTAGCGGCAGGGCGCGAGCCCAATCGCCTCTAAATCGAGAAGCGACTTACCCCAAAATGGCTCCCCTCTCCCCCGAACAAGCCTCTTGGTTGATTCGGATTGATCATGCGCGTCAAGTGATTTTAGAACGCGAAAACGTTGCGACGAGTAGAGGCTTGTTTGGGGGAGAGGGGCCGGGGGTGAGGGGGAATCCGCACGACGAAACGACGATGAAATCACAAGGGCACCGAGTTTGCTCGTGATCAGCGCGGCCGATCGAATGAAATTGAAAACTCGGTTTAGCTGATGCCGCGCAATCGTAATTGCGCCGGAGGAAGATTTCGAAGTGAGCATCCGATGGGCGCGACACCGTTGATTTCTGCTGAGTCGATTTGATGTAGTTCGCATTCCAGCGTACGACATACCGCCAAATCCAACTGGGGTTCGAGAACGTATCGTTGCCGTCATCCAGCAACGGCACACAGAATAAATCCCCCTCTCCCCCAGCCCCTCTCCCCCAATTCCTGACTCGCTTAGGCTCGTCAGGAATTGGGGGAGAGGGGAGCCAAGGTGTTTCATTTTCGCTTCTCGATTTAGCGGTAGGGCGCGAGCCCTCCGGTCCGTCAGCACGTTTTCTAGCGCCGACACCGGACGGCTCGCGCCGTTCCGCTAGCACGTTCGGTTCTTTGTTTGCGGCACGTCGCGAGCGTTTATGATGGGCACTCAACCTGCCCCCTCCATCGATGCCCTGATCTGATGAATCCATCATCTCCCCTGCTTCGTCCGCTTCACTACCTCACGCTCTGCGCATTCTCCCTGGCCGCAATCAGCGTCGCTCTCGCCGATGACGCCCCGACTCGGAAAGCGAAAAAGCCGCCACGCAAGCCTGCCGTCAAAGACGCCAGAAACACCGACACCGGACTGCCGGATCCGCCCCAGGATCCCGCCCTGGCCCAGTTCGGCATCTATGAAAAAACGGCACCCCGCGCGGAGTCGACCGATCCGATCGTCACCACGTTGCCCCTGACGCTGCAACCGAATGATCGCATCGCACTGATCGGCAACGCCTTGCTGGAACGGTCCGGGGAATTCGGGCATCTGGAAGCGATGATCCAACAAGCGTTCCCCGATCACCAATTGACCGTGCGCCATCTGGCCTGGACGGCCGACGAGATCGATCTTCAACCCCGACCCGATAACTTTGCCGATACGCTGCAGCACCTGAACCACGAAAACGTGGATGTCATCTTCGCCGCCTATGGGTTCAACGAGTCGTTTGCCGGCGACGCCGGACTGGATCGGTTCCGCGATGCACTCGGCCGCTACGTTAGCGAATTAAAAACCAAAGCCTTCAATGGCCACTCCGCGCCGCGGCTGGTCCTGGTTTCCCCAATCGCCAATGAAAACCTGCCAAACATTCCGGCCGCGGACCTGAACAACGACACCGTTGAGAAGTACGTCGACGTGATGCGAGACGTGGCGGCCGAGCAAGGTGTGGGGTTCGCCGATGTCTTCGACGAGACACGCCGACAATTCGAAAGTCTGGGGTCGGACCACACGATCAACGGCATCCATCTCAACGATGACGGTGACCGGTTCTTTTCAAAGACCCTGTTTGAAAAAGTGTTTCGCCGCGACGCCCCCGACGTCCGCCCCGAGTTGACCGAAGTCATCGCGGACAAGAACCGACAATTCTTTCGACGGTTTCGACCGCTGAACACGTTTTACTACACCGGCGGACGCAGCAAGGCGTACGGCTATCTGGACTTCCTGCCGGCGATGCGAAATTTTGATTTGATGACCGCCAATCGTGACGCGAAAATCTGGGAACTCGCTGCCGGAGAGACACGGACAACCGAAATCGATGACAGCAACTTGCCCCCGATGCCGGAAACCAAACAAAGCCGCGGGGCGAACGTTTGGATGACCGCCGCGGAGGAACAGCAAGCGTTTCAGGTTGACCCGCGATTCGAAGTCAACTTGTTCGCCGGTGAAGAACAATTCCCCGAGATCGCCAACCCGATCCAAATGCGTTGGGATTCCCGCGGTCGCCTATGGGTCAGTTGCTCGACGACGTACCCGCACGTCTATCCCGGCAAAGAGCCCAACGACAAATTGGTCATCTTGGAAGACAGCGACGGAGACGGTCGGGCCGACAAGTCAACCGTCTTCGCCGATGATCTGCACGTGCCGCTGTCGTTCGAGTTCGGTGACGGCGGAGTCTATGTGTCCGAACAACCCAGCCTGAGCTTCTTAAAAGATACCGATGGCGATGACCGAGCCGACGTGCACGAAGTCGTGCTGACGGGTTTTGGAACCGAAGACTCGCACCATTCGCTGCACGATTTCACCTGGACACCCGACGGAGACCTGATTTTTCGCGAATCGATCTTCCATCATTCGCAAGTCGAGACGCCTTACGGACCGGTCCGCCAACAGAACAGCGGCTGGTTTCGATTTCAGCCCCGGACGCAGCGACTGGTCGGATTCGGAAGCTACCACAGCACCAATCCCTGGGGCGTGACCTTTGACGACTGGGGCCAGCACATGGCCAGTCACCCCGTCTACGCCGAAGCCTTTCATTCACTCGACCCGCCCTACCCCGCGCAACACCCCAAACCGACGGGGCTGCAAGCCTACTCGGGCGTTTGCGGTCACCACATGATCGACTTCCCGACGTTCCCGACCGAATTGCAAGGCGGGTTCATCAAGGTCCGCTACAAACCGACCAACCGCGTCGAGATTCACAAATGGGTCGAAGGCGAATTCGGATACAACGAAGAGTACGTCGGAGACCTGTTGTTTAGCAAGAACCTGAGCTTCATCCCCGTCGACTTGCAATGGGGACCGCGTGGCGCCCTGTATGTTTGCGACTGGTACAACCCGATCAAAGGCCACGCGCAGTATTCGCTCCGCGATCCACGCCGCGACCGAGATTCCGGACGGATCTGGAGGATCACCGCCAAGGGGATCCCGCTACAAGAACCTGCAAGAATCGCGGACGCATCGGTCGGCGAACTGCTGCAATTGCTTCAACGACCCGAGTACCGCGTCCGCGATTGGGCCAAACATGAGCTGCGTGAACGCGACCGCGACGAAGTGCTGCGCAAGCTCGACGACTTTCTCGTCAACCTTGATTCATCCGACCCACGCTTTCGGCACCACCAGATCGAAGCGATCTGGACCTACCGAACGATCGGCTTGGTCGACCTGCCCGACAGCATCAACCCGCCGATCGGAAACGTTGCGTCCCCAGGTCCGTCACAGGTTCAAACACGTTCGGGTGACGGCACCGGTAATCGGCCCAGTCTTGCCCTCGCGACCGCCACGCTGCGGCAACTGCTGTCCTGTGACGATCCGCATGCCCGCGCCGCGGCGACCAAACAGCTTCGGTATTGGCATCCCTACGTGGACGACGCCATCGAAGGGCTCAACCGCAGTGCCAACGACCCCAACGGCATCGTCCGCATGCAAGCCGTGATCGCGGCAACCTATGTCGGCACCCCAGCGGCATTGGAAGCGGTTCTGGATGTATTCAACCACCCCCGCGACGGGCACCTGCAATACGCGATCACGTGCGCCCTGGGTTCCAGAACACTGCGTCCACACTGGGAAAACAACGATCGCTGGGGGATCGCGCAACGCCTCCGGCAAGCCGCTAAGGACAGCACGATCAAAGAACCCACGCCGGGAGCCACCGACGCGCAGTTCGACTCCCAGAACAACGTCAACGTCGTCCACATTTCCGCCATCCCGGAAAAGATGTTGTTCTCCGTGACCCGCATCACGGCCACACCGGGACAGCCCGTCAAAATCGTGTTCACCAACCCCGACGCGACCGACCACAACCTGGTGATCGTCAAACCGGGGGCACTGGCCGAAGTCGGGATGGCAGCCAACGAAATGGCCAAAGACCCGCGCAACGCCAAATCGGATTTCATCCCGCGTGAAAAGAGCGATCTGATCCTGCACGCCACGCCGATGATCGGACCGACCCGTTCGTCGTTGGTCGATGTGTTGCGATTCCACGCGCCGACCGAGCCGGGTCTCTATCCCTATGTTTGCACCTTCCCGGGGCACTGGGTGGTGATGAATGGGGTACTTGTCGTCGCCGAGGACGCCGCCCGTGCCGAGCGACTGTTGGCCGGCAGCAAGCCCAAAATCATCAAGCAATGGACGATGGATGACTTTGCCGACTTCGACAACTCGGCCCGCCTGGCCGATTCCCAAGCTCGCTCGCGCGGGATGATGGCGTTCGTCAAAGCCAACTGCAATCAATGCCATGTCGTCGCAGGCCACGGCGTCGACCTGGGGCCTAAACTGGAAGAGTCCGTGAAGAAACTCAAGGGTGTCGAATTGCTGCGGCAAATCATCGAGCCCTCGTCCAAGATCCACGAGGACTATCAAACGTCACGGTTTCTGCTGACCGACGGGCGCATCGTCACCGGCGTCGTCGCCAGCGAAGACGAGACGACGTTCCAGGTGGCCGCCAATCTGCTGACGCCGAACTCGTTGACCGAAGTCCGCAAACGCGACATCGAAATCCGTTCGGCATCCAAGGTATCACCGATGCCCGTGGGATTGCTGGACGTGTTGACCCAAGACGAAATCCTCGATCTGCACGCCTACGTTCAGTCGGGCGGCTACCAGTTGCCCAATCACATCGAGCACCACCATCATGGCGCTGCGGCGGAGTCAACGAAATAGTGCCGCATGCCTGAATTCATACTGCTCGGGAAAACCGCAATCCGACCATTGACTCAGCAGATCCCGACTAAATCGACAGCCCTCTCGCGCCCTGCCGCCAAAACAAGGTGACGTGACAGGCTGGAAGCCTCTCCCGCTCTTACGATCCAGCGTCAAACTCTTTCGCGATGTTCCAGCCGCGTGGAATTCACCGCCACCGGAGTTCCCGACTGGTTTAACATGGAGGGTCGATGATCTAGCCATCCGTGGTCTCCATCCATTCCCCCCCAACGCCCGAACCATGCCACGAAGTCTTCGCCATCGCCGCGTGACGCACCTGTTCGCGTTCACACTGCTCTGCTTCGCATCCGCGACCCAGGCCGAGCGCCCGAACATCGTGGTCATCATGGTCGATGACATGGGATTTTCGGATATCGGACCGTACGGAAGCGAGATTCCGACACCACACTTGGATGCGTTGGCCGCCGGAGGTGTTCGGTTTTCGCAGTTTTACAACACCGGTCGTTGTTGCCCCACGCGTGCGACGTTACTGACCGGCCTGTACGCGCACGAGACCGGCGTCGGCTGGATGACCACCGACCAGGGAACGCCCGGCTATCGCGGTCATTTAAACGATCAATGCGTCACGATCGCCGAAGTCATGCGTGATGCCGGCTACTTCACCGCGATGACCGGCAAGTGGCACGTCGGCTTCAATCACGGTGTCACTCCCTGGGGACGTGGATTCGATCGCAGTTTAAACCTGCCCGCCGGCGGATTGCATTTTTCCAACCAGACCGGTTCCAAGGGCGGAACCAAGATGTTTCTCAACGGTGAAGAGATCCCCCGCGATGATCCGCAATTCAATCCGCCCTGGTACGGCAGCGATCTTTGGACCGAGCAGGGAATCCGATTCGTCGATGAAGCGATTGCGGCGGAGAAACCGTTTTTCTGGTACCTGGCCCACGTCGCACCACACTTCCCCTGCATGGCACCGGAAGCAACGATCGCCAAGTACCGGGGCAAGTACATGCAGGGCTGGGACAAGCTCCGTGAGCAGCGTTACGCCCGCCAAATTAAATCCGGGCTGATCGACGAGCGGTGGAAACTGGAGCCCCGCCCCGAAGAAATCCCCGCCTGGGACTCACTGACTCCGGCTGAACAAAAGCGTTATGACGACATGATGGCGATCTACGCCGCCATGATCGAAGAAGTCGACAAGAACATCGGCAAGCTCGTCGATGCACTCCGCGAACGATCGCAGTTGGACAACACGTTGATCCTGTTTTTGTCCGACAACGGTGGTAACGCCGAAGCCGGCATCAAGGGCAAGTACAACGGAGACCATCCCGGTGACCCGCATTCGGACGTCTTCATCGGCAAGTGCTGGGCACACTTAAACAACACGCCGTTCCGCAAGTACAAACACTACAACCACGAAGGCGGCACGGCGTCGCCGTTGATCGCCCATTGGCCCGCGCAGATCGATCCCCAAACCGGCGCGGACGACTGGATCACCACGCCCACGCATCTGATCGACATCATGGCGACGTGCGTCGATCTGGGCGAAGCCAGCTACCCGACCGAGTTCAACGGCCAGGCGATCAAGCCGATGCGGGGGCAGAGCCTGAAACCCTTGCTGACCGGTTTCAGCGTCTTCGCCAAACGGACGTTGTACTGGGAACACGAAGGCAACGCGGCGATTCGTGTCGGTGACCGTAAACTGGTCCGTGCCACCATTCGAGGCCCCTGGGAATTGTTTGATCTGAAGGCAGATCGCACCGAGCAAACCGATCTGGCAGCGGAGTCCCCCGCGGAAGTCAAGGCATTGGCCGCACAATGGCGCAAGTGGGCCAACGAGGTCGGGGCGATGCCCAAGCCGGGCGCCAAGAAGAAGAAAAAGAAGAATTGAAACACGACTGCCCCCAGAGTGCGCCGCTCGGTGGGCAAGTAAAGAGATCAATCCCAGTACGTGGCGTCAGCCAGTGTCGCGTGTTGAGGACACATCGATCACCCGCCGCTCGCTAACCGGCCTGTCGAGATAATCCGACCACACGTGGGATCAGCCGTTTCGCGCGAGCGTACGGGCCTGTAGCACAAAGAAAACACACCAGGGCCCGTAGGCTCGCGCCAAACGGCTGATTAAATCAACAGGCCGTAACGCTTCCCGCTGGTCTAGCTAAAAACCTTCCCCGGAGATTCCCCCGTGCTTTGTTGTTTGAAATCGGTGTCGTCGGCACTCGCCGCAGTTTCGGTGATGCTTGTTTGTTGCTCGCCATTGACGGCTCAAACCGACCCCGCGTCGCGCGAATGGTCGCCGGTCAAAGACGCAATGAGCAGTCGCTGGGCGAAACAGATCACGCCGGACAATGTATGGGCCCAGTACCCGCGTCCACAAATGAGGCGTTCGGAGTGGACGAATCTGAACGGGTTGTGGGACTACGCCGTCAGCAACGTCGACGCCGAACAGCCGGACCAGTGGACGGGAAAAATCCTCGTCCCCTTCGCCATCGAATCCCCCTTGTCCGGTGTCGGCCGGCGTCTCACGGCCGACGATTCACTCTGGTACCGGACGACCTTTGACCGATCCGATGTGCTTCCCGGCGACCGGACCTCTCCGTTTCGGATTCACTTCGAAGCCGTCGACTATCGTTGCAACGTCTGGCTGAACGGTCGATCGTTGGGCGAGCACGTCGGCGGGAACCTGCCGTTTTCGTTCCTGGTGGAAGACGGCCTTCAAGACACGCAAAACGAACTCGTCGTCAAAGTCGTCGACGCAACCGATGCGACGGGAAAGTACCAATTGCGTGGCAAGCAAAAGGTCGAAAACCGCGGCATCTTCTACACGCCGGTTTCGGGCATCTGGCAAACCGTTTGGATCGAACCGGTCGCTGCGTCGCACATCGTCGACTTGAAAGTCACCGGCGATGCCGGCGGGAACGTGGTCGTGCAAGCCGACACGCAGGGCGATGCCAAAACGATTCGCGTCGTCGCGAAAGACAAACAGCATCAGGTTGCCCAATCAACGTCGAACAGCGGCGAAGTCCATCTTGCCATCGACGATGCCAAACTGTGGTCACCCGACTCGCCGTTTCTGTACGACTTGCAGATCGATCTTCTCGACGATGCGGGACGAGTGGTCGACTCGGTCGGATCCTACGTCGGGCTGCGAACCGTGGGGAAACAACGTGACGCCAATGGCGATCTGCGTCTGACGCTCAACGGCGAAGAAATCTTCCATTGGGGTCCGCTCGACCAAGGCTGGTGGCCGGGCGGATTGCTGACGCCCCCCTCCGACGAAGCCATTCGATTCGAAATCGATTTCTTACAGCGGGCGGGATTCAACATGATCCGCAAGCACATCAAGGTCGAGCCGCGACGGTACTACTACCACTGCGATCGGGCCGGCATGCTCGTCTGGCAGGACCAGGTCGAAGGCGGTGCGGGATTCGAATCGGGCGAATGGCCGAAGTGGCAGCGTCTGGATCAGAATCACGAAAAAGCGAACCTGCCCCGATCATGGAAATCCGGCGACCCGCTCGACGCGACGTGGCCCGACGGGGCTCACCAGCAATTCATGACCGAACTGAAGGGGATGGTCGATCACCTTTACAATCATCCGTCCATCGTGACTTGGGTGCCGTTCAACGAGCGATGGGGCCAACACCGAACGATGGAAGTCGGCCAATGGATCGTCGACTACGATCCGACGCGACACGTCAACATCGCCAGCGGAGGCAATTTCTTCGCCGTTGGGGACATGGCGGACGAGCACGTTTATCCGCACCCGAACTTCCCCGTCGACGACGTCCGCTATCACGACTTCGTGAAAATCGTGGGCGAATTCGGCGGCCACGGGTGGCCCGTTCCCGGTCATTTGTGGCGCAAAAGCGATCGAAATTGGGGCTACGGCGGGCTGCCAAAAACCAAACAGGAATACATCGAACGCTACAAAGAATCGATCCGCCGTCTGGCCGACCTCAAACAGCGCGGCGTCGCCGGTGCCGTCTACACCCAAACGACCGACGTCGAAGGCGAGATCAACGGATTGATGACCTACGACCGCGAAGTCATCAAAATCGCTGCGGGACACTTGAAACAAATCGCCGTCGACGCCGGATTGATTTCCGGCGGGAACCGACTGACCAAGACGCGGCCGAACATCATCATTGTCCTCGTCGACGACATGGGATACTCCGATCTGGGCTGCTATGGCGGCGAAATTGAGACCCCTCACATCGACGCGCTGGCCGCCGACGGATTGCGGTTCACCCAGTTCTACAACCAGGGTCGTTGCTGTCCGACGCGGGCGAGCTTGATCACGGGGTTGCAACCACACCGGGTCGGCATCGGACACATGACCGCACCTCCCGGACAACCGCTCGGATTTGAAGGTCCTTACCAAGGCTATCTCAACGACAACTGCACGACGCTGGCCGAAGTGCTGAAATCGGCCGACTACACCACGCTGATGACCGGCAAGTGGCACCTGGGAGCCGATCGCAAAGAATGCTGGCCGCTGCAACGAGGTTTCGACAAGTATTTCGGATGCATCAGCGGTGCGATCAACTACTTCAAACCCGGCGGCGATCGCGGATTGACCGAAGGCAACGAAGCGATCGAGGTCCCCGAAGGTTTCTACGCCACCGATACCTTCACCGACAAAGCCATCGAATACATCGACGGCGCCACCGAGTCCGGCGACGCACCGTTTTTTCTGTACCTGGCCTACAACGCCCCCCACTGGCCGTTGAACGCCAAATGGGAAGACTACCAAAAGTACCGCGGCAAATACAAAGACGGCTGGCGTGCGATGATGAAAGCGCGCAACGAGCGTCAGCGTGAACTCGGCCTGCTTCGCGACGACACCACGCCGGCCGAACATCCCGGCCCCCAATGGAACAGTTTGGATGAAAAACAACGCGACCGCTTGGATGCCGTCATGGCGGCCTACGCCGGTTGCGTCGATTCGATTGATCAAAATATCGGCAAACTGGTCGGGCACCTCAAGGCGATCGACCAACTGGATAACACCGTGATCTTCTTGCTCAGCGACAACGGCGCCTGTCAAGAAGGCGGCAACTTCGGCGTCGGTGACGAAGCGATGGTCAAGAACCCGCCGCTGGAAACGACCGCCGGCGTGCGCATCGGATTGCACTGGGCCGGCGCCTGCAATACGCCCTATCGAAAGTACAAACACTATGTGCACGAGGGCGGTGCCTGCACGCCGATGATCGCCCATTGGCCGGCAGGTATCGCGGAGAAGGACCGGGGAACGTTGATGCACCGACGGGCCTACTTGCAAGACTTCATGACCACCGTGATCGATCTGGCCGGCGGCTCCTATCCCCAAGGTATCCCCGAATGCGAAGGACAGTCGCTGGCGCCGCTGCTGGCCGGCACACGCCAAGACATCCACTTCGACCCGATGTACTGGGAACACGAAGGCAACGCGGCAGTCCGGATGGGCAAATGGAAACTCGTCCGCGAATACGAAAAACCGTGGGAGCTGTATGACTTCTCCAAAGACCGCAACGAGCTCAATGACCTGTCAAAACAAAAGCCGGTCTTGCGCGAGGACATGATCCAACGGTGGGAATCCTGGGCCACGGAAACCGGGGTGGCGTTTCCCAAACGCTTCAACATGTACCAGTTTCTCAATCAGAAGAAGAAACAGGACGAGGCTGCGAAGTAGCGACAGCGGTGGATGGCGCGGGCGTAATCGGTTGGTATTGGGCTTTAGCCGATCCTCGGCACCGCGAAGCGCCTAAAGGCCAATACC
>NZ_JANZKV010000094.1:0-23298 GCF_025060895.1 Stieleria sedimenti | reverse complement strand
CGGTATTGGCCTAAAGGCTGCACACCAACGATTGCTGTCCTTCCTTCGGGCTTGACCTCAACCGCCGACCACACCACGCAGCACGTGCCCGTGGACATCGGTCAGACGTCGATCGATTCCGTTGTGCCGGACCGTCAGTTGTTTGTGATCGATGCCCAACAGGTGCAGCATCGTTGCATTGATGTCGTAAACCGTCGTCGCGTTCTCTCGGTCTCGGGGGCGAAAGCCCCACTGGTCACTTTCCCCAAACGTCCCCGGCACGACGCCACCGCCGCACATCCAATTGGTGAACACGAAGGGGTTGTGGTCCCGGCCTTCGCTGCCTTGAGAACACGGCATCCGCCCGAACTCGGTGGTCCACAAGATCAACGTGTCGTCCAACATTCCCCGCTGGGCCAGGTCTTTGATCAACGCCGCTGCTCCCCGCGACATCCCCAGTGCCAACGGGCCATGATCGCGCGACACGTTCTCATGGCTGTCCCAGTTTCGGCGTGGAAACCCGTTGTCGTTGCCGCTCCAAATCTGCACGAATCGCACCCCGCGTTCGAGCAAACGACGCGCGACGAGACACTTGCGGCCAAAGAACTCGGTTTCGGCTTTCGGGTTGATCTCCGTGTCATCGACATGCGAACCTTCATCAACGATTCCGTACAGATCGCGGATGTATTGCGGCTCGGAGGCCAGGTCGAGTGCGTCGGTGGCCGAGAGCTGCATCGCAGCGGCCAATTCGTAGGAACGGACGCGGGCGTCCAGTCGGTCGTCAGTCGGTCGGCGTGCCGCATAGGCGGCGTTGAGTTGTTTCAGTGCCCGCAACCCCGCCCGGTCGCTCTCCGGTGTAATAAAGTCACTGTCCGGCGGGAACAAATCCGTAATCGGTGTCTTGCCGCTGGGCCGCAGCACCGTGCCTTGATGGCTTGCTGACAGAAAGGCGTTGCCCCAGTTTTTGGCGCCGTTGGACGCGAACCCGCGATGATCGGGCAACACGACGAAGGTCGGCAAGTTTTCGTTTTCGCTGCCCAAGCCATACGACACCCACGAGCCCGCGCTGGGGAATCCCGGCAAGTTAAATCCCGTGGTCTGCAGCAGCGTGCCCTGGCTGTGCACGCCGGTTTTTCCAATCAGATTGTGAATGAACGCGATCTTGTCGACAACGTCACCGAGGGGCGCGACGATTTCGCTGAGCTGCTTGCCGCTTTGGCCGTAGGGTTTGAATTTCCAAGGACTGGCAAAGCAATCACCGGGCTGGCTTTGAAACAGCTCGACGGTTTCACCGGGATCCCACGGCTCGCCGTTGCGTTTTTCCAAAACCGGTTTGTAGTCAAACGTGTCCACGTGGCTGGCCGCACCCGCCATGAACAACTGCACGACTCGTTTGGCCTTGGGCGGATGATGCAGGACCACATCGGCCGTCGCGTCCTCGCGATGCAGCATGTCCGCCAGCGCGATCCCGGCGAACCCGCTCAGCCCCTGACGGAGTATCGATCGTCGATGGATCGTCTGGAATTTCATGGCGACATAGAATTTGTTGTAGGCAGCGAGCAGGAGTGACGGAAAGATTAAAATCAATCGAGGTACATCATCGCACTTGCATTCAGGACGACTCGGCAAAGCGTTTCCAGACCGTGCTCGGTCAACAGTTCGGTTAACGGACCCCGTTCAGTCTCATTCGCGTCCCTGGCCCAAGCGAGCCGACAGGCGAGCCGGATCGCTTCATCGTCCGTCGTCGTTTCGGCCGACAACCGATCGGCAAAACGCTTCGCCATCACTTCGACCAGCCGATTGTTCCATTGGGCGAGTGCCTGGAGCGCGGTGGTCGATTCATCGCGGCGAGCGATGCTGATCGATGGATCGGCGCAATCGAGGGTTGTCAACATCGGCTGCGGTTGGGATCGCACCACGAACCGATAGATCGTGCGACGATGGGATGCGGGGTCGTTCGGATCGTGGAGATCGTATTGATAGTGGGGCGAGTGCTGTGGTCGCTCAATCACAAAATCTTGAAAGCTTGGCCCACCCCGATCTCTCTTGCGAAGCGTGCCGCTGACGGCCAGCACGGAATCGCGAAACTCTTCGGCCGTCAGACGGCGCCGATTGAACCGCCACAACCCATCGTTGCTCGCATCGATCGTCAAATTTGTTCGCGTGATGTCCTTCCACGCGTCGGCAAAGGAGGCGCGACGGTAGGCGTTTGTGCAGACCAACTCGCGAACGATTGACTTGATCGATTGGTCGGGGTCATCACGCAGGCGAACTGCCAACAGATCCAATAGTTCCGGGTGCGTCGGCAACATTCCCATCCGGCCGAAATCATTCGGTGTGCCGACCAGCGGTTTGCCAAACGTCCATTGCCAAATCCGATTCGCGATCGAACGCCAGACCAAGGGATTGTCACGCCGTGTGACATAGCGTGCCAGCGCGACCCGTGCCTCCGCTTCATCGTAGTCCTCGTGATCGACAAACCTTGACGGACCACCGGGCCATAATTCCGGAGCCCCCGGAAGCATTCGAGCTCCGGGTGCCCGTAAGTCACCCCGATTGAGAAAGTGGATCGCCCGCACTGATCCCTTGGTCGGCAGAAATTTGCCCTGTTTCGGAAACTCCGTCGCCACGGCGTATACAAACTGCCCCGCGGGAATCGCTTTCAGTTCCTGTTCGATCTCCGCCAGGCGTTTGGTCCATTGCTCGATTTGGCGTTGGTATTCGGGTGTGGTTGCCGCGGCAACGATCGCGCGACGTTGCTCGCGCAGTTGTTTCCACTGCTTGGCCTCGGCTTCATCGAGTGAAAGCCGATGGTACCGTTGATCGACCAGAAACCGGGGTGACCATCGCGCGTTGGACGGAATCGAGTCCGACGCGTTGACCTCGGCTCCGACCGCGACGTCGGTGCCGTCGACGGGTGAAAGCACGCGCAATTCGCCCAACGCCAAAATAAAATCGTTGCGTCGCTCGGCAAGTTTGGTCGCCGTGACACGGACGATTCGCACCGTCTGGCCCCCGACGTCGATGTTGACCGGAGTCGCTTCCGGATTCGTAAAGTCATCGGCAGTCTGGTCTAAGATCGTGACAGCGTTTTGATCGGTCAGCGTCCCTTCCGTGGTCACGTCGACTTTGAATCGAACCGGAAACCCGAATCCGGCGCCGATGTTGTTGAAGTCATCGTAGCAAGCGACTAACTCGATTCGATCGATCGGCTGGGGCGTCCCCAAATCCACTTCGACCCATTTGACGACGTCGGCGCGTGCGGCGATTTGGCTGTGAAACCCGTGTTGCGGCGGAGGCGTGAATTGACTCGCCTGTTGCGTCAACGCATCCAGTCGTGGGTCGATTGCGGCGGCTTGTTTTACCACCTTCTGCTCGAACGCTTTTTTCGCCTCGTCACGCTGGCGAGTGATGGCGTCGCGTTCTTGTTGCAACGCGTGTTTTTGTCGCTGTTGCTCGGCCGACAGCCCCGCATAGACTCGATTCGCGCGGTCGACCCCGGCGAATACGGCATGGACACGGTAGTAGTCTTCGCTTTCGATCGGATCAAACTTGTGATTGTGGCATTGCGCGCACTGGATCGTCGTGCTCTGAAACACGTTGAACACGGCCGCGGCCATCTCGTCACGATCAAGATGTTTGGCAAGTCGGCCATCCAACTTGCCTTCGCCGACTTCCACGTGGGCAATCAAATCCCAGGGACCTGCCGATAAAAAACCGGTGGCCACAATCCCTTCGGAAGTGTCGTCGGCCAACACGTCGCCGGCGATCTGCTCTTGAGCAAACTGTCCAAACGGCTTGTCCGAATTAAAACTGTTGATGACGTAATCACGGTAGGGCCAAGCGTTGTTTCGCGGTTGGTCTTTGTCATAGCCGTGTGTTTCGGCGTAGCGTGCGATGTCCAGCCAATGCTGCCCCCACTTCTCCCCAAACTCGGGCGCCGCGAGTAAGCGGTCGACGAGATCTTGCCAGGCTTTCGCCGGATCGATGCGAGACTGCGCGACAAATGCATCGACCTGTTGGGGCGTCGGAGGCACCCCGCTTAGATCATAGACGACACGCCGGATCAGGGTAACCGGATCAGCCGGTGGCAGCGGAGTCAGCCCTTGTTGGTCCAGCTTCGCGTCGAGCCGATCATCGATGATCGTGCGCAGCTCTCCTTCGGCATCGGAACCAATCGGCTCGAGCGACCACCAGTGTCGGTCTGCGATTTTCGGAGGCTGGATCTGAAAGCCTGGAGGCAATACCGCCCCGGCATCGATCCAGCGTCGAATCGCAGTGATCTCTTCGGCCGACAGTGGATCGGAATCCTTCGGCATCTCCGCCCGCCCGTTGCTCGGCGAGATCAACTCGACGATGTGGCTGGATCCCGCGTCGGCAACCTCGATGTACCCGTCGTCGATCAACCGTTGCGGATCGACCATCGACAGTCCGCCACCGGTTTTTTGATCGTTGTGACAACTCAGACAACGACGCGCCAAAACGGGGGCGACCGAGTCGATGAACGTCTCGTCTGCTACGGCCAGTGGATCCGCGACGATCGCGAAAAGACACGCCAGCAGAGGCATCAATGTGGGGCGCATGGCATCAAGGTGGGCGGGAAGCAATCGGATCGCGGTGCCCCATTGTAGCAGCAACCGTCGGGCGTGCTGTGATGACTCGTTCCATGGCTCCGCCGTGGAACGCAAGTGGAAGTGGGGTAAGCATCCTGCTTGCCACCCACGCCGGCTCCGCCGGCGAACGTGTGAGGCGGAGCCTCCTCAAACACAGCCCATCGGCATGCACAGCATGCCCTACACAGGTGCTAACTGCTAACTCTCCGGTTGCGTCATGATTTGATCGCGGTACTGCAGCGGCGCGGAATCGATGTGTTGGCCCGACAGGTGGGCGACGATCTTGTCGACGTGGTCGTGGCAGTTTTCTAAGAACGTCTTGTACTTGCTGCTCTGTGTGCCGGCGGTTGCGGTTCCCGCGATGTAAATGCCGGGGACGTTGGTCTGCATCGTGTTTTCATCGTAGGTCGGTCGCTGCATCGAGTCAGACAATTCAACCCCGGCCATTTGCATCAACGTCTTGTCCTGCTCGTACCCGATCAACGTCAGCACCTCGTCCGCATTGACTTCCACGATGGCATCATCATCGATCGACTGCAGGTGGACGCATTCGCTGGTGATCCGGACGGGAATGGTCCCGGTAAAATCGCCGATCCGTCCGGCCGCCAACAGTCCCTTGATCTCGGGCAGCAACCAATACTTGATGTGGTCTTGGGGCAATTCCGGACCCCGATAGCTGAGTGACACGTTGGCACCGGCATGATGCAATCGCAACGCCGCTTCGATCGCACTGTTTCGCCCGCCGATGATGAGCACGTCTCGGCCGAAATAGCGATGGGTCTCGCGGAGGTAGCCATCGACATGGGGCAGATCCTCCCCCGGAATCCCCAGCCTTTTTGGAAAGTCGGTTCCGCCGATGGCCAGGACCACCGCCTCGGCCGACCAGACACTCGGCCGTCCGCCCGGTTTGGTCGTCACGGCGAAACGACCACTGCCCTTGCCCGAGTTCTCAACCTCGCGGGTAATGTTCACCACCGGGCAATGGGTGTGAACCTGAATCTCGAACTGGGTCGCCACGCCACGCAAGTACGTCAGGTACTGCTCTCGTGTCGCCTTGGACTGGTCACTGGTCAGCAGCGGAACGCCGGCGATCGCGATCCGCTCGTTGCTGCTGAACCAGCGCGTTTGGGGAGCCCACCAGGAGATCGTGTGTCCGATCGAACCGGCATCAAACAGTTCGAACTCGATGCCGCAGCGGCGCAGCGCGACGGCGAGTTCCAATCCGATCGGCCCGGCCCCCACGATCACCACTCGGGTCGAACGGGGCTCGTCGGGGGATGCGGTCGGTTGCGGATTGGACATTTTCATTCTGGTCTGTAGTGGGACAGGCGTTCGGCGTGATCAATCCAAACGCAGTCCGCCGGCTGCGTCATGATCCAAAACGACGGTCACGTGGTCGTGGTTTCGCAGCAGCGATGCGGGGTGCGATTCGTCGATCGGCCCCTGCAACATCGCCACGACGGCATCAGCCTTTCCGGCCCCGGTGGCCAGCAACACGATCTGACGCGCATCGAGAATGGTGGCAATACCCATTGTGATCGCGTGGCAAGGCACGTCGTCGATGGAATCAAAAAAGCGGGCGTTCTTTTCGATCGTCTCCGGCGTCAGGTCGACTTGACGGGTGCGGCTGTCGCGCGGTGAGCCCGGTTCGTTGAAGGCGATGTGCCCGTTGTGTCCGAGCCCCAGCAATTGCAGATCGATTCCGCCGGCCGACTCGATCATCGATTCGTACTTTGCACAGTGTGCAGCGACGTCCGTGGCACATCCGTCGGGGACAAACGTCCGAGCGGGATCGATGTTGATGTGATCAAACAGCTGGCCGTTCATGAAGGCACGAAAGCTTTGCGGATGAACGCCGTCCAGACCGATGTATTCATCCAAGTTGAAGGACGTCACACCGCTAAAGTCGACTTCGCCGCTGCGGTTCATTTCGATCAACCGGCGATACGTCTGCACCGGGGTGCCGCCCGTGGCCAATCCGAGCACGCTGTCCGCTTTGCGACGGACCTGCGCCGCGATCAGATCGGCAACCGCGTGTGACGCCTGTTCCCCGTCGGCTTTGACGATCGTTTCGATCCCATTGATTTGCACAGCTTGAATCATACCCCTTCACTTTCAGTTTGGCTGACGCACTGAATCAGCAACTCGGACCAATGTTCTAACGTCGGATAGTGCGTACGCAACGCTTCACGCAGATCGGGCCGCACGAACACGCGGACCCGTTTGACGACATTATCAAACTGCTGGCGGGCGAGCACCGCCGCGACCGGAGAAACGTCACCCAGGGTGGCCGTCCGGCCATCGGCAAACAGCACCGCCGTGTTGATGTCGACTTCCAATTTTACCGGCGGGGCATCGATCAGCACATCCGCCGCCGCCACGGCGACCCCGGTTTGTCGACTCAGTTGTTCCGCCACACGCTCGCACAGGGCGACCAGCCACCAATGATGGCGGCGAGCCAAATGCTGATGAATCGCTTCCCCCGACAGCACACTGAACTCGGCAACCCGCTTGAACAATTGACGCCGGGCACCAAAAAGTCCCTCGATCATCGGCTCGGCCAAACTGCCCTGGCCGGTCCGACGCAACAGCGCAATCCATTCGGCGTCGGCCAGCTTGAACGTCGCGTTCAGATCCATTCGGTTGTGAAGCAAAAACACGCTCCGCTGGAGCATGGCAGTCGCCGAACGCACGGCGTGATGCCAATACACTTCGCTGAACATGATGTACCGCGCAAAGACCATCATCTCGGCAGCCGTGCGGCCCTTTTCGCCGACCGCCAATCGCCGGGTCGACGGATCGACCACCAGGGACGAAATCAGCCGGCCGGCGTCGAAGTTGCGTCCGTAGTCCACCCCGCAATGCAGACTGTCACGCTGCAAGTAATCCAGCTTGTCGATGTCGATCGGCCCGCTCAAACAACTGGCCAAGAACTGGAACCCGTCGTCGCCGTCGTCGTCGCCTTCGGATGCCGGGTCATTGCGGGGGCCGATCAACAGCCGCTGCACATCCGCCGCGTCACACTTCCAATCCTCGCCGATGCATTCGGCCAATTCGCCTTCGCGAATCAATTGTCCCACCCGATGCTCGTGTCTGGCCACCGAGTCCAACTGCATGTCTTCGATCGGATGGCAAAACGGCCAGTGGCCAAGATCATGCACCAGTGCCGCGACGAGAAACGCGTCACAGTGCCGATCGTCCAGCCAACGCGATGCCAGTCGATCGCCCCGGAATCGGGCCAGCAATCGCAACGCGTTTTGATAGACACCCAACGTGTGTTCCAAACGCGTGTGCATCGCGCCCGGATAGACCAGTGAAACCATTCCAAGTTGGCTGATCCCGGCCAACCGACGCAGCGCCGCGGTGTCCAGCATCCGCCGGACACGACGGGACAACGGGACGGAATCCGCGGGCGGGATTCGGACCAGGGACCCGGAATCGGCGCCGGCCCGATGCAAGAGATCAAGTTCGGGTAGATCGTTCACGACAGGCTTGCCAAGGGCGCGCGTGAAACGGTGGCGTCGGTGACCGTCACCGATGACGATTCAATGATGGACTGCGAAACATCGGGATCCAAATACCGATCGACTTCACCGGGCTCGCCGGCGAGCGTCACGCCGCTGGTAAACGCCAGCAAGACGATCACGATGAAATACAGCCCCGCATGAATGACGCCGTTGAAAAACTCCAATTCAAACGTCCCCGCCGACGCCAGTGCGCCCAGGGCGATCATCACGCACAGGGTGATGCCGAACACCGTCCACGACATTTCAGACGGTGCGTTCAATTCAAAGACATACGAAGGGACAAACGCATACACCACCCAGATCACCGCAAAGATCGCCGAACAGATCAGCACACGGTTTCGCAGCTCCGGACCGACGTACGGCTCGCGTTCCTGGTCATACAAGAACGTGTAGCCGGACCAGACCAATGGAGGCGCCAACAGGATCAGCCCCGCCAACTGGGCCCAAAACGGTGCCGTCCCATGTTCCCCGGTGAACCGAAACACCAACGCAAAGCCGAACACCGCGACGATCGATCCGATGGAAATCAACAGACCACTTTTGGTCACGTCGGTTTCTTTGCGTTTGATCGGCTTCAGGACGCTGACGCCCTTGCTGTCCTTCGGTGCCCCATCGGTCGGCGCATGGATGACGACTTGCTCGTCCGCCTTGGGGATTTCGATCGGCTTCTTGCAATTCGGACACGGCCCAGTTTTGCCGGCGAATTTGTCGCTCACCTGGAATCGTTTCAGACAGTGGCGACAGGTAACTTGGATCGGCATGAATGCAATTCTCTGCCAGCGGTGGCGCTGGCACGGATGAACCGAACGGAGACAGGATAAAAAAACGTGACGCCCGGCTGAAAAACGCGGGTGATCTGTCATGATGTAGGGACAGTTTGTCACGCCAACAAGGCCCTTTGCAACCCTTCCGCCCCGATCGGGCATCAAATGTCGCACCGTCGCCCCGCACCCGGACGCCGCCGGTGCCGCGTCGGTCGCCTTGTGACATGGCCCATCGTCACCCCATCTCCTTGACGGGCGCTGGAGCCCCAATGTCCGAGCAGACTCCCCCTCCCCACCCCGCCGACCCGGTCGCCCACGTCGTGCTGTATCAACCGGAGATCCCTCAAAATACCGGTAACATCGGGCGGACGTGTGTGGCCGTCGGTGCGAAGCTGTGGATCGTCCGCCCGGCCAGCTTCGACTTCAGTGACAAACGCGTCCGCCGCGCCGGGCTGGACTACTGGAAACACCTCGACCTCCAAGCGGTCGACCAATGGAGCGATCTGGTCGACGCCTTACCGCCCCGGCGGATGTTTTTCTTTTCCCGATTCGCCACGCGATCGATCTGGGACGAGCATTTTCAACACGGGGACAGCTTTGTGTTCGGTCGCGAAACGAGCGGGCTGCCGCGTGAAATCGTCGGCCCCGACCATCCCCATGCCCTGCGTGTGCCGACCACCGGCAACGTCCGCAGTCTGAATTTGGCGACCACCGTCGGGATCGTGCTGATGGAACAACAACGTCAATTGATCGCCGGATCGTCATCGGCTCGTTGATTGATTGAACCGACAGGTTGAACCGGCACGCGGTCATCGCAAGGGCGAAAAGCGACGGATCAACCCGCGAATCCAGCTCGACTTGGGACGCGGTGTCGATTCCGGACGCGTCGACGGACCGCGGCCTTCCAATTCCGCCAGTGTTCTCGGCCGCGGCAATCGCCCTTCCAGCACAGCCGTGATCTTTTCCATGACGAACTGATTCGTCGTATCGTCGGGACAAATCGTCAAGGCGTGCTCCAACGTCTTGAGGGCGATCCCCACACGACCGTCCAGCAGGTAGGCGATCGAGAGATTGCCCAACAATTCGACATCGTCGGGAGCCAATGCGACCGCTTTTTCACCCGTCTGACACGCCCGCTCGGTGTCACCGCCGGCCAACAGCACGCCGGCAAGCTCCTTGTAAATGATCGTCTGGGGCTCATCGACCGCCTCCAGAGCGCGTTCCAAGGCCTGGATCGCACGAGGGATTCGGTCCACCGCGTGCCAAGCCTTGCCGAGCAGAAACCAAACACGCCAGGCGTCATCTCGCTGGCTGACCAATCGTTGCAACCGTCCGATCGCCTCGCGGATCGCCTGTTGTACGTCTTCCGATGGAGGTGGCTGCCCCGGGTGCCGCATGTTGCCCAACACCACGTCGGCAGATTTTCGGAACAGTTCCTCCGGTGTCTCGTGCAACCGGGCGCTGTACAGCAGTTGCCCGGTTTCCTTGTCGCGGTAAACGTCGACTCGCTCTTCGCGCCGGACAAACTCGAGCCGGTTGCGAACCTCGTCAGCGGACATGTGTTGCAGCGTCGGCCCCGCATCGGGATCCCAGGTCTCCGGAGCGACCACGACACCGGATTCATTGCCGACCAGACTGGCGATTAAATTCCCCTTGTACTCAATCAACTGCAGCCAGTCGCAGGGGGGATGCATCGTTCGATTGTGTGCATCGACCAAGACCACATCCGGCGCACCTTCGTCACCGCACAGCCCCATCAAAAGCAACTTGTCCCGAAACAGTTCGGCATCGCGCGGCGACATGAAACTGGCCTGAGTCAATTCATCATCGCCGAACGACATCGCATTGGGAGCGATCGTGTGGAAATCCGACGCGCCGCCGTCGAGACAACGATCCAATGCGTCGTTGCGAATCACCACTGCCGTGCCTTCAAGTAACACCGGCATGGTTCCCCTCACGATAAAAACCGATGAATCGTCTCCTCCATGGCCAAACGTTCATGATAGCGATTCGGATACGTGGGAACAAATCCAACACCACTTCAACCTCACCATCGACACAACCGCCATCGCTGCTGCCACGCACACACGCAGAGATTTGCGCACGTCAAATAGTCAATCTGGTGGGGATTCAGCGAAGACAGGGTGATCGGCTGAAAACGAAACATCCGATGGAAACAATGACAAATCGTCCACTGCAGAGACGAATTCCGGTCAATCGAACAACGGTACACCACCGCTCTGTGGAGGGCCGACACCTACCCATTCGATCCCAATGGTAGTTTCTTCGATCGGTGAAGACGCCTCGATGAAACAGAATTTTGAATCACGATGCCGAAATTCGACGTACCGATGTCCATCCAAACCCGCCTGGCGCTGATGCTGGTCTGTCTCCTGACAGCCACGGTGCTGCTGGCTGATTGGATCGGACTGGTTCCCGACAGCCGGACGCAACTCGCCCAGGGACGTGTTTCGGTGTGTGAATCCTTGGCCGCTGCCGGCACCGCCATGGTCGCCGACGGAAATCCGAAAGGCTTCGAATCGGCCGTCGCCGCCTTGGTCGAGCGAAATCACAGCCTCCGCTCGGCCCGATTGATCGACTCCGAAGGCAACACCGCGTTTCAAACCACTGGGCACGCGCAATACTGGTCGCCGCTGCCACAACACCGTGATTCAAACTTCACTCTCCCGATCTTTCGTTTCGGAAAACCTTGGGGGAAGTTGCAACTCGCATTCACAGCCCCCGCAACCGAACTCGCCGGGTCTCGCTTCGGGATCTGGGGACTGCTCGCTTTTTTGATCCCGATCAGTCTGCTCCAGTACTCCTGGCTGCTGGAAACGATGCTACCGTCACCAGCCCCCACAGCCGATCGCGAATCGTTGCCAGCGGACTCCGACGGCGCGAACGCCCCCCAATCACCGCCAGCCGCCGCGGCGGTCGTCCCCGGACTGTCTGCCCCCAACGACGACAAGCTCAGCGACGACAAGCTCAGCGACGACACACTGAAAGACTACCGATGTGGCGACGACACCCTCAGAGATGTCGCCCCCGCGGTTCACACCCCCGAAGCGTCCCCGAGTGAATCGAGCGTCCCGAGCGGACCGCCGATCCACACCACGCTGCCGATCGATGACGAAGAAATGCGTTGCATCGTCGTCAACTTTGTCGATCGCCTCGATGCTCGGCTCAGCGGCATGCGAGACGCACTCGATCTCGCCGATTTCCAAACCCTTCGCAGCGAAGCCCATTGGCTGAAGGGTTCCGGGGGAACGGTCGGGTTCGGCGACTTCACGATTCCGGCTAAAGAACTCGAGCACGCCGCCAAGGACCAGGACAGTCGATTGGCGTTGGACCTCCTGCAACAGATCCACTCCATCCGATCACGCATCGTCGCGCCCGCCCCACCCAGCGGTCTGGAAGCCGGTGCTCAGCAGTCCGCCCCGCAGCCGTCCAGCGCCGACAACGCTCCCATCGAGTGCACGCTGCCGCTGGACGACGAAGACTACTTGGACATCGTGGTCGACTTCCTTCAACAACTCGATGTGCGGCTGATGGGCATGTTGTCAATGGTCCAAACCAAGTCCTTTGACGAACTGTATGACGAAGCCCATTGGCTCAAGGGTTCCGGCGGCACCGTTGGATTTCCCGCCTTCACCGATCCGGCACTCGCGCTGATGAACGCGTCTGAGCGTCGCGATGTCCGGCAATGCCAGGAGTCGCTGCGCGACGTTTTGGCGATTCGCCAACGCCTGGTCGTGCCGCACACGTCCGCCCCGATGTCTGCCGAATAGAACGCCGCGCGGTCACGTTCCGCCCGCTGCATCAACGTCGCCGATCCCATAGTGACGCAGTTTCTCTCGCAGGGTACCACGGTGAATGCCCAGCCGGTCGGCCGCTGCGGCACGGTTGCCCGCGGTCGACTGCAGCGTCAGACGAAGTAGCGTGGGCTCGACCGCGGCAATCAAGTCGGCGTGCAGCGTCGTCAACGAATCCCCTGCCGCGTCCCCGTCAAGGCGTTCCTTGCACCATGCCGCGACGGCAGCGGCCAACGCGGCTTCGGGCCTCGGTGGCTCGCTCGGCACGCGTCCGAGTTGTGGGTCCGGAAAATCGTCGATCGTCAGTGACCGACCGCGTGCAACGACGGCGGCGTGCTCCACCGCGTTGCTCAATTCGCGAACATTGCCATACCAGGGTCGCCGACAGAGTTCTTCGACCAATTCTTCGGACAAAAATTCCGCTGCCGCTTCGTTGCCCAATCGCGACAAAAAATAGCGAGACAACACCGCGACGTCTTCCAATCGTTCACGCAGCGGAGGCAGATGGATGTGCAGCCCGCTCAGGCGATAATAAAGGTCCTCACGAAACTGCCCCAATCGCATGGCTTCGTGAAGGTCACGATTGGTCGCGGCCAGGATCCGCACGTTGCAACGCCGCGGATGCACGTCGCCCACCCTCAGGTACTCTCCTTGATCCAACACCCGCAACAACTTGACTTGCACCCCCATCGGCAGATCACCGATTTCATCCAAGAACACCGTGCCGCCTTCGGCGCGATCAAACAGACCCGAGCGATCGGCGTCGGCGCCGGTGAAGGCGCCTTTGACGTGACCGAATAACTCACTCTCGACCAGGTCTTCGTTCAACGTCACCGGCGCGACCGGCAGATACACTTCTTTGGCACGATGGCTGTGTCGATGAATGGCGGCGCCGACCAGTTCTTTTCCGGTCCCGGTTTCTCCCGTGATCAAGACCGACAGATCACTGGCGGCCACCAACGCGATCTGCCGAAACGCCTGCTGCATCGCCGGCGAGCTGCCGACCAGCCGGTTCTCTCGCTGGTCTTTACGCACGATCGGCACCGGAGCCGAACGGGACTTGGACGTTGCGAGCGCGACCTGACAGACGCGGCGGGCATCGTCCAGCCGGAACGGTTTGACCAGGTAGTCACTTGCTCCACGCTGAACGGCCGCGACCGCGGTTTCCAGATCGCCGAACGCTGTCATCACAATCACCGGACTACCGCCGCTGGCCTCGATGAACTTGGGCAACGCAGAAATCCCATCCTCCTTCGGCAACCGCACATCCAACAGGACAAGATCCGGACGCTCGGCCGCGGCAAGCTCCAGTCCTGCTTCGGCCGAAGACGCCGTCTTGACGACGTGCCCCAGGTCGGACAGCAGACGCTCAAACGCCCAGCAAATGGAAGGTTCGTCATCGACGACCAGTACGGTTGCTCGATCCCTCGCCGAAGGCTCGCCAACGGCACGTTGCGGTTGATCACGACCACTCATTCGGTTGACTCTCTCGTGTTACGTTCACTGCCAGTTCGAACGTCGTTTTCTCTGACTCACGCAGCCACCGGATCGACCCGCCCAACGATTCGGCCGTCCGTTTGACCAGCGGCAACCCCAGCCCCAGCCCTTCGGGCTTGGACGTGACGAAGGGGTCAAACAGTGTCTGGGAAACCGATGCGTCAACGCCAGGCCCATCATCGGTGACCGAGACGACGCATCGATCCGGTTGATCCACGGCGGCGGTGACTTCGATCGTGGTCCCGGCTTGCATGGCATTGAGCACCAGATTCGACACCGCGGCAGAAAACGACGCCCCGTCCTTGACCAGCGCCGTCTGCGTCGACGCATCGATCGACCAAATCAAATCCACACGAAGATGATCGGCAATCGGTTGATGCGTCGAACGCACATCGTCCAAACACGCACTGACCCGCTGTGGCTGATCTGTCGAGTCTTGACCACGACCGAGCGCAAGCAATCGGCCGACGTACTCTTCGGCGATCTCCAATTGCCGAAGCGCCACACGGACTTCATCGTCCGGCGTTTGCTCCAGTTTCCCTTGATGCAACTCCATCGCCATCTTGGCTCCGGTCAGGGTGTTACGAAGCTGGTGAGCCATCCCGCCAGAAATCTGGTGCAAGAGTTTGGCGCCCTGTTGGCGGTTGATCTGGTCCCACAACACGTTGAGCTGATCCGCCATCGCGCTGATCGCTTTGGCCAGACGTCCGATCTCGTCGGGCTCCGCGTCGGAGAGTTGTGATTCAAATTCACCGGCGGCAATGCGATCGACCTGGGTTTCCAGTCGCTTGAGCCTGCCGATCAGACGCGAGGTCAACAAGAACATCAACACACTGACCACCGCGATCGTTGACAAGCCCGTCAACAACGGCAACACGGCCGCCCGTTTGGCAACCGCATCGACGTTTTCCTTGGCGAACAAGACAACAATGGTCGAAGCCCGGCCGCTGCCGACACCCGCCCCGCGACGATCAAACGCAAACGCAAAGAACGGGGTCGACTCGAGCACCAGGTCCACCGGAGCCTGCGCGGGGCTGCCGGCAGGACCAACGCGTGAGCCATCGCCGAGACCCACGCCTGGGAAATCCACCGCGGTCCCAGCGTCTTGTGATTCGCCCAGTCGCTGGCCCAGCGATTCGGCCAGCCGCTGGGCCGCCGCGGCGTTCGTTGCCGGCGGCAACGTCGATGACAACACCTCTCCCGCTTCGTCGACGGTGATCCATTGCGTTCCCGTCAATTGCGAAAGCGACTTGAGCACCGGCGGAGTCAGCGGAAACGTGGACGTCCCGATCGCCGATTCGATCCAAAGGTAGCGATCGGTCATTTCCTCCATCGCCCAGCGACGGCCCAACGTCCAAGACGTCCAGGCGACCCCGATCGCGGCGAGCGTGGCTGCAACCACCAGTGGCGTTAGAATTCGGGTGGTCAGTGAATGATGCGTCAGCACGTTGAATGAACGGTCGCGGGTGGAAGCGTTTGGCACGACCGCCATCATAGACACCAGGGCCGGGTGGCGGTTACCCGCCGTCCAGGCGGCACATCACGCTGCCAGTCGCTTCGGCGCCGTCAAAGCCCCCACTGCAAGTTCCACTTCTCACGAATCTGCCGAGCGTGTCCCCGTGCCGCTTCGGCCGCATCCGGCTCATGCATGGCCATCGATGCCTCGGCAACTTGGTCGTAGAGCCTGGCGAGCATGTTCCAGGCCATCCGATTGCCGGAGCGGAGTCGGGTGTAAGTTCCAAGGTCCTCGACCGCTTGCTCGGCACTCACCCTCGCCTCGTCGAATCGCTCGACACGGAACAGGGTTTGTGCGTGTTCGCGGAGTGCCATCGCGCAGAGAAAGTGATACGCGGGGACGTCGGGGAAGTTACTCGTCAGCGAGCGATAGATATCGACGGCCTCGTTCAGATACGAAATCGCGGCATCTGAGTCTGAACGATCGACCAAGTCTCCCATCGTCTTGAGCGCATCGGCCAAGGTCACCTTGTAGCGGGGAATCGCTGGATAAACGTCACTCAGGTCGCGGGCGATCTGAATCGCTCGCTGAAGTTGCGTGATCTGTTCTTGGGAATCGTCCGCCCGGCGTGAGCGTCGAATCGTCGCGGTCAACATCTCCGCCAGCTCGCACTGATAGTCGGGGACCTGTGGATGCTCCAACACCAACGCGTCCAGGATGGCGATTCCGGCAGACTTGACATGTGTTCGCTCGTTACTGTTGCGATCCGACGCAAACGGGTAATACGCCCGATAGGCGCGCGCCAGCGCTAACTGGTAGCTCAGATGATCGGGTTCGCCATCGACCAGCGTCTCCAGGATCGAGACGGCTTTACGATGGCTGCGTTTCGCGTCGTCATGGTGAAACATCAACCATTGCGATTGGCCCAGGTTGCTGAACGTCCGCGCCAGCTCGGCTTGACAGGACGATTGGTCTGGGCAGACCTGTGCGATCAAGACGTCGCGTGCCTTGAGGAACTGCTGCTCCGCTTCAACGAAACGGCTGGTCGCATGCTTGACAAGCCCTAATTGATTGAGCGCCTTGGCTTTGCTCAACACCAACGAAGTGTCATCGTCGGAATCTTGTTGCTCCAAAATCTGCAAACAGCGAACGTAGGCGCGTTCGGCTTTTCCGTACTTGCCCAACCGCTGATAGATGTCACCCGCCCGTTTGTGGACTCGGGCGGTATCGCGTTGCAGCCGAGGACTGGGAGCGTTTTCGACGGCGAATCGATCATAGAACCGAATCGCGTCCTCCATCAGCGACGCGTTGTGATCGGAAACCAACAACTGAAGCTCGCCGGGTGCGGGGTCGTCGGGGCCGGGCTCTAGATCAGTCGGACGGGCCATCCAACTGGACGTGAAACGCCCCAGGATCTGATCCATCGATTCGAGCGCGACGATCAGATTGTTTTCGGCGCGATGTCGCTCTTCCACCGCTTCACGCCACTTCGAACTGACCAGAACGAACGACGTGCCGATCACGATCGCCAACGTGCCGAGCAACGAAGCGGCCAAGGGATCGCGACGTGCCCAGCGCACCATCCGTCCGATCCCTCCGATCCGCCTGGCACGGACCGGGCGTCCCTTGATGAAACGCGTCAAATCGTCGGCCAGTTCACGTCCATTCGCATAGCGTTGCTCCGGCCGCAACGCCATCGCTTTGAGCACGATCGCTTCCAGATCCCTGGGAATGCGTGGCCGCACGTCACGCGGCTTGTGAAACTCCCCACGCAGAATCCGATCCACCACCGCGGCCTTGCTGCCGGCGACGAAGGCCGGTTGCAAGGTGATCAGTTCGTAAAGCGTCACCCCCAGGCTATAAAGATCGCTACGCGTGTCGTGTTTGCCACCGAGTTGCTCGGGCGCCATGAACCGCAGCGTGCCGGCGATGTCGTTGCGGTCCGCCGACGGGTCTTGCTGCAGTGCCGTCGCGAGCCCGAAATCGGTCACCCAAACCGTTCCGTTGGGGTCGATCATCAAATTGCTCGGCTTGATGTCTCGATGCAGCACGCCTTGGCTGTGTGCGTAGTGAATCGCGTCGGCGACCTGCACCCCGATATTCGCCGCGCGCCAAAAACTGGTCGTGACCTCCAACCCCAAACTCGGGTCCACCACCTTCGACTCCGACTCCGTGGCGGCATCACGCAGATTGCCCTCGCCGTCGCCGAACCAGCGGGCCCGCCGGATCGAACGCCCACTGCCGGAGTCCGCCGTGCTGCCGGACCCGAGACGCCAGGCATGCGTGTCATCGGCCGAGACGTCACGCTGCGGCTGACTCTTGGCCTGCTCGATGATTTCGTCCAATCCGATCCCATCGATTCGCTGCATCACAAAGTAATGGAGTCCGGCATGATGGCCGACGCCAAACACGGGTACGATGTTGTTGTGGTGCAACCGCGCCGCCGTCTTGGATTCTCGCGAGAATCGCTCCAGCTTGCGGGCCTCCCGAAGCGTTTGGCGGGGAAACACCTTGACCGCCACGCGCCGCTGAAGGCTCTGTTGCTCGGCTTCATAGACCACGCCCATCGCACCGCGACCGATCTCGCAAATGATGTGATAATCGCCGAGCTCCTTCGGTGTATCGATTTCAATGTCGTAGGGATCGGCCGTCGCCGACAACGTGTTCTCTTTGAACTTTTCCAGCGCGATCATGACCGGAAACTGCAAACGGATCTGATCAGCCAATTCCGGATGGGCCCGCGCGTACTCGTCCGTCGTCACCTGTTCCCCGCGTCGTCGGCGTTCCAACAATTCTTCGCCGAGTGCCTCGACCGGGTCACGAAACTCCGCCTCTTCATCGTCGCGGACGTGCGTTGTGTCATGATTCATCGAGGAACCCGGGGATTTCTTGAAGCACTTCTCGGAGCCGGGAGAGCGCCCGCATGTAACGGTTGCTGGCGGCCGCGTCCTTGAGCCCCAGCACTTCGGCCACTTCGCTATTGCGAAGCTCTTCGAAGTGCCGCAGGGCAATCACCTCGCGGTCGATCTCGTCCATCCCTTCCAACGCCATTTCGATCTGCAGGACCAATTCGGCATGCATCGCCAACTGACTCGGCGAGGCCAAGGCGGATGCCAGTTGCAACGCCATCGACGCCGACGTCGCCGCCAACAACTGCCGGTTGATCCCGACCTCTTGCTTGATATCTCGCATCTCCGCCTTCAAATGACGGCGATGGACGTCGATCAGCCGCTGGGTCGTCAATTGGCGGAGCCAGACATAAAATGACAACTGGGGACGCTGCAGATAATGCCGCATCCGTTGATGGGCATCGATATAAACCTCTTGCAAGATGTCCGACGCATCTTCGCGACCTCGCAACCTGCGGTCCATTCTAAATTCAAGCATCCGTTTTAAACGCTCTCGGTGAATCGAAAAGAGCTCCACAAAGGCGTGCTCTTCGCCGGACCGCAAACGCTCGACGAGTTCTTCGTTGAAGCCGCTGCCCGGCATCTCGGTCCCCTTGAAACGGATTGAAATCGAATCTTACACCACGCCACAGCCGATCCTCGCGGATGCCTCAGCCGTCACCAGGGTCTCGCAGCACACGCTCGCAGCCACCCCTGAGAACTTTCCGGAACAATCCGAGCGGATTTCTGGTCGGTTTGGGTGTAACGACAGGCGATCGTTGCGTTTCAAATCGAACCGAAAATCGAATGCGGTGCGTTTGCCGGACAAGGTCGTCCGCCGACTTTCACGCCCCCACCCTTATTGTAACCCTGGAACACTGATGATGGCACGTTTCGCGCGTCTGGCACTCTGGACGGTCCTTCTTTTCCCCGTCTTGGTCGGATGCCAACGACATACCGGACTGAGCGGAAACAGCGGTGAGATCGCTGACTTTCTCGCCGAGAACCCCGGCTCGGATCTCGGCACCGAGGTCGAAGGCGGCGATCGCTAGCACGCTCCATCCGACCGGCCGCACACCACGCGCGGCGAGATTCGCCACCCAACCTTTCCCCAACACTCACCCATTTCAAACCTCAGGAAAACTTGCATGAAACACTCCTCGAGACGCGCCTTCACGCTCGTCGAACTGCTCGTCGTGATTGCCATCATCGGCATCCTCGTCGGACTCCTCCTACCCGCCGTTCAAGCGGCCCGCGAAGCCGCTCGGCGAATGAGCTGCAGCAATAACTTCAAACAGATCGGCTTGGCCGTCCACAATTACCACTCCGCCTACAAGCAGTTGCCGACCCACGGAACCGGGACTTACCACCGCCGAGACGCGGGCAACAACGATCCCGTCACCGGAAACAACGGGATGAACCTGAGCTTTCTCGTCGGCATCACTCCGTTCATCGAACAACAAGCCGCTTGGGATCAGATTTCCCACCCGTTCCTGCCGAAAGAGGGCACGGCCATCAACGGCGTCAGTGCCTTTCCGCCCATGGGCCCCAACCCCCACAAAGGACTCGCCAGCCACGCGCTGCACCAATACGACCCATGGCTGTTGGAGATCCCCGGGTTCCGTTGCCCCAGTGACCCCGGCGTCGGGCTGCCCGCCCACGGACGCACCAACTACGCGGCCAACCTCGGTGACGCGATGCACCACACCTGGGTCGGTGATCGCTACTGGTCCGCCACGGTCAACGGCAGCCCGGGCTGGTGGAACGTCACGTCGCCAAACACCGGTTTGGCCCAACGCAAACAAGAATCAAGCCGTGGCATGTTTGTGGCCCGTAACCAATCCCGTTTCCGCGACGTGCTCGATGGACTGTCCAACACCGTCCTGGCCGGCGAGATCCCCACCGATCTAGGGGATTCCGATGTCCGCACCCGCGCCTACATCAACGCGGGACGCAACGGCGGCGTCTATGACGATCCCGCCATCGCTGAAACCAACGGCTGGAAAAACCCCGACCGTCCCACCACCTGGGATCCCACCCTGACCAGCCTGCAAGGCAACGGCGAAGGCATGCGTGGCTTTCGCTGGGCTGCCCACGCCGGCGTCTATTCGTCAATCTGCACGATCTTGCCGCCCAACCGCGAACTGGTCATGAGCAACGGCATCACCTCCGGCGGAACCCTGGCCCCGGGAAGCCGACACCAAGGAGGTGCCCATATCTTGATGGGAGACGGATCGGTGATCTTCATCACCGATTCGATCGAAGCCGGCGACAGCCACTCGCCGACCGTCTACACCAACGTCGGTGGGACCAGCAGCGCCGCCATCAACGCCAAAGTCGTCCCCGGTTGCTCAAGTCCGTTCGGCCTCTGGGGGGCCCTCGGTACGCGAGACGCCAAAGAAGTGATCCAGGAACAGCTGAATCAGTAATCAGTTGATTCGGTCATCATCGGATTCGGTCATCATCATGCCCTTCGTTCCATCCCGATTGGATCGAAGCGATGCGACGAACCCGTCTCGGTCGCCGGTGAGTATTCGCCACGACCGAGACATTCGTCATCCTCCCACCAGGATTTCCGCCTCTGTCGCTAGTCGGGGTTTCTCCCCACCTTGCGGAATCGACCGAATTGGTAGACGCTTAGATCCTGCGAGTCTGTGAAGAACTCGTGAAAATCAATGTTCGCTCGGTGCCAAGTTGTCTCCGATCCTGACGAACACTGAATGTTCAAACCACCAAAAATCCCACAGGGTGCCCAGATGCTACGCAAGTTCACCGCCGCCGCTTTCGCTTGTGCTTTGACCGTTTCCATGATCGGTTGCGAAAAACCCGCCGACTCCACCGACACCTCGGCCGAAGAAGCTGTCGAAGTCGTCGTGGAGGAGACCGAAGAAGCGGCTGTCGAAACCGAAGAAGCTGCAGAAGCCGCCGAAGAATCGGTTGAAGAGGCGGTCGAAGAAGCCGCCGAAGCAGTGGAAGAAGAAGCCGCTGCCGAGTGATCGCGTCCGTTCTCGGACGACAACGTTCCGCGGTGCTTTAGGCTCTCGCCGAGCACCCGCGGACGCCCCACCTCTCGCATCCCAGATCGGATCGCAATCGAGCAGCCGGCGGTCGAGCGATCATCGCATCTCAGCGAAACGGCTCCTCCCGCGGCGGCCAGGCGTCGTAGTGCTCCGCCGTGTTGCCGGACCAGTACGGCGAAGACCCCCACAGCGGAACGGTCGGCAGCGCCGCCTCCCATTTCCCCAGCAGCCCAAACAGCTGCATCAGTCGCTCGGTCTCTCGATGCGACAAATCGTCCGATTCCCCGACATCGCTCGCCACACGAAACAGTTCCGCGGGGCGATGCGAAGGGCGGACGAGCTTTTCCGCACCATCCAGCACGGCCGCCTGGCCCTGCAACCGCCAGTACAATCGTCGCGGCGGCCCGGCACCACCGATCAACTGCGGTAAAACATCGATCCCGTCGTGCGCCCCCGCCAAGTCGATCATGCGTTTTCGATTTCGCGCGTCTTCATGCGACATCGGTTTGGCCAGCGGTAACACGACCGCCCCCGCAGCAGCCATGAACGTGGGCAACAGATCCAACGCACTGACCACCGCATCACAACGCTGCCCGGCCGCGATCTTGGCCGGCCAACTCCAAATCATCGGCACGCGGATGCCGCCCTCACGAAGACAGCCTTTGACACCCCGCAGCGGACCGTTCCAGCTGCCGTTGTTGGTCGCACCGCCGTTGTCGGAAAAGAACACCAACAGCGTATTGTCCCACTGATCGGTCCGCTCCAGATGCTCACGAATCCGGCCGACACCGCGATCGAGTGCAAACATCATCGCGGCGTAGGTTTGCCGCTTCTTGTCCGGCAGATGCTTGAAACGCTCCAGATCCTCCGGGGTCGCCTGCATCGGGGTGTGAGGCGCGTTGTACGAAAAAAACACGAACCACGGTTTTGCCGGCTCACTGCGGTCTTGCTGCTGGATAAACCGCAGTCCCTCGTCGGTGAAAAAATCTGTCAGGTAGTCGCTTGAAAACGAATCGACCCGAGTGCCGTTGCGCTCGATGACATGCTTCATCGTCCCTGGGAAATAATGGTGGCTTCCCGTCAGCATGCCACAGAAGTGATCGAAGCCTCGCACGTTGGGATGGAATACACCGCCCATACCGAGATGCCACTTCCCGATCAACGCGGTCGCATAGCCGGCGGCACGCAAGTGATCCCCCAGCGTTTTCTCGCTCGGCGGCAGTCCCAACAATTCCGGCCGAGTCGCGTAGTTGGCCGCCGCCGCGTTCAAGTTGCCTTCATAGCCGAACCGCCGCGGGTCACGACCGGTCATCAGCCCCGCACGCGACGGCGAACACACCGCACTGGCGACGTACGCCTGAGTGCACAGCACCCCCGAATCCGCCAGTCGATCCAAGTTCGGCGTGCGCAGCGTCTCGCTGCCCATGCACCCCATGTCTCCGTAACCCATGTCGTCGGCAAGAATCACGACGATGTTCGGCCGCGCCGATTCCTCCGCTACCAGCCGAACCGCGGAATCCCACGCCCCGCTCAAGACAATCGCGAAAACCAAGCAGGGCGCAAACCTCTCAAAACGGCAACAGCTCATCGGACACTCGAAAACACGGATCGCGGAAACAACGGTGACGAAACCAACAGCCTAACCGAAGCAGGCTCACGCCGCCGGCAGACACTGTCTCTGCCCTGCGGGCATCCACGGTATCCCGACGTGATCACAGACAGTAGCCGGAGGTCAGCGC
>NZ_JANZKV010000093.1 GCF_025060895.1 Stieleria sedimenti | reverse complement strand
GCTGCTATCGCGTACAAACCGTTGGTGTCTAGCCTTTAAGCGATTCTCGGTCGCTGCGACGCAGCGACAACGGGCGGCTAAAGCCCAATACCGCTAAGTTAACATGAATGAGGAGCCCGGACGCTGGCGCGAACCGGCTGATATCAAACGAATATCAGCCGTTTGGCGCGAGCCTACGGGCCCTCATCTAAAGAAACGACGCTTAACTTAGCGGTATTAGGCTTTACCCCGAGAAGGGTTGCAGGAACTAGCCGGTGGTCGCCTTAGCGCACCACCGGAATCTCCAAATCGATTGCCGATTGACCCCGGGACGGGTCACAGCATTTAGACGCTGCGACCCCTTCGGGGTCGTTTTGGTCGGTTCTTTTGCGTTCCGGCGGTATTCGCTTCGCTCGACCGCCGGCTACTTTCTGGCATCCCATCCGGGATGCAAAGATGCAGAAGGCAATCTCTCGGGGTCTGTCCCCGGGCAATCTCTGTCCCCGGGGTCTGACCCCCGGGCAATCTCTGTCCCCGGGCAATCTCTGCGTCCGGGCAATCTCTGCGTCCGGGCAATCTCTGCGTCCGGAGGACAGTCGCCCAACGGCCCGGGAGTAAAAATAGGAAATCCAGGCAAAACAGAGGCCCTGTCAAGGTGTTTTTCTGGACACTAGTGAAAGAAAGTATCGAAAAACTTCATTTCAGGGGGTTGCTCGATTCCCACCAACCCCTAGCATAGATATCACCTTCCTTCCACACGGGGCAGACAAAACGTCGCGGGATGCGACTTGAAAGGATAAGGCATTACCCACGCTCACCTTGCTGTTTAACAGCCTGGTGGGAGCGAGATCCGAAGTACCGCTGCCTCACGGTGTGCGATGCGATCTGTGCTCATCCTCTTGATGCTGTGCCTCTCAGCGCTTGGCGCCGATCGCGCGTCGGCGGGGCTGATCGTTTCGGATAGCCATTGCTCGGCATGCTCTCACTCTCGCGTGGCGATCGCATCAGCGGGCCATCCTGAAAACCTTGCCGCAGTCCGAGCGGCGGACTGCGCAGCAGGAATGTCGCAAGTCGCGACGTTGGATCAGTCCCACCAGTCGGTTGCCGTTCGCTCGCAACCCGAAGGCCTGTTCAAACTGCGTCTCGACCATTCGATCGCGAGCGTGGAGAAGCTCCGTCTCCCCGATTGGATCCCCATTTGTTTATTGAAAATCCCCATCTGAGTGCTGCGACATCTCGTAGCCATTCATCACATCACTTTAATTCGGGGACAGGTTCAGATGAGAGTTATAACGAAAAGTCAATTTCCACGCGCAACTGCGTTCTCAGTTGTAATCACTTTGTACCTGAGTTTCACAATTTCGGTTCAAGCAGGGGTTATTTACCAAACACCAGCCAACGCAGTGGTAGGGCCTGAAAACAAGTCGGTTTCGGCGCGTGCCGAATTTACGGCCGTGAGCAGTAGTGTGTTACGGATCACGCTCGAAAACGTCGCGGTCGACGGGAAAGGCAATATCACCCGACTGACAAATTTTGAGTTCAACGTTTTCGATTCGACAACTTGGTCGTTGGACACCCCAACATCACTTAGCGGGAGCGTTAAAGTTGCGGCGGGGTCAAATATCATTGGCGGGTTTACGCCTACCGGCCCCGATCCTACTGACATCTCTGGAGGCTGGGTGTTTGGCAAGAATGTTCAGCCAGCTGGTTTCAGCGAGACATTCGACTACGGTATTTCATCGACGGCTTTCAACAGTGGAAACACGCTGGCGCGATTCGACGGCAGCACGAACTTCGGTAATTACACCGATAGTGCCGGCAATAATTGGGGGCCAATCAACGGTGGAGACTGGGGGCTAATCCCCGATGATCCGACTCCTGATACTTATACCGGCGCTAGCGTACGCGACACCGTGATCATTACCTTAGATGTCACAGGCACGTTGAACTTGGGCGACATTCAAAATGTCGCGTTTACATATGGATCTGAAAGGGCAGGCGTTTATGGGCTAGTACCCGGAACAGTCCCCCCGCCAAATATGGTCCCAGAACCGTCGTCGTTCGTCATCTCCTCTGCAGGGTTACTGGTGTGTGGGATGATAAGATGTCGACGCAGATCCAATGTGCTCATCCAATGTGCTCACCTTTCCTAATCCGTGATCACCGACGGTCTTGACATAGACTCAAGAGCGACCGCACCCAAATGAAAGATAGCGGTCGCTTCATCAGCGACCGAAGATTGCAAAGACCGAATCCAGTCTCTCGCACGAGAGACTGGATTCTTTTTTTGTCGACGGCGCATCCACCTCGGAATCGTTGACGTCCTCCGCGTTCCACTGTGCGAACGATTGATCAAATTGCGCGAGCTTGGTCGGTTTCGAATGCCCCAACAAGTCCTGCGGCAATGAGACTTCCGTCCGCTCCGGTCCGACGTGTGTCCCACGATTGGTTGAAAGACTCTCGGTCAGGGCGATCGCTTCGATCGCCAACCGGTTTGCGTCGATCATCGGCGCGGCTGCCGGTGTTTTCTTCTTACCTTTACCGTTGCCGCCGCCCCCGCCTCCTCCGTCGCTACCACCGCCACCGCCTTTGCCTTTTTCGTTGTCCTGGTTGGTGACCTGGACGTCGTCGGCATCGAGACCGTTGTAGGCGATGTCACTACTTTGGGCGGCACCGGTTTGAATCACGTACGCGACGTTGCGGTCGCGAACGGTATCGTCGACTCCGGTGACAGTGACCGTCTGCGAAGTGCTCCAATTCTCGGGTGTAAACGTCAACGTGGTCTGGTCGACCAACCCCTCGCTGACATCGCTGGACTCAAGAGAAATTGTCACGTCGGACGTCGGTGCCGAGTCGAGCGTGATGCTGAACGTCGCCGTACCACCGGTTTCGGTTGTCGTCAGGCCCGTGATCGGTGTGACCGTGATGCCCGGTGGCGTCGGCGCTGCGTCGTCATTGCGAATCGTCCCGTCAGCGGTCGACGTGGCGATCAACGTTCCCGTTGTCGGACCCGAAAGCGTGACTGTGAACGATTCATCCGCCTCCGAATCCGTATCGCCGGACACATCAACCGAAATCGTTTTCGATGTCTCACCAGCAGCAAAAGTGACGATGCCTCCGGGGAAGACACCCCCGGTGAAGTCAGAGGCGTCTGCGGCGGACGCGCCGCTGCCGCTCACTGCCCAGCTGACTTCCGCTGCCGACGATGTGTCACCACTGCGCGTCAGCGCAAACGTGAACGACTTGGACGCGGAATCGCCTTCTGCTTGATCGGCGTTGGCCGCGCTGATGCTCAGATACCCTGCATTGGTTTGCACCAACGAGCCGCTGATCGAATAGGATCCAAGGCTGCCATAATCGCTGTAGCCGGCGGATGCCGGATCACCCTGCCCGGCGCCGCTAACCTGGACAAAGTATTGCCCGGCCGCCAACGTCGCCGAAAGGGTCGCCGACAGTGAGCCAACCGGATTGGACGCGACGATCAAGGACCCGGTGGCATCGAGCAGCGCGGCATAGATGTCAAGGTTGGGCCCTCGCTGGAACGGCGTCACATCGAAGCTGACGTTTCCGGCGTCGGCCAGAAACGTGAACACGTCAACGTCATCGTTGCGTTCGACGATGCCCGAGTGTGCGACCGATCCCTGATCGACCGACAGCACCGAAGCGGTCAACGTGGTGTTACCGTGATCGTCGGTTCGATATCCAAACCCGTTGTTTCCAGTGATGATGGCCAGATCATCTTGTGTGTTGCTGGCATACGCGTATTCACCGCGACTCCACTGGGTCAGTTCCTTGTAGTACCCGACGCCCATGATCGGCGCCCATCCCGTGGCCCCGCTCCCGTGCCCCTGATAGTAACCCTCTGACGGTGAGGTGCGGCCGTCGTGGTTGAGCCCCAAAGCGTGTCCCGCTTCATGCGTGATCGCTTCGGCCGTGTACTTTTCATTGCCATTACCCAAGACGTCTTCGAAGGCAAAAACCGGTGTGTCGCTGTTCCAATTGAAGGATCCCAAGTAGGCAACGCCGCCAGCGTTTCCGTACCAGGATCCGTTACCACCGACGACCACGCGGACTCCCCACGCCGAGTCACCCGATCCGCTTTTGACCAGACGGTCCAGCGACGGTTCTTCCGTGGTCACATCGACATCAAACGGAATGAAGTCCTCCGCCACACGTTGCCAAATCGCATGGATTCTGGACAACTCGGACTCATCAAAGGATGCATCGCCGGAAAAACTGTAGGCGGGCGACACGATGTCTGCACCGCCATTGAAGCTATTCCACGAAGTGCCGGATGTCGTGTGCCCGTCAAAATCGAGAAAGATGGTTTTCGATGCTCCCGGATTGCTATGCAGACCAAAGGTGTCTTCTAAAGTAGCTGCAGCAGCACTGATGTCGCCCGTCGTATCAGCGAGCGATTCCACCTCGCCAATCGGAAGCGGAAGCGCGTGATAAATGTTCCCGTCAAGGTCTTCGTGATAGTCTGACTGAGAGTGGTCGGCCTCCAACAAAGACATGGCACTGAGCGCCATCCGCTTTTCCAACGTTTGAAAATCAAATCGACGGCTGAGGATTGTATTTAAACGTTCCCGCCGTGCGCCGCGTCGTTTACGCATCATGAGTTCATCAGGTAGAGAGGAGGATTAGCCGGGGAGAAGATGGACGAGAGCGGTAAGAGGCTTGTCGGAGGCATCGACGGCCGGTGACTTGTGTCCAACCGATGGGAACTCTACGTCACATTCGAGCCCCTTGCCTCGATCATCTTCACCCGACATTTGACTTTTTCGATTGCAGTGGGGCGTGCCCAACCCCCAAGGACCTGCCGTCATCGAACTCAGCAACAGCCCGTCCGCGACATTACGATGTCGACTCAAACTCTGCAACGGCAATGGGCCAGCACTGCATCCGCTGTTGGAACGAATCACCGAGAGGCGGACGTAGACACATCACCGGGGGGCATCTTGATGGGGGAGACGGGAGAGCTCGCGGGCTGGCGGTTTGACCGGTATTGCGAAAATGAACGCGATGATGCCAGGTACTTACGTGTGAGCGAGGAACACCGCGCGGCCCCTGAACGAATGGTGAGAAGAATGGTGCCACACGCCAGCTGAATCCGACACTCCCCGACGATAATATCCCGGAGGGATCACAGCGAGTAGCCGGAGGTCAGCGCAGCGCCACCTCCGGAACACTCGCTCAATCCTCCCATCGACCCCGGGCGGGGTCGTACAAAGTTCATGCAATCCTGCAAGGCAATGCTTTCAGGTAAGCATGCTAGCGGAGTCTCTCGCACGGACGCGACGCGGGGTCACGTCAAACGATCTGCCCCTCCGAACACCGTCCGCTTCACCAAACACTCGCACGCAGTGTCTTGTCACGCACAGCGTGACCTACTGGTTTGCCCTTGAAGAGCCGGCAGCAGAAAGACAAGTTGCTTCAACGTGGCGCTGAGCTGTTAGGAGCAGACATCGCCAGAGACGTTGGGTGAGGCCGTTTCGATGGCGGGGATTGCCGACGTGATTGCCGGTGCGGGCTGTTGGTCGCACCAGCGTTTCCAGGCTTGTCGATACGCCTTCTCGAGTTCCGTGACGAAACGCGGCTGGTCTGCGATCGTCCGCCGCGTCGTCTCACGCAGCGTCCCGCGCAGATGCTCCAGTTCGTCTAGGTCGGCGGCGATTCGGCTGACGGAGGACGCGTACTCGTCGATCGACTTGGCAATCCACTCCGGCTTGCCGAGATGGTGAACGATCCCCGCGGTGCCTCGCGAGGGTCGGTTGTTGCCATAGAAGCCGACCACCGGAATCCCCATCCACAAGGCCTCCATCGTCGTCGTCCCGCCTGCCCACGGGGTCGTGTCGAGTCCAAGATCGATCTCGTGATACGTTTCTAAGTACGAATCGCCGCGATAGGTGCTGCGGACTTCGATCCGACTTTCGTCGATCCCACGTTGAACCAGCGCGCTGATCAATTCCCTCTTCAACGACTCGTTAAACCGCGTGTTGAACGCGAGCAGCCGTGCATCGGGACAGGCCTTCATGGCAGCCGCCCACAGATCGTGGGTCGAGGAGGAAATCTTGAACGGTCGGTGCAGCGATCCGAACGTCACATAGCCGTTGCGACGGGCAGGCAATGCTGACAGTTCGGGAGCGTTCTTGGGCGGTGCAAAACAAAACGACCCACCGGGAATCCGAAGCAGTTCCTCGGTGTGCAACGTCGGCTCCCCGACGGGATTTTGCACGTCACAGGTCAGACAATAGTCGATCGCCTTCAACCCCGTCGTGTTGGGATAACCGAGCCAGGAGATCTGGATCGGCGCCGGTTTATAGGCCAGCGCCGGCAACCGGTTCCCCGACGTGTGTCCGGCGAGATCCACCATGATATCGATCTGATCATCCAGAATCTGCTGCGCCACCTGTTGGTCCGAGTAGCCGAGTGTCACACGCCAATGATCTGAAAGCGACTTCAATTGTCCGGTCACGTGGTCTTCCACACCGGACTCGTAATAACAATAGACTTCGAAATTTGATCGATCGCGAAGACTCAACAGCGGCTCGAAGAACGCCGTGACGGCGTGCTCGCGAAAGTCTGCCGAAGCGTAACCGATTCTCAGCTTGCGGTTCGGATCACGCACGTTGAGGTGTCGCTGGAGCGGTTGGACGTTTCCATGCACCTCGCCCCAGCGGACGTGTTCTTCGAACAGTTGCTGGGGGTTGATGTCGGGATCGCCGCTCATCAAATACAACAAACAGCCGTGGGCGCCGCTCATGCGGGGATCTTGCTTGACCGCTTCGGCGAAACATTCGGCCGCTTCATCACGCCGGTCGGTTTCGATATAGACGAACCCCAGCGAGCAGAGTGCGTGCGCGTCGGCCGGGTCGAGTTGCAAGGCAAGCTGAATCTCCGACTCCGCCTTCGCGACATCGCCCAAGGTGAGCGACACGGTCCCCAAATAATGGTGCGCCTTGGGATAGTGGGGGAACTCCACGATGAGCTTTTCCAAACGCTCCGCCGCCTCGTCAAGCCGCCCCAAATTCACCAGCGTCCGCGCGAGCGTCAACTTGGAAACCGCGTCGCCGGGACGGGCCCGCACCACACGCTGAAGCAACTCAAGTGACTGCTCCCATTTGCACTGACGACGGTAGCACTCACCGAGATTGCCAAGGACGTCGAGGTTGTCTCCGTTGCGTTGCACCAGTTCATCATAAATCTGCTCGGCGTCGTGAAGACGATTCTGCCGAACCCAACAGTTTGCCAGATTCATCGCGGCTTTTTCGGAATCCGGATTGATCCGAAGCACTTGCTGAAACTGCTCCTCGGCTTGTCCCAATTGCCCGAGTTCAAGCAACAAGACTCCGAAGTTGTTTCGCGTGTCGGCATTGTTTGGATCGACGGACACGAGTTGGCTGAGCATCTGCCGAGCCCGCTGGAGGTCACCGAGCGCATGGTACACGAGCGCCAGATGGCCCATCAATTCCGGGTTTTCGCCCAGCAGTCCATGCGCCTTTTCCAAACACTCCAGCGCACTCGGGTAGGCTGCTGCGGAGTAGAGCGTCATGCCGAGCAAATGCCAGGCATCGGAGTGGTTCGGATCCACGCTCAGCACTTCGCAATACAATTGCTTGGCCTGTTCCAGATTCCCCGCTTTCTGCAGCGACAACGCGGTTTCAATCTTCACCGCGAGTGCTTGCGTGTCGGTAACGGGACGCTGTGGCGGTCGCGGCCTTCGTCGTTTCGGGCTTTTTGGTTTGCTGCGTGCCATCGTGACCTAATTCCAAATGAAGAGGGTTGCGAGAAGGCTGGAAATCAATATCCGCGGATCACCCGACAAACCCGTTCGATGTCCGCTTCGTCAATCGCCGAACCGGTCGGCAGACAGATCACGCGATTGCAAAGCGTCTCGGTGTTGGGTAGCGTCAAGTTTTGATGACGAGGCATCGACCGATAGGGCTCCATCCGATGGCAGCCCGGATAAAAGTATCGACGGGCGCGGATCTGTTCGGCGTGTAGCCGAGCCACCAATTCATCTCTGCTGACACGAAAGCGACTCTCGTCGATTTCGACGACCACGTATTGCCAATTGGTCTGTTGAAGATGGTCGTACGCCAACAGCCGCAACCCGGGGATCCCATCCAGGTGTGCACGGTAGAGCTGGTGGTTGTGTCGGTTTCTTTCCAGAAGCTGATCCAAGCAGGGCAACAGCGACAATCCCATCGCGGCACAAATTTCGGGCATTTTTGCATTGGTGCCCAGATCGACGACCGTGTCCATTCCGGCGAACCCGAAATTCTTGATCAACGCCAGTCGCTCCGCCAACGCATCGTCGTTGGTCGTGATCGCTCCGCCTTCGAACGTGTTGAAGAACTTGGTGGCGTGGAAGCTGAACACTTCGCAGTCACCGAAGTTACCGATCCTTTGATCGTCTTTCGAACAGGCAAACGCGTGCGCCGCATCGTAGACAACCGCCAAACCGTGCTTGCGTGCCACGTCCTCGATCGCTTGGGTGTCGCAGGGGTTTCCCCATAAATGCACTGCGACGATGGCACTCGTTTTCTCAGTGATCAACGACTCGATGCTGTGCGGACAAATCGTGTGATGGTCGCGATCGACGTCTGCGAAGACGGGTGTCAGCCCGCACCACTGTGCCGCATGGGCCGTCGCAACGAAGGTGAACGACGGCACAATGACTTCGCCGGTCAAATTCAGCGCACGGTAGGCCAGTTGCAGACCGTTGGTCGCGTTGCAAACGGCAAAACAGTGTTTGACGCCCAAATAGGAACGCAACTTCGCTTCCAACTCTTTGACCACGCAACCGTCGTTGGTAAACCATCGCCGCTGGAAAATCTGGTCGACGAGTTGATCGAAGTACGCGCGGTCACCCACATTCGGCGCGCCGACGTGCAGCACGTCATCTTGGACGACCTTTCGATCGATCCGATGCGTGGTCTTTGTGACTGACATTCGCGATACGCAGGCCAATGGAACAGCTGGGATGAATCACTCAAGACGCATTTCTGTTGTCGGATGGTGGAATCATCATCCTACAGGTTAAGCTGCGATTGAGCGGCTTGCCCTTGAAGCGATCGACGCAAACGCTCTGCGCCGGATGCTGAAAATCGTCAAGAAACACGGGGGCAGACGCGTGTTCGGCACAATAGTCGCAACCCGACGCGGCGTGAGCGAGGGTTTTCCCTCGCCAGCTCACTGCACGCTATAATGGTCGAGCAGAAAAGGGGTCAGGTACGAATGGCACGGGCATAAGCGTTGGTGTGCAGGCTTTAGCCCAATACCGCTAAGTTAACATGAATGAGGGGGCCCGGACGCTGGCGCGAACCGGCTGATGTCAAACGAATATCAGCCGTTTGGCGCGAGCCTACGGGCCCTCATCTGAAGAAACGACGCTTAACTTAGCGGTATTGGCCTAAAGGCTGGACACCAACGG
>NZ_JANZKV010000092.1 GCF_025060895.1 Stieleria sedimenti | reverse complement strand
CCCCTTTTCCGCTCGACCAACGCAACCCCAACATTAAATGTGGTTGGAGCACTAGATGGCGCCGATGTCGGGTTGCAGCTCGGCGAACACGCCCACCATCTCACCACTCGGCGGCCCGTCACCGTACAGCATCATCGCCCCCTCGCCAACCAAGACCCGTTCATCCAACAATCGCAACGATTGGCCGATCGGTCGGGTCGAGCACTGGCCGGTCACGCCGCTGCGGAGCCAATCGTGTGACTCGCGAAAGATACCAACGTGCTTTTCCGGCAGCACGGTCGCCATCCGGCGGGTCCCATCGGCGCCGCGACGCAGTGTCGTGATTTTCCAGCGATCATCGCGTGGATCTTTTAGAATTCGCACCGTCACGACCGACTCACCCGGCGGCACGGCGACCGCGTTAAACCAGCGGGGTGCGGCCGCGGATTCCGGCCAGAGTGAACTGTACGCGATCCGATACCGCGGCGAGGCGGGCACGCGGACCCGCAGCCGATAGGTCATCGGCTGGTCACTGATCAGTCGCACCGCAGCGATTTCGTCCTCGTCCGTGGGCGGCAGATAGCCTGTTTCCTCACGCAGCCGCATCAATTCGGCTTCGGCCGATCGCAACCGGGCTGCCGTCACCCCGTAGGCCGACGCGAGCGCGACCAGCAACAGCACCGTCAACAACCAGGTCAGTGAAAACTGAACCGGCAAGCGTCGCGGCGACGTTGCGGGAACTTCTTCGCTCATCCGACCGATAGGGACAGGGCTTGCTGGACGACGGCTTTTGATTTTTCCAAGCCTTCGCTCGCAACGGCCAGGGCCTCGCGTTTCCAGTACTCGGGGTTGAACAGTTCCAGTGAAAAGGTTCCCGTGAATCCGTTGTCGATCAATTCGCGAATGATCGTGGGCAACGGGCAAACGCCGTCGCCGGGAAACACGCGATCCTTGTCGGCGATCTTGTCCTGCGGCGGATCAGCCGGGTAATCGTTGATGTGAAAGCACAGCATTTTGGAGGCTTCGATCATGGACAGGCCGGCGAAGTCGTTGCCGCCCTTGTAGATGTGATAGAAGTCCGGCAAGACGCAGGCGGCGGGATGGGCCGCCGCGGTGGCCACGTAGGCCAATTCACCGAGTTTGCTGAGCGTGGGCGAAAATCCCCACAATTCCAATTGGGGTTGAACGCCCACCGAGGCTCCGATTTCGCACAATGCACGATAACGCTCGGCAACCAACTCCAACGGCGGCGCGACGCTGCCGCCTCGATGCGCCCCGATCGGCGGCGCCGCGATCAGCTTGCCTCCCAATCCCGCGACCAGCTCCATATCGTGACGGGCCGTTTCCAATCCAGCCCGCCGCTGTTGGTCATCGTCTGAAATCCAATTGGCAAATCCGATCGCACTGGCGACAAACAGCCCGGCGTCCTCGATGCGTTTGCGCAGGTCGCTGAGTTGACCGCCTTCGGCAAGGAAGGTTTCGATGTCACGCATCCAGGGTTCGATCCCGTCGTAACCGGCCGCGGAAGCGACATCGACCTGTTTTTCGATGCTCAGGTTTTGACCGCGAATCGTGCTGGTATTGAGCGAGAAACGGACGGGCAGGTCTGGGGGGCTCGGCTCGGCGGCCGCGAGTCGTGCGGACAGGCCGGGAAACGATGCCGCCGAAGCCGTGGCGGCCGTGGCGGCCCAAATAAATGAACGTCGGTTGGTCATGTCGATCTTTGGAAAGCTAGGAAGGGTAGCCGCGTAGTTTAATCTCAAACGAATCTGCGTTGGCAGTGGCGCGATCGGATAAGCGTTCCTGTCGTCGCGGAACTCGAGGTTTTTTACCGGGTTGATCGGAATCGGGGTCGGGAACGAAGGGCGAGGTCGATGGTGGGCGGAAAAGGGGGCAGACGGCCACTTGCGGAGCGATGAAACGATTGCTGGGCCCACGGATAGCAGGGCGAACCCACGGATCTTTTGCACCCAGTCATCCGTGGGTTCGCGCTGCTATCCGTGGGTATTGTTTTCGATGGTTCGCCCGGCAAATTGCTGGAGTCCTTCGACCAGATTGAGTCGAAGGGTTGAAGCACTAGGCTCTGTCCCTAGCCATCCGCACCGGCGAACCGGCCGGGCTGGATGGTGACAGGACGCTTCTCGGCCGGAAAAACGCGACGGAATTCAGCCGCCGCCAAGTTCGAGAGTCTTGGTGAGAGTGTTTCAATCGCCAGCCGGTAAGCGTCAAACGCGGAGGTGCGGTTGCCGGCGAGAAACTGCTTGCGGGCGAAACGGACCAGCGCCTTGCCTTCGGCATCGGGATCCGCTTTCTTGGCACCCGCCTTGGCCGAACGAACCGCAGGACGCGACGCGGCGCCGGACTTGGGCGGCAGCCCACGAAGCTGGCGATCGATTGCGTCGTGATCAATGATCGTGACACGGGCGCCGGCTCCGGCGTGCCCCACTCCCGCTCCGATGCCTCGCCCGCCGCCCCGACGCGAGGATCGCCCGCTCGTCGATCGCGAGACGCCGCCTAAGGAGGTGGAACCGCCGGTCGGCACGAGCACGCTGCCCGAATACGTGAATCGCGAAAACGACGGCAACTGGATCGTCGACTGGGCCGACGCAATCTGGTCGACCCCGAGAGTGAGCAGCGCGGTGGTGACCAGAATACCGAGTCGATGCATGGGACCGATCCGCCTTGAGCGTTTCGTGAAACGATTTTGGCCCGTTCGTTACTTTTTGATTTTGTCGCCGAAGTTCCGATTGAACTTCCGCACCTTGTCCCGGACGACGGCTTGGCAATAGCCGTAATTCGGATTCTTTCGATAGAAGTCTTGGTGGACTTCTTCGGCCGGGTAGAAGGTCGTGGCCTTTTCGAGCAAGGTGACGATCTCGCGATCAAATTCGCCCGACTCGTTCAGTTTCTTGATGTACGCTTGCGTCGCATCCTTTTGCTGCTCATCGTGAAAGAACACGCTGCTGCGGTACTGCGGACCTTCGTCGGCACCCTGCCGATTGAGCGTGGTCGGATCGTGCGTCTTGAAGAACACTTCCAACAGTTCCTCGAATGTGACTTGGGACGGGTCGTAATAGATCTCGACCGCCTCGGCGTGTCCCGTCTTCTTGCCGCACACTTGCTCGTAAGTCGGGTTGGGAACGGTGCCACCGATGTAGCCGCTGATCACGTCGTTGACGCCGATCATCCGTTCGAACACCGCTTCGGTGCACCAGAAGCATCCGCCGGCAAAGGTGGCGACAAGTTCTTCCTTCTGCGGCTGGTCTTTGGTATCAACCTTGTCAGCAGACGCCGCGGAAGCCTCGTCGGGACGCGGTGCTGCGGAGACATTGAGGCAGAAGCTGGCCAGTGCGGCCAGGACCCAAAAGCAGATCCAGGCGGTTTTCTGTGTCTGGCGCTGGGGCTGCTCGGCCACTCGAACCGCAACTCTCGTGTTTGACATCATCGAACGGATTCCTAACTGATCTGGTTCTGCGTGTGCGTCTAGACTGGACTCGATTATACGCTTCCGGGAAGGTGAAAAGTCGTCAACCGACCGAACATAGGCAGAAAGCTTGGCACAATCAATCGAAGATCACGCCGCGACGGCGACAGACGCGCATTTCGACCTCGCCCACACGGTCGCAGCGGACGAGATCGACGCACAGCAACACGTTCACAATTTGCGTTATCTGCAATGGACTCTCTGGGCCGCCGGCCGGCATACCGAGTCGATCGGGTGGGATGCCAAAGCGGCCCTGGCACGCGGGCTCGGATGGGTGGTGCGAGAACATTCCATTCAGTACCGCGGTGCGGCATTGGCCGGAGACGAGATTATCGTCCGGACCTGGGTTCACGATCTGCAGCGATTTGCCTCGCGGCGAAAATACGTGATCTGCCGCCCGGCGGACCGCACGGTGTTGGCCAAAGTGGAAACCCGCTGGGTGTTCGTGGATTTGAATCAGCACAAGGCGCTGCCGATCCCTGACGAAGCCAAGGAACGCTTGGTGGTCTGTCCCTCCCCACCACCGCTGCCGTGGAAAACCGCCCGATCGTAGCGGGACGCGTCACGGTCTGTTGATTTAGTGAGCCGCGACGCGTAAGCGGCCGGGCATCCAGGCGCCCGAGGCCTGACGGCCAGCGGCTCACCATTGACTCAGCAGATCCCGAATCAATCAACAGCCCGGTCAGCGACCGGCGCGGGTTGATTTCGCCACCCCCGCGCCACTGGCTGACGCCGCGTGCTGAGATGCGGGCGTTACTGATTCAGGGACTCGTCGATGATTTCACGACTGGCACGCGTGCCGAGTGCCCCGATGATGCCGTATGGGCTGGCGTCGCCGGGACGAATGCCATCGTTTTGTCCGGCGTGGGAATTCCCCGACCCGATCGAGTCGGAGATGAAGACGACCGCCCCGTCCCCCATCAAGATGTGGGCGCCGCCTTGGTGCCGGCTGCTGATCGACCAGTTGCCTTCGGTCAATTCATGGGCACCGTGCAGACACAACTCGGTGTTGGGGGGGCGATTGGTGGTGACACTGGAATGGATGTGCCCGAAGTTGGCCCAACTGAATCCGCGCCGTGTTCCCAATTCGACCGCCACGAAATACGCCGAGCCGTCGTCGTTCTTGGGGTTGTGTGCGGGGAACGCTGTGGCAACCCAAAACGAAGGACGTTCCGGATCGATCAGGACTCCGGAGTCCTGGCAGGCCATCGTCCCGCCGTCGGCGCTCATCGTGACCTGCAGTCCATCAACATTGCTGACGTCGAACAATCCGTGCGAGCGAGTGTCGCGGTCCAGCAGGTCGGTCATGATTTCGCCACAGCAGATCGTGTTGGAAAGCCCGTCCAGGATGTCTCGGAATCGGGTGAATTTGCGGGTCACGAAAATCCCACGTTGCCAGCGCGCCACCGCGCTGGCCTGAATGACCGTCGGGGGTTGGTAATCGCCGTGCAAAAAGTTGGTCAAGCCGATTCGCGACGACATCGCGCTGTCCCCGATGCACGCCGCATAGTTGGTGCGTCCCAAGGCCGGCAATCCGGTACCGGGGTCGCTGGGACAGCGCAGCGTGGGGATTTCGGTCACCCAGGGCCGGTAACCATATTGGCCGCCCTGGGGCTTTGGTCCCATCGGTTGCCAAGGCGGGTTGATCCGGTTCCCCAGTGGGTCGGTGGCCAGTCGATTGGAGATCTGACTCCACAAGGCTTGCTGCTCCATGAAGGGAGTCAGCCCGACGAGAAAACTGAGGCTCTTTTGGTTCGTGCGGGGCGAATAGAACGCCAACGTGTTGCCGGCCTGGTAATCGATCCCGGTACCGCCACCGTGCATCGGCAGCCGTTTGTAGGCGGAGTGGTAATTGTGCAGCGCCAACCCGACTTGTTTGAAGTTGTTGCTGCAACTCATCCGCCGCGCCGCTTCGCGGGCCGCCTGGACGGCCGGCAACAACAGGCCCACCAAGATTCCGATGATCGCGATCACGACCAATAGTTCCACCAGCGTAAACCCGGCAGTGTTTCGCCTCGACATCGACGGCTCCTCGTTTCTAAAAAAGTGGTGGATAGGCGCGTTCAATCAGCAGACGCGTTCATTCAGCAGGCGAGCCGGCCGCCGCCGCGGCTTCCTGCTCCAGCGCTTCCTGCTTCGCTTTCTCCAGCGCTTCAATCTCTTCTTCGGACAATCCCGAAGTCTCATCGATCTTGGCGTTCATCGCCCGCTGCTCTTGATCGCTGATCTGGTAGGGGTTCTCGTTCAAGGGGACATCAACCACCCCGCCTTCATGACCACCACAACCCGTCATGACGACCATCGACAAGCAGACCAAACCGGCTGCCAAAAGGAGGCTTCTCATTAGAGATCACTTGAAAAGGACGTGAAGAGGACGCGCCGGCGGTGCCGGACAGAACCTGAACGACTGTATTGTAGCCAGTTTCTCACCGCAATCACTGACGAGGAATTTGGGGCGATGAAAGGGACGTGGACATGCCTCGTCGAGGCGAGCGAAGCGAGGGGCATGCGGATCAAGTGAAGAAGTCACCCTCCCTCTGGGAGGGTCGCGGAGGAGTTTACGACGACGCGGGGAGGGTCTATATGGCTGGAAACCGCTCAGCGACGATCGCTCGACCCTCCCCTCGCTGCGCTCGACCCTCCCTGCCAGGGAGGGTAACTTGACGCGTCCCTCACCGCTTGCCCGCTTACCGCAGCTTCTTACCCAGAAACCTCGCCGTCGCATTATCGACCTGTCCCGCGATTTGTTCCGGCGTCCCCTCGGCCATCAGCCGTCCGCCATGGATGCCGCCGCCGGGCCCCAGGTCGATGATCCAGTCACAGCAGGCCAGCAGGTCGAAGTCGTGCTCGATCACCACGACCGTGTTGCCCGAATCGACCAACCGCTGGAGCACGCCGACCAGGCGTTTGACGTCGTCGAAATGCAGTCCCGTCGTCGGCTCGTCGAGCACGTACAGGGTGTTGCCGGTCGAGGTGCGGGCCAGCTCGGTTCCCAGTTTGATCCGCTGGGCCTCGCCGCCGCTGAGCGTCGTGCTGCTTTGCCCCAAGTGCATGTAACCGAGTCCGACGGCTTGCAGTGATGTGAGCAAGCGATGGGCCGAGGGCATGTTTTCAAAAAACGCGGCGGCCTGGTCGATCGTCATCGCCAGCACATCAGCCACGTTGGCGCCTTTGAATCGCACTTGCAACGTCTGGCGATTGAAACGTTTTCCGCCGCAGCGTGGGCAGATTACGAACAGGTCGCTAAGAAAATTCATCGAGATCCGTTCGACGCCGTGCCCCTTGCAAAGTTCGCAGCGCCCGGCGGCCGAATTGAAACTGAATCGGCTGGCCGTGAACCCACGTGTCTTGGCCTCCCGCGTCGCCGCGAAGACCTTGCGGATCTCATCCAACACGCCGCTGTAGGTCGCCGGACAGGAGCGTGGGCTGCGCCCGATCGGAGCCTGGTCGATGGGCACCAACTTGTCCAACTCCGCCGCACCGGTCAGTTTGCCGAACCGCGCCACGCTGCCTGTCGTGGTGGGCAATCGTTTGCCATGGACCAGTTGGTATTCGACCGCGGGCAGCAGCGTGTCAACGACCAGCGAACTCTTTCCGCTGCCGGACACGCCACTGATTCCGATCAGACATCCCAGAGGGAATCGCACCGTGATGTTTTTCAGGTTGTGCGTGTTGACGTCGGTCAGGCTCAAAAAACGATCGGCCGCGCGACGGGTTTCCGGGACCGGGACCGCGTCGACACCCGACAAGTAGCGGCCGGTCAAACTCCGCTTGTTGGCCTGGATCCGTTTGGGGGTTCCGGACGCAACAATCTTGCCGCCCTGGGCTCCCGCGCCGGGACCGACGTCGATCACACGATCGGCCGCCCGCATCGTCGCTTCATCGTGCTCGACGACCACCACGGTGTTGCCGTTTTGTTGCAGCCGCCGCAGACAGCGGATCAAGCGATCGTGATCAGCCGGATGCAATCCGATCGACGGTTCGTCCAGGATGTAGCACACGCCGACCAGCCCGCTGCCGATGCTGGTCGCCAGCCGCACGCGTTGCAGCTCGCCACCGGAGAGCGTTTCGGCACTGCGGTCGAGCGTCAAGTACGAGACACCGACTTCATCCAAAAACTCCAGTCGCTTGGTGACTTCGGTTTGGATCGGTTTGGCCACGGCGCGATGCAGTGGCGAGAGCGAGGGGCCGAGGGCGCCGATCCAACTCGCCGCGTCGGTCAAATTCATCGCCGTTAGCTCGGTGATCGAAACGCCATCGATCGTCACGCCCATCGCTTCGCTGCGCAGCCGCCCGCCGTCGCAGCTCGGACAAATCGTTTTCGAATCGCCCGAATCGACGTGACCCAACCCGTCGCAAGTCGGACAGGCGCCGTAGGGGCTGTTGAAGGAAAATGTCCGCGGCTCGATCTCTTCGACACTGGCACCACACTCGATACAAGCCATCGCGGTGTTGTAGATCGAATCGATCCAGTTTCCGCTTTCGTCTTCAACCGCGGCGGTCACCAGCCCCTTGCCCAGACGCAACGCTAACGAGAGCGAATCGGCCAGCCGAGATTCGACGCCACCACGCACCACCAAGCGATCCACGACGGCTTCGATGGTGTGATTTTTACGCACCGCCAACTCGGGCACGTCGTCCAACAGATACATTTCGCCGTCGACGCGGACGCGGACCAAACCGGCGACCTGGATCGATTCAAAGACGTCGCGATGGGCTCCCTTGCGGCCTCGCACCATCGGCGCCATCAACACCAGCTTGCTGCCCTCGGGACGAGACAACAACGCATCGCGGATGACGTCGGCAGACTGTCGGGCGATCGCCGCACCACAGCTGCCGCAATGCGGTAGCCCCACGCGAGAAAACAGCAAACGCAAGTAATCGTAGATCTCGGTGACGGTGGCCACCGTGCTGCGGGCACTCGTCGAGCCGGGCTTTTGATCGATCGCCATCGTCGGCGCCAAACCGTCGATCAGATCCACATCCGGTCGCGGCATCGAATCCAAGAATTGCCGGGCATAAGCCGACAGACTGTCGATGTATTGACGCTGCCCCTCGGCGAACAACGTGTCAAAGGCCAGCGAACTCTTGCCGCTGCCCGAGACACCGGTGATCACCGTGATCGCGTCGCGGGGAATGTCGACGTCCACCGATTGCAGATTGTGAACGCGAGCGCCGCGAATTCGGATCGAGTTGGCGGAACGGGATTTCGGCACCGATCGTTCTGGATGCGGGGGAAGGGACGAAGCACGTGACGGTCGGTCAGTCTAGGACATCCGACAACCGATGACATCAGGCGCAGCGACCGTAGGTGACGCTGTGCGTCACGTCTCAGCGACCGTAGGTGACGCTGTGCGTCACGTCTCTGCGACCGTAGGTGACGCTGTGCGTCACGTCTCTGCGACCGTAGGTGACGCTGTGCGTCACTTCAAAGACGTGACGCACAGCGTCACCTACAGCAAACTCAGGCCGCTTTGGCAAGCCTTTTGGCGACGCGTGGGGGTGGCTCACGCCAACGTCGGTGCAGCCACCAGTATTGCTCGACCGCTTCGGAAACGCTGATCGCTAGCTGTCGGTTGTACCACTTGGTCAACGATTCGACCGAATCGCAATTGCCCTCAGGATCATCGTCCGGATCGGCGACGGCGACGCAAGCGGTTTCAAATTTCATCGGCTGGCCGTCGATCCGCCGGGTGGATCCGGCCAGCATGGGCGCGCCGCTGCCGAGCGAAAACAAAGCCAGTGCCTTGTGGCAGGACGCCGGAACGCCGAGAAACTTGGTCCAACATCCCTTGGGGCCGGCGTGCTGATCGGCCAGGATCGCCAGCGTGCCGCCGTCGGCCAGATGCTGATCGACCTGAATCGCACATCCGTCCTTGTCCAACATCGTCTGCCCCTTCGCACTGCGGAATCGGTGGACCCAGTCGTCGAGAAAGGGGTTGTCCAGACGCCGGGCAATGGTTGTGGATTCACACGCCATCAACCCCGCGGTGTAGCCGCCGATTTCAAAGTTGCCGAAATGTCCGGTCACCATCACGGTCGGACGTTTGGACAGACAGTTGCGCAAGATATCCCGGCTGTTGCGAAAACGAACGTATTGGGACCAGTTGGTCAGGTGCAACCGCCGCTGAGCCCAGGCGATTTCGCAGACCATCAGCATCAGCGAGTGCCACATCGACACTTCGAGCGCCTTCCGCTGACGCTCGCTGGCGTGGGGAAAGACCTGTTTCAGATTCGTCGCCGTCGTGCGTTTTCGGATCGGCCCGAGGCGGCATATCAGTGTCGCCAACATGCGACACAGCGCGTCGCCCAGGTCCAGCGGCAGCGTCTGGATCACCGCGACGACCAGCCGAACGACGAGGTAGCTGGCGAAATCGATCGCCCGCTGCCGGGCCGGTTTCCAGCCGGCGGCCAGTTTCCCGCCGACACCGAGTGGCATGAATCGTTTGATTGGCGTGACCATCGGGATCAGATTGAACCGGGGAAAACTTGCGAAACGCGACGCCGCCCGCGGCAGACGTCCCCGCGAGAGTGTCTCAGAAGGGAGGCGTCGGACTCCAGAGCGATTTTCCGCCGCGGGCGGACAATCACCCCGGCAGGACGCGTCACGGGCTGTTGATTGATTCGGGATCTGCTGAGTCAATGGTGAGCCGCTGGCCGTAAGGCCTCGGGCGGGCGTCAGAATGCCCGGCCGCTCACGCGTCACGGCTCACTCAATCAACAGACCG
>NZ_JANZKV010000091.1 GCF_025060895.1 Stieleria sedimenti | reverse complement strand
GCGAATCGTTGAACTGCTCGAAGTCACCGAAGACACCAGCAGTTTCTTAGAGAATCCGCCGCCCGCCATCGCCCCGACAGTGGACCTCACCCAAGAGTACCGACCGTTGGTCCGGCCGGGGCAGGTTATCGGGCCCTACAAGATTCGCGAGCAGATCGGCGATGGCGGGATGGGAGTGGTCTTCGTCGCGGAGCAGGAGAAACCCCTGCGGCGCAAAGTCGCCTTGAAGGTGATCAAGCCCGGCATGGACTCCAAGGCAGTACTCGCCAGATTTGATGCTGAGCGAAATGCCCTGGCACTGATGAACCACCCCAACATCGCCAAGGTGCTCGACGCAGGAACAACCGACCGAGGCCATCCCTACTTCGTGATGGAGTTGATCCAAGGGAAACCGATCACGGAATATTGCGATGAAAAGAAGTTGACGATCGATCAACGGCTGGAACTTTTTTCGCTGACATGTAATGCCGTGCAGCACGCACATCAAAAGGGTGTGATCCATCGTGATATCAAACCGAGCAACATCCTGGTAACGGAGATCGACGGCAAGCCAGTCCCGAAAGTCATCGACTTCGGGGTTGCCAAGGCACTCGGCGCCAACCTGACCGACCGCACAATCTACACCAGTTTCCAGTCACTGGTCGGGACGCCGCTGTACATGAGTCCCGAACAAACACTGCTCAGCGGCGTCGACGTCGACACCAGCAGTGACGTCTATTCTCTGGGGATTTTGCTGTATGAAATGCTGACCGGCACGACGCCACTTAGTCTCGACGAACTCAAGCAAACGGTCCAGGAAGAAGTTCTTCGACGCATCCGCGAGACCGAGCCGCCGCGGCCTAGCAACCGCATCAGTTCACTCGGCGAGAACTCATTGTCGATTTCCGAGTGTCGCAGCGCCGAACCCAATCAACTCGGTCGCCTCGTACGCGGGGATCTTGATTGGATCGTAATGAAGGCGCTTGAGAAAGACCGTAACCGCCGTTACAAGACCGCGGATGCATTCGCCGCTGACATCGCTCGGCATCTGGCGAGCGAACCTGTTGAAGCTCGCCCACCTTCGACTAGCTATCAACTAAGCCGCTTTTATCGGCGAAGCAAAGCGATGGTGAATGTAGCGGCTGGCGCGCTGGCATTGCTCATGCTGGGAATTGCAGGGACCGCTTTTGGTTTGGTGCAGGCGACGCGACGAAGCCAGGAGTTGTCGGAACTAGCCGATGCATAGCCACGCAACGAGAAGAGCCCGGCAAGGACGAGGAATTAGCGGCAAGACGATGGCGTTTTGATTTCCAACGCCGCCTCCGTCGGTCAAACTCACCTTGCACTCGGTTTTGGCAGCTTTTTGCGATTTCCACAGATTACTCGGAGAATGTTGTCCAAAAACGGCTCCCGCTTTCTGAATCACAATAGAACGCCATGACACTGGACAAATTGGACCAACACGACGAGTTCATGAAGCTCTTTTTGCGGAGCGAACGGGCGGTGCTGCGCTATGTGATGTGCTTGGTGCCTAACTCGCATGACGCACGGGAAATCGTGCAGAACACCGCCGTAGCGCTTTGGAAGAAGTTCGATCAGTACGACCCCGCAGAACCCTTTACACCATGGGCGTGCCGGTTTGCCCTGATCGAGGCTAAGCAGTTCCTGAAGACCGAGCATCGTTGGCACAAATTCCTGGATGACGAAACGGTGAAGCAACTGCTATCGCAACGAGAAAAAATGACCGAGGAGCTCGACGAGCGGCGAATACACCTTCGCAATTGCTTTGGCAACTTAACACGAAAGCAACGGGAGACGGTCGAGTGGTACTACTTTCATGATCACTCGGTCGAGCAGATCGCTACGGCAAATCGACGCAGCATTGACGCCGTCTACAAGACGCTTCAACGGATCCGTGCGGACTTGAAGCGGTGCGTTGATCGCAACATGCAAATGATGGAGCAGGCATGAAACGCGATTTCGTTGATGATCCTAAATGGCAAGAATTGCTTTCAGCCGTCTGCGATGGCCGAGCTACCGAAACACAGCTTGCCGAACTCGGTGAAAGTCTGCGTGATCCTGCCGCGCAATCTGAGTATCTTCGCTACATCGATATGCACGCGGCACTGGCCGACGAAACATTGCCACAAATCGAGGCAAACGTTGCGTCCGGTTCAGTGAATCTTGACGATCGTCTCGGCAGTCGAGGTCCTAAGGTTCGACGATGGACGAAGCTGTTGGCCTTGTCGGCTTCTGCGGTTGCGGCATGTCTTCTTCTTACGTTCGGGATCTTTGGATTGCGAGAGCCCCGCAATGTTGCACGTACGCCGGTCGCGACGCTACTTCTGGCTGACCAATGCACCTGGGAGGGAATCGTCCTGAGTGAAGGCGAGCGACTGCACCCGGATAGGTTTCAGTTGAATCATGGGTCAGCGGTGCTGCGCACTGAATCGGGGGCCGAGTTGGCGATCACCGGTCCTTCCAGTTTTCGGTTGCAAACCGCGGAGCGCGTGCTTGTGCTTTACGGCAACGTGGTGATTCGCGCGACGGATGGGGCGGAGGGCTTTGTCGTGGATACGCCGACGAGCCACGTGGTGGATCTGGGGACCGAGTTTGCGGTGAAGGTTGCCCGCGGCGGTGAAACGGAAGTCCACGTGATGGACGGAAGAGTTTCGTATCGGGGCAAAAATTCAAACGATGAATTGTCCAAAATCTTGCGGGCAGGCCAGGGCGTTGCCATTGATAAGTCGGGGACGCCGCGTGCCGTCCCGATGAATGCGCCGCGGTTTCGAGAGTTCCTCCGACGGGTCAATCCGATGTCACGGGCGGACTTGCTGATCGCTTACGAAGGATTCAATTATTCGCCCGGAGTCTTGCTGCTGGCGGAAAGCAAGGTTGGGATTGGCTGGGAAGGTCCGTGGCGTAGGAGATTGCCTGCAGAACGACGTGAACCGTCTCGCGATGCATCGCCGGAGCAGTTTGAAATTGTGCACGGTCAGATGAATGTTACCTGGCCTGTTCCCGGTGGTCGGCTGGGAATGCTAAAGCTTTCGCCGGGAAACGTTTTTTGTGTGAGACCGCTGAAGCAAGCGATTGACCTTAGCCAGGATGGCGTGACGTACTTCAGCTTGATGGTTCGAGAAATTGAGCGGCCGACTAATCAAGGCCAGCCGTGGGAGCACTTGCGACTGACCTTCCGTTCATCGAAGGATTACTTTGGCGACTCTCTCAGTTTTGGGCATGGACCTAGCTACCGCCCGCGCGTGCAGGCCGGCGGTGGTCAACTCTTTACGAGTCCGATGGAATTCCCAGCCGAACAGACGACGCTGTGGATTGGAAAGGTCATCTCGCGGGCAAGCGGCGAAGACGAAGTTTACTTTCGCATTTATGGTGAGCACGATGTGCTGGACTATGCCGAGCCGGCCACTTGGCACGTCGTAACGAGGGACATTCATTCAGACGCTCGGCTCGACCGCGTCTTGTTGAGTTCAACCGGAAAGTTTGGTCGCATCGTCGATGAGTTGCGAATCGGCCCCACTTGGCGAAGCGTCGCTCCAATGAAGGAAATGAGGGAATGAATCATCTGTTTCAGCGCATCGCGTTTCAGACACCCGCCGATCGTGTTATCGGCTCACGGGTGATGCTTCTCGCGCCACTGCTGATCTTCGTCCTTTGTCCTGTTTTGTCGGCGCAAGAAAAAGCAGACGAGACGGCAAGCGCATACTTCGAGCAATACGTTGCGCCATTGTCGGCTCGCTGGACAACTTCGGCAGTACGGGCGAGTTGCCAACGCATCCCGAGCTTCTCGATCATCTGGCCTATCGATTCGTTCATGAATTTGATTGGTCACGGAAAAAGTTAATTCGCTATTTGATGACGAGTCGCGTTTACCAATTGAGTTCTGCTGAGGCGTTGTCGACGAAGCAACATTTGGAGACCGATCCTGATGCAACCTTGTATTGGCGAATGAGTCCGCGTCGCTTGGAGGCGGAAGCGATCCGCGACAGTATGTTGGCGGTATCTGGTCGGCTTGATGCAGAACGTCCTGAGGGGTCACCACTGGTCGATTTTGAATACCACGCTGATATCGTTCATGGCGATCGAATGCGTGCCATGGAATTGCTCGGCAGCAATTTACGCACGATCTATGTGCCAACGCTGCGCGGACACCGGCACAAACTTTACGAACTATTCAATTACCCCGACGATGAAGCGGTCAACAGTGCTCGGACGAGCGGAAGTGTGCCGACACAGGCGTTGTACTTGATGAATAATCAACTGGTGATGGACTACGCTTCTGCGCTAGCGGAGAGACTCGACTCCGAAGGCCGTACCGATTTTTCGGACCGGCTCACGCGGCTGTACCTACTCAGTTACGGGCGCTTCCCCACCGCCGACGAGCAAACTGCCGACCGAGCGTTTATTGAGGATCAGGCATCTCGTAGCGACGAAAGCAAGGCATGGGCTCGTCTTGCCCATTCCTTCCTGATCAGCGGTGAATTCCTATACAGGTTTTGAAATATGAATACTGCGTCAACAATGAATGGTCGTCGCAATGCGTTTCTTCCGGGAATTTTTACCGGCACAGCCATCAGCCGCTCGTTGGAACTTGCCGATGCAACCAACCCACAGTTGGATCGAGCGGCACAGAGAGCGTTGCTTGATCGTGTTCAGGCGAGGACTCGAGTGCAAAGCGAGCGACATCAACAAGATGGCCAACTTGCCGGATTGCTCAATTCGTACGAGCTTGGTTTCCGAATGCAAAATGCATTGCCTGAGCTTTTGAATCTCGGTCGCGAGTCACAGCGAACACTGGACGCCTACGGTGTTGGTAAGAAGCCGACGGATGATTTTGCGCGACAATGCCTCGCGGCTCGTCGGATGTCCGAAGCGGGCGTTCGGTTCATTGAACTCGTCCACAAGTCTTGGGATCACCACAGCGAAATCGTCAGGCTGCTGCCAGATCGTTGCCGAGAAATCGACCAGCCGATCGCGGCTCTTCTAGATGACTTGACTCGGCGAGATCTGCTGGAAGACACCTTGTTGCTTTGGGGCGGAGAGTTTGGCCGAACCAAGTCGGCTCATCATAAAGGCGGTGGATCAGGTCACAACAACAAGGGTTACACGATGTGGATGGCCGGCGGTGGAACCACACCGGGATTCAGCTACGGCCAAACCGACGAAGACGGTTGGGAAGCGATTGAAGGTCGCATTCACACGCACGACTTGCACGCCACGATGCTACATCTGCTGGGCCTGGACCACACCAAGCTGACTTACCGATACAGCGGCCGAGACTTTCGGCTGACCGACATCGCGGGAACTGTTGTGAAGGAGATTCTTGGGTGAAAATGCCACATCGTCTTCGTCGTCATGCATGTGCGTTGCCATGCGATTTCGAGAATTGGCCCGCGAGAAGAAGTAAACATCAACACAGAATCTGCATTCGTTTAATTCCCATGAAACATGTCATCGCTATCACACTTATTGCTGTGGGCTCCGTCGCAGGTTTACGAGCCGACGGGCCGACAGGTTCGGACGGATCGGTGGCCGTTCGCGACGCGATCTCGAATTCGCAAGCGATTACCGATTTCGTTAACAGTCATTGCCTTGATTGCCACAGCGGCGAGGATGCGGAACAGGGATTTGCACTTGATAATTTGTCGTTGAAGCTGCATGAAGCTGACAACTTTCAGCATTGGAGCAAGGTCTTTCAGCGCGTCGAAAAGGGTGAAATGCCGCCGGCTGAATATGAACAGCCGGCCGAGGAAGAGCGTTCGGCCATCATGCGCACGCTGCATGACGCGTTGGTGCAGGCAGATCGTCAGCGTCAGGAGCGGTTTGGGCGCAGTGAGCTTCGTCGATTAAGTCGCGTTGAATATGCCAACTCGCTGAAGGACATCCTCGACCTTCCGCATCTCGAACTGGAGGAAATGCTTCCGCCTGATGGCGTAGCAGGCGGATATCCAAAGAGTGCCAAGGCTCTCGATTTTTCGCATGTGATGGTCACGCGGTATTTGGAGGTCGCTGACCATGCGTTGTGGAAGGCGCTCGCGCCGCGTGCTGAAGGAATCGATCGCGAATTGATTCGCGCCGAACTGAAGAGCATTGATGGGGTGACCGACACACTGCAGACGTTGCGTGTTCAGCTGAAGCAAACGACCGGCATGCCGTTGGTTGGGAAAAAGCTGGACACGACACTGGAAGTTTCTAGCGGAAACTTCCAGCGGCGGGATCCTGGATACGTTCGCGATCCCGAACCGCATTTTGATGGCGTTGGAACTTTCATGCATAGCCGTGCGAACCACAACATCGTCGTGAAGCCTTTCAAAGTTGAGCAGAGCGGTTTCTACAAGCTTCGCGTCCATGGTTGGGGCTTGCTCAACGATCACGGAATACTGCTACCGAGTGATCGTACGGAGACCGTGGCCTTCTACACGCCGACCGGTAGGTTGCTTGGACGTTGCGATCTGCCACCGAATGAACCGACCACCAGTGAAGTCACCGTATGGCTAAATGAAGACGAGCCGATCGAGTATCTGGCCGTATCATGCCCGAATGAGTGGTTCAAGCTTGGCAAGAATTTTCACCCGGTTTACACGCACTTCAAAGCACATGGAATCGGTCTGCAACGGTTCGAGATGGAAGGGCCAATTGGGGAAAAGTGGCCGCCGGAAAGTCATCGACGTTTACTCGGCGACTTGAAACTAGAGCCGACTGAGCTGCAATCGAACGGGCTCGCGTATCGAGTAGCGGTCGATGATCCTAGGGTTGAAGCAAGACGCTTAGTCCGACGATTCGCGGCACGAGCGTTTCGTCGTCCGCTGCGTGAGGGTGATTTGGACATACCACACCGAGTGACTCAAGCGCGTTTGCGTCGTGGCGAGCCGCTGGTCGATGCCGTCCTGGCTGGCTACCGTGCCATTCTCACTTCACCAGAGTTCTTGTTGCTGCAGGAGAAGCCGGGTGAGTTGGATGCGTGGGCTCTCGCCAGTCGACTGTCATTCTTTCTGTGGAATTCACCGCTCGATGCTGAATTACGGCGGGTAGCTGCCAGCGGCGAGTTGTTGAGTGAGGGCGAGCTGCGTCGGCAAACTGATCGACTACTTTCCGACCCCAAAGCAGGGCGTTTCGTTGAGCACTTTCTGGATTACTGGCTCGACCTGAGAAACATTCGGCTGACCGAGCCGGATGAGAATCTCTACCCGGAGCACAACGCTCTCCTGACGGAATCCATGCTGGAGGAAACTCGAGCGTTCTTTACGGAGATGATACGGAAGGACCTCGGCGCGATGCATGTCGTGGACTCAGAGTTCGTGACCATCAATCAGAGGATGGCCGAACTCTACGGAATACCGAATATACACGGCTCGCACACAAGGAAAGTTCCGATCCCAGCCGACAGCGTCCGTGGTGGCCTGCTCACCCAAGCCAGTCTGCTGAAGATCACGGCCAACGGCACTACCACTTCACCCGTGGTTCGTGGAACATTCGCCATGACAAAGTTGCTCGGCGATCCGCCGCCCCCTCCTCCAGCAGCCGTTGCTGCTATCGAACCTGACATCAGCGGTGCGACGACAATCCGTGAGCAACTTGCACAGCATCGCAGCGATCCAGCTTGTGCGGCGTGCCACCAGAAGATCGATCCACCTGGGTTTGCGTTGGAGAGTTTTGATGTGATGGGCGCATTCCGAGAAAATTACCGTGCGACGCTTGCAGACGGAGAAAAAGGCGTGGACAAAAAATTCAACGCTAAGCCCGTACATTACAAGCTTGGATCAAAAGTAGACTGCAGCGGCCAATTGCCCGGTGGCGAGACGTTTGCCGACATCAACGAATTTCGCGAGCGGCTCAAGTCGCATGAATCACAAATCGCTCGGAATTTGCTGGACCAGCTCATCGTTTACGCAACGGGCACACCTGTCGGTTTGGCGGACGAAGCCACGGTCAAAGAAATGATGGGGCGTCTGAAAAACAGTGATTATGGCACTCGTTCGATGATCCATGAAATTGTTCAAAGTGCCCTGTTTCGCAACAAGTAAACTCAGGCCCGAATGGACCAAAGGAAAACAGTATGCCTAAACGACTCCCACGCCGAACCGTGCTCCGTGCTGCAGGCGCGGGCCTTGCGCTTCCGTTGCTCGATGCGATGATACCGGCTTTCGCAAAAGAAACGGAAAGCGACATTCCCCGTCGAATGATCGCCATTAACGTCGATCTGGGTTTTCTGCCGGAGGAGTTCTTTCCGACCAAAGCCGGACGAGACTTCGAGCTGTCGCGATATCTAGAGTTACTGAAAGATTTTCGTAACGACTTCACAGTCCTTAGCGGTGTATCGCACCCGGAAGTGGACGGCGGTCATCAGGCGGACGTCTCCTTTCTCACCGCCGCGCCGCACCCGACGTCAGCTGGTTTTAAAAATTCGATTTCGCTCGACCAATATGCCGCTCAGCACATCGGACATCTCACAAGATTTCCAACACTGAATCTACGCGTCGGTCCCGGCAACGGGTCTCTTTCCTACACGGCCGATGGCGTGCGGATTCCGTCCGAGATGAGACCATCGAACGTCTTCAAGCAGTTGTTCGTGCGGGGATCGCCTTCCCAAGTCGAGTCACAGATTCGCAAATTGCGGGAAGGGCAGAGCCTGATGGATGCATTCGCAGATCAGATCTCGTCGCTCAGTCGAGACGTCGGAGGACCGGATCGCGCGAGACTTGACCAGTTCTTCACTTCGGTCCGCGAAGTCGAACAACGGCTCGTGATCAACGAAGAATGGGAGAAAAGGCCCAAACCATCCGTCGACCTGAAGATGCCGAAGGACAATCTTGAACCCGGCGCACTCGTCCAGCGAACTCGCAATATGTACGACCTCGCTCGTCTCGCGGTGGAGACCGATTCGACACGATTGGTGACGATTCTCGTCACGCAAGGATTCAATCCCAAAGTCGATCTTCCCGGTGTCGATCTCCCCCATCACGCCCTGACTCACCAAAGTCAGAAGCAAGATTCTCACGAGCAACTGTGCACCATTGAGGAAGCGCAGATGAAGGAATTGGCCGGACTGCTTGGCGGACTGCGCCGGATCAGAGAAGGGAGTGGTTCGCTACTCGATCGAACGATGGTCATGCAAGGCAGCAATCTTGGTCATGCAGGCAAGCACGACAACCGGAACCTGCCCGTCCTGCTTGCAGGCGGCGGATTCCAACACGGTTTGCATTTAGCGTTTAACAAGAAGGACAACGAACCGCTCGCTAAGCTCTATGTCAGTATGTTGCAGCGCATGGGCATCGAAACCGATCGGTTTGCGTCAGGCGATGGCCGAATCAACGGCCTGGATTTGGCTTGATGTTTTACAGAGATGGAGAAAGCGTAGCTAGCGGTCAGCGGACTGTTAGTGCCGCGAATCGGTGGCCCCAGTGTGCACCCTTATCCGTTCCAGTACGGTATCACGGGAAATGACGTGGATGGCCGTAACAATCGCGCCGCCTTGGATATGCCTCTGCGCAAAAACTTCCACCGGCATCCGAGTTTCATCAAATCCTTGACCTCGCATGGCTACTTCTCTCACCAGTCCGGTAAGTGGTGGGAAGGATCGTTTACCGATGGCGGTTTCACTCATGGAATGACCCACGGTGACCCAATGCGGGGCGGTCGGCATGGCGATGCCGGTCTCAAGATCGGGCGTGAAGGCATGACCCCAGTGACGGATTTCATCGATCTGGCGGTCGCACAGGAGAAGCCGTTTTTTGTCTGGTATGCGCCGTTCCTTCCTCACACGCCCCACAATCCGCCCCAGCGTCTCCTCGCCAAATATGCAGGGGAAGATTCCGCCACGGATGTCGCGCAGTATTACGCCATGTGTGAGTGGTTCGACGAAACCTGCGGCGAATTGCTTGATCACCTTGATGAAAAGGGCCTCGCCGACAACACGATGGTGGTTTACCGCACCCGCGCGGTTCTCACGAGCCGTATACTGTCAACTCTTGGACTTGGACAATGCCGGACGCCAAGTCGCTAGACTGGTTGCTCGAAATCCGCAACTCGCCTTTTCATTCTCGCAACCCTGGAGAGATTCATGAGATTTCTCAACCGCATCTCAACGTTCGGCGCATTACTAGCTGCAATCCAGATCACCGACTTCGAGCGAGCAGTTAAGCGATGATTTCATTTCTTCTGCGCTGTGCGTTGGCGATCGTTGGTGCCGCGATTGCGACCGTGGGTATTTTCGCCGTGGTCAAAGGAATCTTTGGTTGGCCAGCGGGAGGATTTCGCGATAACTCAGGCCTGCTGCTCACGGGTGTTGCGGGCTTTACCGCTTATATAATTTTCCTGGAGTATCGAAGATTCGCTCGTCAGTCCGATGCACGCGATTTAGCCAAAGAATGGTCATTTCGGTTTTCCGCGAAGGGCGACGACGATCTCGCGAGAAGATTTGGGTTGCGCGTCGCGGGCCGCGATGTTGGGTTGGTGGGCGACAAGTATTTCGGGTTCGAACTTGAAAACGTCATTCAAGGTGTCCGCGATGGTGTGAATGTTCTGATTGCTGACCTGTTGATCATTAAATACTTGGGTGAAGGCTCAGAGGACACAACGCTAACCGTCATTAGTTTGCGGGATCGCGATCTCAGCCTGCCAGCTTTTACACTGCTTCCAACGACGCCGCGCGGCTCGGCCAGTCGGTCGGAACGTGAATTCGGTGGGTTGGTTCGGGAGATGTCTTACAAGCGTTTCTACAGGCTCAGCAGCCACCAACCGGAGATCACCGACGAATTACTCAGTCCTGAACTGCAGGCTCACCTGGCAGTTCACCATGGATGGGAAATTCGCAGCGAGGACAACAACGTTCTATTCGTTCGTCGCGATCATGAACCTGTCGACGGTTGGGATTCCCTGGTCGCTGAGTCGATTCAGATCCTCAAGATGTTGATGAACCCTGACCCGACATAAACGCAGCGAGCGCGGAGTCGCAGAGGGAGGCGCGGAGCCGCCATCATCGCCGCAAATCTGATGTTCGACATCGACAAGTGCCTGGCTTCCGAGGATCGCGTGGAGCAGCGATTTGCGGATCTCGAAATGACCGTGGCTCGCGCAGCGAAACGCAAAAGCGGCAGCGAGGAATGAGAGAAGCGAAGTTGATACGATTCACCTCTTCCTTGCGTTTCAACTAGCCCAACGCGTCAAAGACCTCGACCAGCACATACAAAGCTGCAAAAACGAACAATGCACCACAGCCGCCACCAACGATTGCTCCGCGGCGGCCAGCAAACATGTAACCGATGGGCCAACCGATGCTGATCCCGAACAAGATGAGACTCGAAACTGCGAGGATCACTGAATGGGCGAGGACGATGTTGAGTCGAAGGAGTCCAATGGATAAGGCCAACATGAAAACGGCCAGAAGCGTCAAACGCAAGCTGATCTTTCGTGAGCCCGATGGCCCAATTTGCTTGGGAACTTCGTTTCGCTTGGGAACTTCGTACGGATTGACCATGAAAAAAAACTCTCACTCGAACGCGATCTCAAAACAAGCCAACTCCCGGTTTCCGCAGATGTAGAGTCGCTTACCTGCGAGCGCCGGAGCAGCCCAGGCGGGGCGGCGGACCACTTGCCTGGCGCCGTCAGGCAAATTTAACAAGCTCACGGGCCAGTAGTGCTGGGGCGTGGCCTCAATCAGCGACACCTCACCATGCTCGGATTGCACGAAGATGTGTTCGTCGACATACAGCAGCGCGACTGACAAGGCTGGCACCACATCACTCGACCTGTGCTCCATTCAATGCAGCGAAGTTCCGGATCAGCAGTTCATCCGTCGCGCGACTATCGGAGAATGTCGCCGTCCGCGGCGCGTTTTCATTCTCATCCAAGGTGAAGACGCAGCCGGCGTCGATCAGATATGCCAAGTCGCTTCGCCGTTCCTTGGTTTGCCCGATGTTGGTCGACGGCGCGCAGGTGACCGTTGGCAGTAACGCCGCGAGCGTGATAAGCGAAAACCCTAACTTGGATTGTTTGCTCAAAAATGGCCTTTCGGTTGGGGACTCTGGAGGAACACGCCATTGAACATGTGCGCGGGTGAAAGTTCGGCGGCGTTGTCTTGAAAGCCCGTATTTGGAACGTTCGTTCCGTCCCCATCCTCGGTGATAAAACCAGGATTGAGAAAGCCGTCGCAATTGGCGTCGCGGAACACTTGAACGGAACCGTCTGCCATCAGCACATTGGCCACGCGGTCTCCCCGGTCCACGTGCGGCGCACCCCAACCACGCGTGTCTTGAAGAAAAAGCCCATTCTTCTGAGTTGCCGTGGCGAGTCGCCCTTGGACTTCTGCATCCGACTGTGCTTTCAAGGGTGCGTCTGCCCGCATGTGGACAATGCCCGTTGGACCGACGTTGGCCGGTCCGGGATTTAAGGACCAAGCGGCCTCCGCCATCGACTTGGCGTTAATCGCATTCGAGTCGGCCAGAAGCGGTACGACGGCCATGGACACATGTGAGGTCTCGAGAGACTTCAATGTCAAACCACCGCCCCTGCAATTGCCGGGATGCATCGCTGGCGGGCTGTGTGTAACGGGTGCATCGAAATACGGAACTCCGTCGTTTGCCCAGTCGTCAGTTGTGGTGTCAGGAGTTATCGCAATTCTCGGTGCCATTCGAGCGAGAAACCAACTCGCCGTGTAGTTTGTGTCGAAGCCGCGCTGTCTGAGACGCTTAGCAGTGTTCGCTCCGTCCAGCCGAACGACGTCGTTGTATGTTTGTAATCCTGTCGCTGGATTCAAGGCGCATTTCAGTGTGGGGAGCGGGTTGGGCTGCAACGTGACCAGGTCGGCGACCCAGCCCGCTTGATCCAACGGCCCGTCCAGCACGCGATGCGGCGCGCCGATGCATAACCGCGAGTTCGGATCGGTGTTCGCATGCTCGAAGAACAGCTCGCCGATTCCGCGCAAATTGTTCTGGCAAGCGTTGATTCGCGCCAATTCACGTTGACGAAGCAAGTACGGCGCAAGAATCACCAGAATGAAACAGAGGCAGGCGAACAGAATTGCCAAGTCGCGCCGCGAAAACTGACCGCGGGTCCAACGAGATGATCTTTCGTCTTGCACACCAAGCTCCTGCGACGATTTCGCTAGCGGAAGAATGATAGCCGAAAGTCCGCAAGAGCAACGAAATCCAGGCATTTATTCATTCCCATTACTTTCCGATCTTGTCGGGGGCGTGTGACAGCGGCATCACGGTTTTGGGTAAGACGTCGCTGCAGCGAGTTAGTAGCGAGGGCTACGCAATCGATTCCCACCACTAAATTGAGGCAGCGGCGGTGTAGTACACTCCGAGTGTGCCCACGAATCCCATCGGAAAACCAATCCACAAAGGCCGCCACGCAGGTAGGCTGCGAGATCCCAATAAGTAGGCCAACAGTTCCATCACAAACGGCACCAATCCGACGACGCAGTACAACCAGTAGCTGAGGCCTTTTCCTCCGAATGGCAAGTACGCACCTTCGAGATAGAAGTAAAACAGTAAGTATCCGATCGGAGCCAGGATCGGGTACAGCAACCACAACGGCGCACCGCCCAGATTCATTTCTGCGGGAGTGAGTGCAATGGAAGAGATAATCCCAAGGAAATAAGCTCCGAGGTACTTTAGGATCTCTCGTAACGCTGACCCCTCAGACATTCCACGCAACTTCTGCGGCTCCGCGTCGACACCCGTTGGTGAGTATGGATTTTCCGACATGCTGATGCACCTAGGTTTTTCATGGAGAGCCCGTCGAATCCGCGATTGTGCGCATTTTTCATCTCTCTAGTATCGTGTGTCGGCGGTGATAGCCAAGGGCGTGGTCTCTGCCCGTGCCAGGACCGGCTCCCTGGCGATTTCGACGCATATAACTCGCATCGGTGTCCGCGAGCCGGAGACACCGACGCGCCGGAACGCCAATGGCTCGCATGCGCCGGTTGCATCGACCGGTAGACTGGAAGCAGGTCCCCAGCGGCCGACGGCAGGTGTTTGTCCGTTCGATTGACATCGCTGTTCCGAGAAATCGCTACGAAACCGGATGGACAAATCCCAAGTGCCCCTCAAAGTGACGGCACTGCAACGCGTCGTGTTGCTCGCGGGTCATGTTGCCGAAAAAGACATGCTTGGGCAACGGATCAGTGGCTTTGAATTTCTCGTACGCCTGTCGCAGATGTTGCAGCCCGTCTTCGGTCGACACCGCTTCACTCGGCCAGAGGACATTCTGTGCCTTGGACGGCAACTTGAAACCCGTCTGGGCCTTGCGCAACACCAGCGGTCGGATCAGCCGCGACAAGATCCGCATCGGCAGCGGTGAAGGCGGCATCGTCCGCTCACCAACGACCACCTCGAAGGTCCGCGCCAAGTGCTCAAAAATCTGCCCGAGTGAAAACTGACCCGTCGTCCGGGTCTCGACCGCGGCCAATCGCTCGGCTTCCGCCATGGCCGCGCCGATCGATTCGAAACGCAGGGTACGATGCTCAGTTGCCATTAGACGGTTCCTTCTCAGGTTGCGAACAGAGTACTCACTTGCAAACGTTGGTCAGTGTTCCGATGCCGTCGACGATCACGCTGCAACGATCTCCCGGTTTCAAATAAACCGGCGGATCTTTGGCGTCCCCGACGCCGGGCGGCGTGCCCGTAAAAATCACGTCGCCCGGCTTCAACGTGACGAACTTGGACAGGTGCGCGATCGTCGTCGGAATGTCGAAGATCAATTGCGCCGTCGTGCTGTCTTGGACGACTTCGCCATTAAGCTCCATCCGCACGCGAACGTCTGACGGGTCGGGCAATGCCTCGGTCGTCACCATGCACGGTCCCAACGGGGCAAACGTGTCAAAGGTTTTGCCGAGCAACCATTGACCGCCCGGACGACCCTTTTGCCAATCGCGTGCCGAGACATCGTGTCCGCAGGTGTAACCGTAGACATGCTGCATGGCATCGTCGACCGAAACGTTGCGGCCTTCACGCCCGATCACCACCACCAACTCGGCTTCATAATCGACCTTGTGGGCAATCGCCGGCAATTCGATCGCTTGCCCATGACCGATCACCGCCGTGCTGAATTTGCTGAACACGACCGGTTCGGACGGGATCGGCGAATGGGTCTCGATCGCATGGTCTCGATAGTTCAGTCCGATGCAGATGACTTTATCGGGCGTCGGCACCGGCGGTAATAAAACGTCGGGCGCGGGCGACCAGTGCTGCTGGGCGATTCCCAGCGGATCCGGAAGCTCACTTGGTGGGAGTCCGAACAATTCAAATTCAACCGGTGCGCTGGCCATCACCTGACGCAACGGACAAACCTCGCCGTCGCGATAGAAAGCGTACTCGGGGCGACCGTCGGGACCGGGGATGCGACAGATTGACATGGCAGGATGAAAGTTCGCGTGGAGAGTGTTTCACTTGACCCATCCTGCACTGTTCCGGCCCGATTGCCAACCCGGCGACCGTTTGACCGCTGGGCCGCTAGAAATCTGAAATGATTTGTTCACGTAGCTTCATCAATTCAATCACCAAATCGCTGTGCTCGCCGGCCAGATTCTGTTGCTCGCCCGGGTCACGCGACAAGTCAGCCAGAAACAATTTTTCTTTCAATTGACCGCCATTGACCTGCTGAGTCTGCGGCGGTGTGGTGTCACGCGGATTGCCGATCAGCTTCCAATTGCCCCGGCGAACGGCCCACTGCGGCGAACGCCCGCCGCCCATTTGCCAATAAAATTGTTCACGCGGTGCGGGCGCGTTCTTGGCCAACACGTCAACCATCGAAACGCCGTCCAGCTTGGTCTTCGGCAACGCGACGTCACACCACTGGGCGACGGTGGGGAACCAATCACACGAGGTGATGAACTGGTCACGGGTTTCCCCGGCCGGCAGTCGCCCGGGGAAGCGAACGACACTGGGAACCCGAATCCCGCCTTCGAACAGGGAGAATTTCGCGCCGCGATACGGCCCCGCATCACCGCCCCCGCCGAACGCGCGTGTTTCCGTACTGTGTCCGTGATCGGGCTGATAGATTACGATCGTATCGTCCGCCAATCCACGCTCGTCCAAATAGTCCAGCACCTTTCCGATGTACTGATCCATCGTCGAAACGAAGGCGCAATACTCACGACGTGGTGTCGGCAAATCGCTGTAGTGTTCCAACCACTCCGGCGTTCCCTGATAGGGATAGTGCGGCGCGTTGAAGGCCCAATACAGCATCCACGGTTGATCCTCCGTGGAGTCGCCGGATTGTCGGTCGATGAACTGTTTGCAACGATCGACCATCAACTGCGGAAAGTACTCACCGGGGCGATGCACTTCGGCCCCGTTGTCCCACAAGTCGTGACGGTTCGGTCCCGACCAGTAAAAGAAGTGTGAAAAATTGTCGATGCACCCTTCCAGGTGGCCGAACCAGCGATCGAACCCCTGGCCGGCGGGATTGATCGTTTCGGTGCGTCCCAAGTGCCACTTGCCCACGTGACCGGTTGCGTATCCGGACTGGCGAAACGCTTCCGCGATCGTGACCTCTTCTGTCTTCAGATCACCGTTTCCCGGTTGTCCCGCACGTGCCGGGTAACGCCCGGTCAGCAAGCCGACGCGACTGGCCGAACACACCGGTGCAGCGGAATACATTTGGGTCAGCTTCAAACCCTGGCTTGCCAAGCGGTCCATGTTCGGCGTCTTTAAATCCTTGACGCCAAAACAACCCATGTCGATCGAACCTTGATCGTCACCATAGATAATCAACACGTTGGGACGCTCCGCGTCGGTCACGTCTCCGATGGCAAGAGTCAACGCAATCGTTAGCAGCAAAAAAACAGTCTGTCGCATGGAGCGTGTCCGGTAGGAACGGTCGCGGGAAGGATGGACGCGATAGTCTACCCAAAATCCGACCATGCGTTCCTCGGGATCGTATTCCAGCACGTGGCGTCAGCGGCCTGTCGATTTAGTCGATGTTCCGAAATCAACGTGATCATGCCAGGCGCGACGCGTGGGCGAGGGGGCGCCGCGCGGCCCCTTGCTAACGCGTGCGGGCTTCAATCGACAGGCCGTCAGCCAGTGGCGTGTGCCGACCGTCTCCCACTCCCTCTCGTTCCCAGACTCCGCCTACGCTGCGCAAAATCACCGTCTCGCGCCATCGCTAAATCTCTGCCGAATCGATTCTGCGATGGACCATCGATGAGTATGGAGCGGTTGGGCATCAAAAACACGATTGACATCAGCGCGATTCGCGCAAGCGTTCGGGCCTCGGCAACAACGGAGGGCCCGTAGGCTGGCGACAATCGGCTGATCCCAAGAAGCCCCCAAGGGAATTGAATCCGCCAAAGTTCTCCAACTCTCCACCCAGTACAGTCAGTGGGAATCATGGGAGGGATGGCAGAATGATGGGACGGCGTCGGCTGACGCAAAACCGCTGTACACCACCAGTATCGACAGGCTGGAAGCCTCTCCCAGTGGTCTAGTCGCACAACCCGACCAATGCCGCCGCGTTGGCTTGGTCATCGAACACCGCGGCGATCGGGATTTCGAATCCCTCCACCACCCTCGACTCGATCGATCCGCCCGCCAACTTTTGAGCCAGGTGATAACCGCTCTCGCCTTCCCTCAAGACGTATTGCTCGATCGCCTTCTCATCACAATCGACGATCCAGTATTCACCGATACCGTGCTGGGCGTAGTCCTGAAACTTGACGCCCCGATCGCGCGACGCGGTGCTCTGGGACAACACCTCGACCACAAAATCCGGGGCCGGAAACTCCATGTGATCCGGCCCGAATGTCGAGGCTTTTTCTTTGCCGAAAAACACGACGTCAGGCTCATAATCGTTGCGGGTCAAGCAGATCAGGGCCTTCTCGGAAAAGACTTCGCCGAGGCCATGTCGATGAACATAGGTATCGAGCAGTTTGAGGAGCCTACGGGTCACTCTCAGGTGTTTGGCCTTGGCGGGTGAATGCATCACGACTACACCGGCAATAAACTCGGCCTTATCGCTCGGCGATAATTCACGCCGAAACCTTTCGCGTGCCTTCCGCTCGGCGGCTAATTTGGAATTGATCACCTCGGCGATCTTCGGCAATTCGGGACTCGCAAAAATCGATTCGAGATTGGATTCGTCAAGCATCTTGGTGGTAGTCTCCTCGACCACAGTTTATCACGCCCCCCGCCAAGTTTGCCAATCGAATGAACCGTCTTTTCGCACATTTGTCAGGCGATCAACTCGTTGATCACTTCGCCGCCGAATTGGCTGAGCTGTTTAAAACGGCCGCCGTGGAAATACGTCAGCTTGTTGTCGTCCAGTCCCAGCAGCTTCAACAGCGTCACGTGGAAATCGCGAATCGGGTGCACACACTCGACTGCCGACGAACCGAGTTCGTCCGTTGCACCGACCACGCCGGGTTTCACGCCGCCACCGGCCATCAGCATCGTCATCGCCATGTTGTTGTGTCCCCGGCCGAGCGAATAGACGCCGCCGCGTTTGTTGTTGTCCGGTGTGCGACCAAACTCGCCCGTCCAAATCACCAGCGTGTCTTCCAACATGCCGCGTTGTTTTAGGTCGCGAATCAGCGCCGCCATCGGCTTGTCGACGCTCTTGATTCGCGAGGAGTGCCCGCGTTCCAAATAATCGTGACTGTCCCAGCCGCCGCTGAAGATCTGGACGAATCGAACGCCGCTTTCGACCAACCGCCGCGCCATCAAACATTGCCGCCCAAAGGTTTCGGTCTCCGGATCGTCCATGCCGTACATCGAGATCGTGTCCTGGGACTCTTTGGCCAAATCGATCACGCCCGGCACTTCGGTCTGCATGCGGAAGGCAAGCTCGTAGCTCTGCATGCGGGCGCTCAGTTTTTGATCCGCCGCACCCAATGAATCCAGGTGAGCCTTGTTCAGCCGCGCCAATTCGTCGAGTGCACGCCGTTGGTGTTCACGCGATTTAAAATCCTGCGGCGTCAGATCCAAGATCGGCGAACCTTCCGGACGCAGACGTGTGCCCTGGTAATACGGCGGCAGAAATCCATTGCTCCAGTTCGTCGGACCGCCCTGGGGCAATGCCAGTTCCGTCATCACGACGTAGCCCGGCAGATTCTGGTTCTCCGTCCCCAAACCGTATGTCGCCCAAGCACCGACCGCGGGGTCTCCTCCCAAGCGACTGCCCGTATTCATATGGAACAGCGCTTCGGGGTGATTGAGCGATTCGGCTTGGCAACCGCGATAGTTACACAGTTCGTTGGCGACGTAGGGATCCGATAGGTATTTCCATTGGTCGCACATTTCGATGCCGGTGTCACCGACCTTATTGAACCCGAACGGGCTGCCGACGAAGAACTTGAACCCTTGCTCCTGGCCCGCCTTCAGCTTGGATTCGGTCTTGTGCAAGCGTGTCAATTCAGGCTTGGGGTCAAACGTGTCCATTTGGCCCGGTCCGCCTTCCATGAACAGCATGATGACGTTCTTCGCCTTGGCCGGCATCATGGGAGGCTTGGGCGACAGCGGCGAACCACCCGCGGCCGGTTGCGCCGCGTCTTCTCCTTGAAGCAACGCCGAAAAAGCGACCGAACCTAAGGAGGCACCGAGTCCGAATAACGCGTCGCGACGATTGAGTGATGGATTCATTTGACTAATTTCCTGTGCGATGATGTTGTCTTGTTTGTGTTGAAGGTGTGTTCGGCACACGCCACTGGCTGACGGGCTGTCGATTTAGTCGATGTTCCGAAATCAATGCCATGATGACAGCCCGCTGACGCCACGTGCTTGTATTTGCAGCGTCATTCCACGTACATAAACTCATTGGTGTTCCATAGCAGCAAACACATGTCCGCCAACGCCCGTGTCTGCGGTGACACGTCACTGGCCTTGCGATCGTACTCGTAGTCTTCAAAGACCGGCAAAATCTCTTCGTACTCGAACACCTTGCCTGAGAACTCTTCCACCAGCGAACGCGTGATGGTGGTCGGGTACTCGACCGGCGCGGGATCGACCGATTCGTGATAGCTGCGCATCTCTTTGACATAACGTGTCAACTGCTTACGCTCGTCGTCCGAAGCTTCTCGTCCGAAGGTCAAACGGAACGCCCGATCGATTTGCGCCGGCAACGCGTCACGTTCGTTTTCCAGCCGCATCGCGAACGCGATCGATCGGTCGGTCATCATGGCGCTGTTGAGCAGCGTGAACACTTGAGGCGTCACCGAGGCGGATTCGCGCAGTTCACACGACTCGTTCGGGTTCGGCTGGTTGAACAACTCCGTAAACGGGTCGGCCATCCCGCGGACGTGATACGCGTAGATCGTGCGGCGATTGCGTTGATCGGCCTTCGGCGACGGTTGGTAGGACGGGGCGAGCGAAAATTGAATCATTCTCGGTTGCAACGCCACTTCCATGTTGATCTCCGGTTTGATCGGCACACCGCCGTCGCAGTGCCGTAGTTCTCCGGTGATCGCCAGCACCGAATCACGCAGCTCCTCGGCACTCAATCGACGGCGTGGGAAATGCGAAAGCAACCGATTGTTCGGATCCACTTCGGCGAGCGTTTCATTGTCCGTTGGAACCGTGGACCGTCGATAGGTATCTGACAGCATGATCATGCGATGCATCCGTTTGATCGTCCAACCATTTTCGACAAAGTCGCTGGTCAAGTAATCGAGCAATTCCGGGTGCGAAGGTTTGTCCCCTTTGGCGCCGAAGTTGTTGGCATTGGCCGCCAAGCCGACTCCGAAATGGTACTGCCAGATTCGATTGACGATCGAACGCAGCGCCAATGCGTTGTCGGGGTGAGCGATCCATTTGGCCAGCCCCAATCGTCGTCCGTCGACTTCGGGCGTCAGCAGGAACGGGTCCTCGACCGCTCCGGGGTCCAACGACGGCCTGGCGGGCAACGCCACCGCACTCAAGACACCCGGCAGGACCTGGTCCCCGAGTGCCGTCAATGCTCCGCCGACCAGGATGTGATTGACGATTGATTTCCTTTCTTTCTTCGGCTTGCCGATCCGCAGCTTGCGGGCTCCGTTCCACGCCATGTCCGCATGCGCCGCGTTGTAGACGCTTTGCGCCATCGGCTCGTAGCGTTCCAGACGTCGTTTCCAAATCCACTCGTCTTGCTCGCGGACCTTTAATTGCCCCTGTTCGACGTAGTCGAGTCCGACATGCCGTTCCGGCTTTTCTTCATCGGGCAAGTCCTTTCGCTGGTTTTCATTCTTGTAGGGTCGACCGTGTTCATCGAACCATTTCCTCGCCGCCGCTTCACGTTTTTCGACCAGCTTGTTTTTTTCGGAAACCGCGAAGTCCAACATTCTCTGAACGTGTGCCCGACCGCTCTCAAACCCGTCCGTCGATTCTTCGGGCAACCGTGGCACCGCGCGTTCGGCCATGTGCGTGGTGGAAAACGCGGCGTACATGCGGTAGTAGTCTCGCGTGGGGATCGGGTCGAACTTGTGATCGTGGCATTTGCAGCATCGCATGGTGGTCGACAGGAACGTTTGGCCGGTGATGTTGACCAAGTCGTCTAAGTAGATTTGTCGTGCTTCGTCGGCTTCGATCATCGCGTTGTCCCATGGGCCGAGTCGCAGGAACCCGGTCGCGACCAGCCACTCGGATTCTTCGGGCGTGTAATTGCCGTTGAGCCGGGTTTCTTGGACGACGTTTTCGTCGCCACCGCTGCGGGTTCGCACCGACTCGTCTGCCAATTCGTCGCCGGCGAGTTGTTCGATGATGAACTCGTTGTACGGTTTGTCTTCGTTGAACGATCGGATCACGTAGTCACGGTAACGCCACATGTTGGAACGCTCGTAGTCGTTCGACATGCCGCCGGTGTCGGCGTAGCGTGTCACGTCCAGCCAATGGCGTCCCCAACGCTCCCCGTAGCGTGGACTGGCCAGCAAGCGATCGATCGTGCTCGACCAGGCTGCATCCGGATCTTTGTCCCACGCCTCGACAAACGCGTCGACTTCTTCGGGCGTCGGCGGCAATCCGGTCAAATCATGTGTCGCCCGACGCAACAGGTCGCGCGGTTCGGCTTGCGGAGAGGCTTGTAGGTTCGCTTGTTGCAACTTGCGGTCGGTGAAGTAATCGATTGCTCGCTCTGCCGGAGTGCCTTCTGGCAACAGTTCCGACTTCGATTTCAGCTTCTCCCACGCCCACAGATCCTCGGGCTGGTAGCGGCGGTCGGTCCATTGCTCGCTGGTGCCGCCGCTGGTCGTGAACAGGACGCCGTCTTTGGTCGATTTCTTGGTTCGTTCTTCGTCACGGTATCTTTGCTGGGTTTCTTCGTCGGGCCAGGGGGCACCGCTCTTGATCCAGCGTCGGAACCATTCGACCTGCTCGTCGCTCAATCGATCGTTCTCTTTGGGGGGCATCTCCAAGCCATCCCAAGCGATCGCCTCGATCATTGTGCCCTCGTCGGGATGGCCTGGGACGATCGACGGCTCTTCCGATTCACCGCCGCGCAACAAGTCGTCGCGACTGACCACGCTGAATTCACCCTTGATGTCCTCTTCGTCCCCGCCGTGGCACCCCAGGCACTTGTCCTTCAACAGTGGCAAGACCTTGAGCGTGAAATCGCGTTCGGCCGCCTGGACCGAATCCGCCTCCCAATCGCCCTCGGCTGATTCGTCACCTCGAGCCGTCCCGGCCAGCAACACCACCGCCACCGCCACCACCGCCAGCGGGAAGCGTGAGCGAGTGGCCCGTCCCAGCGGGAAGCGTGAGCGAGCGGCATCGGAAACATCATCCATCACGCGCCACTGGCTAACGCGACGTGCCGGCCTGTCAGCCGAAACGCGTGAACACGTCTGGGATGCGCTCGATCGTCGTCGGGAGAAACTTGATTTTATTCCGGTGGGTCTATCGCTCATTCGGGTTTCCAGCGTGATAGAGATTAGAGATTTCTTCGTGCGAAAGTGCGCCGGAGAAAAGCGCAAACTCGTCCACACAACCATTTAAATTTCGAACCACAAACGTCGCATCGCTGCGGTACATCGGCTCGCTCCAATTGCAAATCGATGCGGCACCGATCTTGATCGATTCGACCAAAAACGTCTCCGGAATCGATTCGTGACTGATCGGAGCTCCGTTGACATAGTGGCTCACCCGTTTTTGGTCGACATCGTAAACCGTCGCCAGCATGATCCACTGGCCACTCATCGAGGTTTCCCAAAACGGCGGGGAGTAAAATACTTGTCGCTCCCGTTCGGCTGGCGGCAAGTGGTCGATGTCGGGCGGTTTGACGGAGAAGAACATTCGGCCGTCATTCATCAGCTGCCAATGCGGCTCGCGATCTTCGTGGCCGTCGGTCAGGAACAGTGAATTGTACCATCGATCCAGACTGTTGATTTTCACCCAGCACATCAGCGTCAACCCGCGATGCTCTCCGGGGACCACCACCCGGACGCGGCTGCCCATGCGGCTGAAATCCAACGCACCGCCGTCGCGTCCCCAGCGGTCTTGCGTCCGTGTCGCGGCGACGACCGCCCCGTCGCCGGCGATCGCCGTGCCGTTGACCCGGCTTGCCGCCGACGCCCGATTGACCAGCGTTCGCGACCAGCCTTGCGTCGGGTCGACCAAATAGTGTGCCATCAGCCGCGGGTCGTTGCGCAGCAATTGCGTAGCGAGTTGCCAGCGACGAAACTGATCCGACTGCCGCTCGGCCAATACATCTTGAAAGGCGGCCGGTCCGATCAATGCGATGTCGTCGGCCGACTCCTTCGCCAACGTTCCGTCGGCAGCCAATTCGACCCCTTCGCCGTCGCGCAGTCGCCACGTCTCGGCTTCACGCGTTCGCAATTCCACTTCGCCGTCGACCACCTTCACGCTCGAACGCGTCTCATCCACATCGACGGTGAACTCGGTGCCCAAATCGACGACTTCCCCGGCCCCGGTTTTCAGACGAAATCCGTGGGCGGGTTCGGGCACGTGCGCCCTCGCGCTGCCTTTCCGCATGCTGACTTGCATCGGCGAATCGATCGAAAACATCGCCTCGCCGCGAATCACCATCTGCACGCCGCTAAACAGCTCGACGTGGACCAAACCGGACACAAGGTGCAATTCGCCCTGCGGCAACAATCCGCCGTTTTCGATCGCCTCGCCTTCCCAAACCGCATCGGACTGTCCGCTCAAGACGCCGAAGCCCGTCGCGGAGGGTTCGTTTTTCTGGCTGGTTTGCGCCACCTGGGGGCGATCGTTTTGATCGGCGGGGCCGGCAAACATCGTCACGAACAAAACCAATCCGGCGGCGATCGCGGTCAACAGGCCGGCCCACCACAGCCCACGCTTCGACGTACGCTGCAACATCGGTTCGGCAAGGGGAGGCAAGCGGTGAACTTCCTCCGCGGCCACTTCTTCCAGCAACAGATCCATCTCCAGCCGTCGATAGTAAGCCTTTCGGACTTCGGCATCGACGCTCAGTTCCGCCTCCAGTCTCAGGAAGTCGGCTTCGTTGATGTCGCCGTCCAACAGCGCATCGAGCAGTGTGGTTTGTTCGTCGGGGGTCATTCCGTTTCTCCCGCGGCAAGCAGGCGTCGTTCGATACATTCGGCCAGCGCGGTCCGCAGACGATGCAGCGTGACTTTGACTCCACCGACGGAGCGTCCGAGCTGGCTGGCAAATTCCGCCAACGGCTGCTGCGTGGCGTAGCGCCGCATCAGCAGTTCGCGGCTGGCCGGTTTCAGCGACTGCATGCATTCGCGTAGCGCCGCTTGCCGCTCGGCCAAGTCGTCGGTGACCTGAGCCAACTCGGCGGCGACGGTTTCTTCCAATTCGTCGGAGAAATGCAGCCGGGCGTCACGGGCTTGGCGTTTTCGATGGTTCAAGACCTCGAATCGGGCGATCGCCATCGCCCAGGCCTTGAAGTGGGTGCCGGGCTCAAAATCACCACGCTTTTCCCAAATTTTCGCGTTGGCTTGCTGGATCACATCGCCGGCGGCTGGGTCGCCCGGTAGCAAGGCGCGGACATACAACCGCAGCGGCAGCTGGCATTCGGTCAGCAGTCCCACGAAGGCGGAATCAGCGGAATCGTCGGTGCGATGTTGGTTCACGGGCTCCATGATAAAGAAATGCCGCCCGCGGCCCGCAGGTTAACAAGAATCTTAAAAAAATCCCCGCATCCACCACCCACCCACCCTTCTGCCCCGAATCAGTCTGCCGTCCTTTCTCGCAATCCCATCGAGGTTGCCTTCAGGGATCGCCTTAGACGCGATTCAGCCAATCCCTTAGCTCTTCGGCGTCCGCTCGGTCTTTGACGCGGCCCGTGGCGATTTTGTTTTTCAGAAGTAGTTCCGCGGAGATCACCGGAATCGTCACCTCAGCGATTTGTGTGGAGACGGCCGTCGCCTCGACTTCTTCGAACGAAACACCGGAAATCTGTGTCAACAGATCGATTCGAAATGGTGATCGGCCGAGCATGATGACCTTTCCCAGTTGCAGGAGTTTTGCCTCGCCGAGCGTTTCCCCAAAACCGAATTGCTCCAGAACGGCGCGGACACGGCGTTCGTTTTCGTCCTCGCACGCGACGAAAAAATCGATGTCACCGGTCGCCCTCGGGTTCCGGTACAGGTTGTATGCATAGCCCCCAATCATCACGTACCGTACGCCGTGGGAATTCATCAACTCGATAAACTCTTTGAAGTCTTCCGGCAGCTGCATAGTACGGATCCATCAGTTTCATGAATGCATCGAAGCGTTGCTGGACGGTCAACTGGTTGTCGTCCGCCCTCGCAGCCTGCTCCGATTCCTGATGTCCATCGAAAATTCGAAGCGTGCGATCGATCATGAGAGGCGAGGACATGGGGTAGCGAACAAGACAAACACATTGCCTAGGGGACTGCATGAACTGGCTTCATTATTCTGCCCCGAATCATTCTGCCAACCTTTCCCCCCAAACCGTTTCAAATCCACAAGTCGCGATCCAGGTTGCGGTAGTTGATCGCTTCGGCGAGATGGTTCTCGTTGATGTCATTGTCACCGGCAATGTCGGCGATCGTTCGGCAGACGCGTAAGATCTTGTCGTGGGCGCGTGCGGAGAGCCCGTTCTCTTCGACGCTATGACGCAGCATCTGTTGACACGACTTGTCCAGTCTGCAGTGCTCCCGGACTTGGCGGCTGGTCATTTGCGCGTTGTAGCGGACGCCCGAGGGACCATCGGCAAATCGTTCCGCTTGAACACATCGAGCACGTTCGACATCCGTGCGCATCGCTTCGCTGGACGTTCCGGTCACCGACGATGAGGAGAGCTCTTCAAAGGGCACCGAGGGGACTTCGATATGAATGTCGATACGGTCCATGAGCGGACCCGAAATTTTTGACATGTATTTTTCGACTTGTGGCGGCGTGCAGTTGCAATTGCGGCGTGGGTCGCTGCGGTAACCACAGGGACAGGGATTGGCCGCTGCGATCAACATGAAATCCGACGGGAACGTGGTGCTGCGGAGGGCGCGTGAGATGGTGACAATCCCGTCTTCGAGCGGTTGACGCATCACTTCGAGTGTCTTGCGGTTGAACTCGGGCAATTCATCCAAAAACAAAATCCCGTTGTGCGCTTTGCTGATTTCGCCGGGCGACGGAGGGCTGCCGCCGCCGACCAGTCCGGCATCGCTGATCGTGTGATGGGGCGAACGGAACGGCCGACGGGCGAGCAACGGCTGACCGGCCGGTAACTGACCGAGCGCACTGTAGATCCGAGTCGTTTCGATCGACTCGGGGGCGCTCAGTTGCGGCAACACCGTCGGCACCCGCTTGGCCAGCATCGTCTTTCCCGATCCCGGCGGACCGATCATGATTAAATTATGCCGGCCCGCCGCGGCCAGCGTGACGGCGCGTTTGGCCGCTTCTTGGCCGC